>NZ_KB235895.1:0-31186 GCF_000332135.1 Anabaena sp. PCC 7108
TCTTTTCTTTTTGAATTGCCTTTTGCACTTCCCTAGCAATAGACTGTTTAGCAACTTCGGCTTGACCTTGCTTAGAAAACTGAAATATATCAATGTGATTTTGTTCTATGATATCCGTCTCCAGTGCCTTGATTTTAAGCAACTTAAATTGACTATGTATTGATTTCTCCTGACTATCAGTAAGTGCTTTACTCACTCCATAAGCAGATAACAGGAACAAACTAGCAGCTAGTCCATAAGATACTGCTTTATCATCTTCAGGTGGCAGAATCTTGACAACATTAATATTATTATCAAATAGTTGGTTTCTGCGTTCTCTATCAACTAAAAATGATATTCCTCTCTTGATTTTGGATGGACGGCAACTGCTTTTAACATTACAATACAAGGTTTCCTCATGTTTAATGCTATCTGAGAACATCGGAACTGATGCAATGAAACCTGATGCTAGTAAAATACCTATAAGGATACTAGAACTACGTCGTTGCTTAACTAATTGTTGGTTAAATTCCTGTATTTCTTGCATTATCTACCTCCAAAAAGTTTATAAAGGTACACACCTAAACCAGACTTATGAACCCATATCAAGACTGAATTGATATTGTGTACAATGTCTGCAAATCCAGTGATTAAGTAGTTAATAGTTATTGCAGTAAACAAACCGCTTATAAATATTTCAAAGAAGTTCCAATTACCTCTAAATTTCATTATCTTTGTCTCCTGTATTATTGGTAGATGAAAAATTTTTAACTATTCCTAGTAGCACTACTCCAGATAACGCTATTAATAAACTCATCCCCATATCTGGCAACTGAAAACTTAACCCCTCACTACTTCTAATTTCTTGGTAAGTTTGTGCGATCGCCTGTTTAGTCTGGATAATTTCTGAAGTGATTTTACTTGTACCGGAAAATGAAACCGCGCCACCAATAGCTAATTTAACTATTCCTATTAATGGCTTTTGACCTAAGTTAAATTCCCATGAATCAGAACTGATTGAAAAATTAAAACTATCCCCTACGTCAATTAATCCTGGTAACAAACTTACTACTGCTGAAGAAACTTGAATAATGGTTAATGTGACCTGTAGGTTAAAAAGTAACCAACTAAGGCTACAACTCGATATTTGACAAGCCAAAAATAATAAACCGCTATCTATTCGTTTACGGGCTTGAATATCTGCATAGAGTTTATTTTCAATGTGAGTTAAATAACGGACAGTTTCACCCTGTAGCGGTGTTTCTTCACTATCAAGAATATTGTCTAAATCATTGGGTGATTGTGTTAGCATAGGAGTAGTAAAAATAATGACCTGATTACCCCTATCAATTAGCAGTTGGTAGGGGTATTTTAATTACGGTTTAAAATCCGAGTGCTGCTTTAAATTGCATAAATCTTTCTTTGAATCCTGGTGTGTGGTATTGCTTCTCAGGAATCAAGTCATAACGGGCATTTTCACCCTTTTCTAGGGCTTCACTAATCTGCTTAGATTGCAACTGTTCATCAGCAGCTATTTGTTTATTTTCGGGACGGTTTGACTGTTCCAAAATTGCAACTTGTTGATCTACTCCTACCAAGTGAGCATCAACATATCCCTTAATTTGGGTGTAGTTCATCTGGTAGTTATGACGGGTATTTTCGGTATTTTTGGATACTACAAATTCCTGTGCTAATTCTTGCCTTTGGTGAACATACTTTTGTTGTCCTAACATTACTTGACTAGCAGCTTTGTCAATGGCGATCGCTGACTTCCCAGCCTGTAATAAAATGTCAGCAGTTGCCTTATTATAAGCTTCTGAACCGTTGATAATTTCTAGATAAGCTTGTGCTAACTTTGGTGCTAAATCACTGGATAATCTTCCTTGACGGGCTAATTCCCCAATCTTTTGGGCTGCTGCTATGTCTCCACCCATAGCTTTATCAAAATCAGCAAGGGTAACACCAAACTTTTTTCCTAAAACTTGGGTGAGTAGCTTACCTTTGGGTAAAATGTGGTTTCTAAGCTTGGGAACTTTGGCAGGTGGTAACTGTTTCATGGTTTCAACTCCAGATAGTTGTTAGGGTCAGTAAAATAACGGTGATCTGGTTTCTGGATACTGCTATTAAAACGGAAGCTATCAATAGCAGTTAAACCAGCAATTATGGTAATTATTCCTATTATCCAAATAGGATTAATCTTGACTTTGAAGTTATGACGCTTCGGGTAGTTGGAAACATTTAAGCGTTGACCTGACTTTGCTTTTAAAGTCGGTTCTTTGCTGCTGTAGCTGTTTGTTTATGTTCTGTAGTCCGTCGGTTAATTGTTGGGAGTTTTGGTTAAAACCATCGGTAGCTACTTGGGTTATTTCCTCTAAAGTTTCACCAATCTTTTGGGAGTTTAACGCTACCTTATGACGGACAAAAGCAATAATCGCGCTCTTGATTTCTTCTAGTGATTCCTGTAAATCATCAGATGAGTAATTGACGTTTTGGGCTATCAGTTCAATTTCTCCAGTGTTTAAAACAATCCCCAATTCCCCCGCAGTAGAAGCAACTAATTCGTTTTTGGTAGCAGTTGCCAGTGGCGCGGGTTGATCATCCTGTTCTGTGGGAGTAAACAAAGCAGGGTGTTTATAAAATTCTTCCAATTCTTCAGGAGTATTTGGTGCGATCGCTGTTTGGTTCTCAGTATCTAAAGCAGCTTCATTTGTGTGTAAATCGTTGCTATCTATATCCTGTATAGATGCTGTATTGATAGCATTGTCTACACTGTTTACTATGTCTACATCTTCACTGGTTAATGTTTCCAGTTCCATCTGTGTAGGTTCTGCAATGTTTCCAGTTTCAACATCTACACTGCTAAATGTTTCCTCTACTTCTATGGGTACGTCGTCACTAACTACTGTTAATTTGGTGGCAGTAGATAGGAAGTATTCAGTAACGTTATTTTCCTCTTCTTTGGTGATGTTTTCAATATTCTCTACATTAGCTTTGAGGTAATCTTTAATCTCTCCTGACGTAGCTACTACCCCTTTACGTTTTAGGCTTGATTGAACTCGTTTTGCAACTGCGGTTAACATGATATTTACGCTACCTTTGATAATTTAGAATCCTGGACTTTTGCTTTATAGATAAGTGCTACTGCACAGATGGGAATTAAAACCTGTTTGGCGTAAAATGCCTTGGCTTTATATCCCCCGGCGTTTTTGAACCATCTGCTGATAGTTCCTTTATTTGGTACAATCTCTAATTTTTCCAGTAGGTTTATGAACTGTTCCCCCGTACAACCTTCACCAATAGATGATTCAACTTTTGATACTTGACCCTTGATTTTGTGATACTGGGAAAAGTAGCGGGGGGATGTTTTACGAAGTGCAATAAACAATTCAAAACCTGACTTTGTTAGGGGTAATTCTGCTGTTTTCATAGCTTTTTTAGTTCGCCACCAGTGAACATCATTAACCCTACTTCCCATTACAGTTTCATAGATAGTCCGTTCATTCTCCATAGTTTTAATAGTTGCGTTATCTGTTATCTGTAATCTGCAAAATTGCAGTGCAAGCAATACACATCCTACGTTTTTGTATTACGCATATAGCGTATAAGTAAGGGTGTTAGGAGTGCATTTAGTCGCACTATAGGCATTTTTGCGTTATCTGTATTCCCTGGTTAGCTGTAAAAATGCTTCACTATCCTTTACTCACGGGATTTACAAGGTTGTAGGGCATTTACAACTTTTAGGCTATAGTGCTATCATAACTCACAATAGCAAAAGTGAACAAGTGCATAAAAATATTTTCACTATAAAGGGGGATAAGCAATAAAATGAACCAATAAACTAATGAACAATATTTTTAGATGGAAAAATCTGTATTTGTAAGAGGTCGAGTGACTGAAACAGTGCGGGCAAGGTTTAAATCTGCCTGTGCCTTACAAAATAGAACTATGGATAGCGTGATGGAAGAACTGATACTCAATTGGCTAGAACAGCAAAATCCCAATTCAACAGCACAAAATCCAAAAGTGCAAAATCCAAAGGCAAGTTAGAGGGTGTTTGAAAATAAACAATGACAGATGACATCAAGCGTTCCAAAGGTAAGTTTGACCCGGTTAAAGAAACGAGGGATTGGAATATAGCCGCAACTGAGGATCATTGCAAACGAATTGCTAGAAACACAGGTAGGCGACTAATCGAAATCATTGACACTCAAGAGGGTGTTTTGCCAATAGTTTGTATTTTTGAGGATATTACTTATGACTGAAACAGCAACCCAAATACCTTTAAGTGCAGTAATGCCCATGTTTGCTGCTATTTCAGACCGTGATTGGGAACGGTTTAAAGAGCTAGAAGTAGAGTTTGCCAATAGTCACAGTATCGAAGATTGGGCAGATGTTTTTAATTTCCGCATCTTGCCAGCATTAGATAAAGAGTCGAAAAGATGGTTTTTGATTCAAAAATGTAGCAAAGGTTTTACCGTCAAGACTGTGACTGATTAAAGGTGCGATAGCGAAGCGCTCCGTAGGAATCGCTCTCAGTCCTTGACTGGGATTGAGACAGCGATCGCAAAGCAAAAAATCAAAAAGTAGACCTGCTATCAAGAATTGTGCTTTGATCCTCGATAGCAGTATATCTAGTCACATCGGATCAATTGAGACTTTAAAATAAAATGCCTCATTTCGTAGTGCTAGAATGACATAAAATTTACGCCAAATTAATAATAAGCTATTTGGCTATATCCTTTGTGTTTCAAGGCTTCGGCACAATTGACCCTCAAAATTCATGGCTCTCATTCTATGCACATAGAATTGACGCTATTTGCGCCCTAATAGTGGAAAATCAATAATAAGCTATTTGGCTATATCCTTTGTGTTTCAAGGCTTCGGCATAATTGAACCCTCAAAAGTTATGGCTTATTTTTTCTTCTCTATTGTTATGTATATATCGAGATTTTGGGGAAAATGAATATTTGATTTTTTTGAATGTGGTAGGCTTTTTTGATTATAATATCGATCATTCAATCAATTTTTCATAAACATGAAATTAATTTGTTCTCAAGGTGATCTCAGTCAAACAAACATCCAATCACAAACATCAGTAAAAACATCGGCGTAAAATTCACGCCAAAAGGTACAGAGGGAAAAGATCGGTGATTCCTAGAGACGTACAGTTTGTAAAATGCTACCGGGCTTATATGCAATAAATTCAGGAAAAAGGATTGTATAATTTTCCAATTGCATATACATTGATTCATTCCACCAATTAACGCACGTAGGGGGATTTAAACCTTCCTGAGTGCGATCGCAAAAAAAAACGATCTCATCTGAAAAACTGCTTATCCGAACGTCTAGTAAACGTTCGCAGACTTCCAAACGAAACCGCCAACTAATTATTAATATTTTGGAATGATAGCAGTTTTGGTGAGTTGTGTCCTACAACCAACCAAAAAACAATGAAAAATATAGGCAAAACAAAACCCCTAGACTTGACGGGACAGGGGCTTGCAGTAAAAATAAATTTTAAATCAGATGACAGATCCGATAAGAATAATTATAGTAGCATTTACCATAATTGTCAAGAATCTTTTCAGATAAATCAAACTCATTACCACGAATTAATCAGCAGTGGGATTGACCCCGACGTTATCGCTCTAAACTTCAAATCTCTAGAAGGTGACATTACCCATGAATACCTGCTATCGGATGCGATCGCCAAGCTGGGGGACGGGAAACAGACACCCCATAGCAGTCAATACACCACTTCAGAAGTTGCAAGATATTTCAGAATGTACAATCACACCCTAGCAGGTGGTTGGTGGTGTGCCGGTGTTGACCCGTTAAACAATTACGCCCCGATGGAATGGGGATGTTTCAAAGCAGATAACCCAAGACAAAATCCAAAACAGGCAGGGAAGATCATCAAGTATGAACATCCCTACAAATGTTCTAACCGTGCATTTTTCCTGCGAGTGCCTAAACGTATTTGGCAGATGATTAGCGATCGCTACGGCGTACCCATTGGGGACTGTGAGGAATTTTGGGAATGGGTGTTAATAAACAACCTACCCATCATCTTCTGTGAGGGTGCGAAAAAAGCGGCCGCTTTACTATCTTGTGGCTTCATAGCAGTGGGACTACCAGGAATTAATGGAGCTTATAGGAAGATTGAAAATAGCTCGAAAAAACATATTTTAATTCCCGACATAGAACTTTTTGCAACTGTTACCAGAGAATTTATTTTCTGTTTTGACAATGATGTAAAACCTACTACCAGAAAAAATGTAAGGATAGCGATCGCCCAAACATCAAGGCTATTAAAAGCTAAAAAATGCCAAGTTAAAATCTGTGACTGGACGCAAGAAAAGGGTATACCCGAAAAGGGTATTGATGATGTTTTAGTGGTGCATGGTAAAGAAGTTGTAGAGAATATTATTACCACTGCTTCACCCGTCTCTCAGTGGCAGACTCAACCCTATTACCAACTATCAAGGAAGATTAATCTCAACCTTAACCAAAGATATCTAGGGGATATATTAAGCAACATTCCCCACAAAATCATAGGGGTAAAATCTCCCAAGGGTACAGGTAAAACTGAAGCATTAAAACCACTAATTGATAAGCTAGTTGCTGAGGATTACAGCGTTTATCTAGTATCTCACAGAGTCCAGTTGTGTGAGGAATTGTGCAAACGTTTGGGTGTTCCTTATATTGACAATGTTATCAACGGCAAAGCAGATCGCTCTAAAGGTTTTGGAATAGTTGTAGACTCGCTTCATGGACAAGGTAAAGGTCAGTTTGATGTTGAAAATGATACATATTTATTAACCAATAAATATGTAGTGATTCTTGATGAGGTTGAACAGGTTTTATGGCACTTGCTAAACTCATCAACAGAAGTTAAGGAACACCGAACAGAAGTTATTAAACAGCTTCAATTATTGCTGCTTAATGCAGATAAAATAGTGTGCTTAGATGCTGACTTGACAGATGTATCTTTAGACTTTATACAAGACGCTTCTAAATGCAAAGATGACGATATTTTTATCATCAACAATGAGTACAAAGAAGGGGGATATAAGATTTTAAATTATGAAGAAACTACACCAGTAAACTTATTACGAGACTTACTCAAAGCAGTTGACAATGGGGATAAACTATTAATTTGTACTGACTCCCAAAAGATTAAAGGTAGATTTTCTACTCAAAATATTGAGTCAATCATTATCAAAAAATTCCCCCATCTAAAAGATTTAATCCTTAGAATTGACTCGGAAACTATAGCAGATCCCGAACACCCCGCTTATGGTTGCATCACCAAAATTAACGACATCATCAAGCAATATTTAATAGTAATAATTTCCCCATCTGTGGGAACTGGAATATCAATAGATGTCAAGAATTATTTTACAGGTGTATGGGGTTGTTTCCAAGGTGTACAGTCAGAAAACGCAGTCAGACAACAATTAATGAGACTTCGGGATAATGTACCGCGTCATTTATGGATAGCTCCTACTGGTTTATCGTGGCAGGGGGACGGCTCAACATCCTTATATTCAATCTTGAATAGCAATAGAAGGCAATTTAAAATACATCTCCAGCAATTAAAAAACGTTGGTTTTGAGGTGGGAGAAGATTACATAAATACTAATGATTCTGCATTGAACTGTTACGCAAAAATGGCTTGTAGAATTAACAATGAAATGGGAGATTACAGGGGAATTATTCTGGAAAATCTTCTGAATGAAGGGAACACAATCATTAATAAATGCGATGATGACGACGAAGTTATCAAGGAAGAAATAACCAGCATACGAGACGAAAAATACCTTGATCATTTAGACGAAACAGCAGCTATCAATATTGATGATTTAGATAGCAAAGGATATGAGAGATTATCAAACCAAAAGCATAAAACCAAGGCGGACAGACAAAGACATAGAAAATACTCAGTTAAGCAGCGTTACCAAGTTGATGTTACCCCTGACTTGATTTTGAAAGATGACGACGGATACTATCCCCAATTACGTCTCCACTACTTCCTAACGTTGGGATTTGAGAACGTCCCACAAAAGGATCAAGCACCTGCGAAGAAGATGAGAGAAAATCAATCAGTTTTCCTACCAGACTTTAACAAGTCCCAAACATCGGCGAAGGTCAACTTGATGCGATCGCTAAACATTCCCCAAATCTTAGAACTGGACAAGTTCACCCAGACGCACCCACTACTAACCGACATGGTAGACAAGCTCAAAGGCAATATGTGGGATGTGGGAATGTTCCTTGGGAAGCTGCACCCCGACATGACCCCTATTCAAATCCTGAGAAAAATTCTAAAACCATTGGGATTGAAGCTAGACAAAGCAGGACGCGAGGGGACGGGAGATCGCAACTGGATATATAGGATATGTGGCCTCACCGATGGACGGAGTGAAATATTCCAGAAGTGGTACGAGTCCGACTTGGCAAAATCTCAGGACGTGAAATGTATCTTAATGATACAAAATGAAAATGAAAACTGTATCAAAGCTATACCAAATCCGTCCCAAAACTCTAATATTAATAATATTAGTAATCAGGACGCGGCCATAAATCAGGACGCTAACCACCAAACTACTCAACCGGACCACATCCCCCAAAATTGTTTTGTTTGGGACGATCAAGGTCAAGCCTGGGTTGGTGCAGTTCTCAAAAAATCTGAGATTTTGATTAATGGGACATATAAAGCCCTCGTCACCCTGTGGAACGGGTTAGACCGGTGCATCTGGAGTCAATCTCGTATTTCTATTTGTTAGGGGATATATGGGATTTGATTACCAGTTTGTCCAGTTCCTAAGATCGGGGGATATACCATCTGCAAAAACGTTGCTGCTCAGGAAATATCCCCATTTTAGACAATTGGAATATTGGTTAACTATGGTTAACCATGTATGCAACCTTACAATTACAGTAAGTATCAAACTTTAAACATTTATGGGATTAAAAGATTCGCTTGAAAACCTTATGGCAGAAAAGCAAAAACGTGATTCAGTCACCAAACTAAAAAACTCAGGTGTCAATGTCAGCGAGGATAAATCTCATTTACAACACTTTGCTACACCAGGATTTGCTCAAGCTCAAGTCATGGCTAAAGTTGGTAAAAGTCAACTGGATGCCTCAAGCATAAAAGCGATCGCTGATTCAGTGTTGGAACAAGCCCAAAAAACTAAAGATGGGGACTTTAGCGACATTGAAGTTATTCTTCACAGTCAGATAGCTATGCTCTCCACCTTATCAACCCACTTCATGAATAAAGCGATCGCTGGGTACGATTCTGGGGAAGTGCTGACAGCATTACCTCATATTCCTAATGAATTCGCAGAATTAAGCCTCAAGTGTCAAGCTGAAATGCGTAAATGTATCGCGTTGCTGCACGAACTGAAAAACCCCAAAAAACCCAGTCAATTCATTAAAACCTACGTAAATCAACAGCTAAACCAGCTACAAGTAGAGCAAGAACAACTAAAACAACGATTGGAGGAAGGGAACGATGCCCCGGTGGAGTTTAGAAGCGAGAGAACGTCAACGACAGCAGATCCAGAAATGGAAACCTTGGGAACACAGCACAGGGGCAAAAACCCCAGAGGGAAAGGAAAGGTCAAAAATGAATGCTCTTAAGCATGGGTTACGCAGTCAGGAGATGATTGATTTAATGCGTGGGTTGAGTTTGAAAAATTTTCTCAAAAATTTTGACTTTGATTAAAGCAAACGAACTATACAAAATCGTCCCTAGTAAAACCTAGTATTGCAACGTTGCAATTGTTAGAGAGTGCCAAACGTTGTTTTTTGGCTACTCAAATCAAAAGCAGAATGGATCTGTATTGGATCTATTTTGGATATCAATTGGATCTTAAATGCAATAATCATTGTCAATAGCTAGTAATTATTGAGAGTGAAAATTATACCGATAATACGTATTGCACAAAAATGGATCTGTATTGGATCTAGATTGCTAGTGCAATGGATGTGGAATGGATCATTATTGGATCTATTTTGGATCTCAAATGTCACACTTTTTTAATTAAACTTGCTCAATAAAAATGTGAGCATGATTGATTCAACTTGAGATTTTCTTGTTGAACTTGTAAATGCTCATGGGAGAAGTTGAAATTCTCTGACGATGATTCTAAAAGAGTGAAACGAGAAAGTGAACAAAGAAAGTTGAAAATCAGCTTAAAAGTGTTGCAATAGCAGAAAGATATACTGAGAAAAAGTAAACTCAAAACGCTGGGATTTTTTGCTGCTTTGGGTGATGTCTTCTTAGCTGAGAAATATATATCGCGACATAGCTTGCTATGCGCCAAACGTTTTTTTGGGCTACTCAAATCAAAAACTTAGGTGGCGTAAACTTGGCGTAGTATTGGCGTGTACTTGGCGTAGTATTGGCGTGTACTTGGCGTAGTATTGGCGTGTACTTGGCGTAGTATTTTGTCAATAAGCATATTTATTGCAAGTAAATTATATACATAGTGTACTTATTAGTGTAGTATTGGCGTAAACTTGGCGTAGTATTGGCGCTTAGTTGGCATTCAATTGGCGTAAAATTGGCGTAGTATTGGCGCTTAGTTGGCACGTTTTTAGGCTGTAGCCGGTTCATTAAAAATCTGAGTAACTATGGAACAGGTTCATTAAAAATCTGAGTATGATTGATTCGACTTGAGTTTTTTTTGTCTAACTCGAAGATGCTCATGGGAGAAGTCGAAAAAAATTAGCACGACCAGACCAGTTAAACAGAATAGGAAAATCCACCCACTTTGTAATTATCTGCCAATAATTCCCAAACTTTCACATAAAGCTATTTTACAGTGATGCGATAGCATCAAGCTTGCAGCAGTAGCACATTCACTAACGCAATTGTTTTATTTACTTGAGCGCTACTCAAATTCATAATTGATGACAGCAAGATTAAACATCAACCAGTAAACTCAATAAATTGAGCGACTTTAGCACCAGTTGGCACACAAATTACCCAAATTCTGCACCAAAGAAGATAACGAACCTGCCAACCAGCAATAAAATTGTGCAATCAGATTGTGCTGAAATTGCACCACATCTGTGCAGAACTGCACCAAAATACTGCTTTGAGGGTAACTCGACTTAGTGGGTAAAAATAAAAGTGTACTTACTATACTTTCAAGCCATTCTCTGGTAAAATTAGTACAGTAACAGTTAAAATATCAAAAGCAGTGATAGCAGACTTACGCCTGGAGTAAAATTCATGGTAGCTCTGGCAATCTTGCGGATAGACAAACTCAAATCTTTTACTAATGTTAGTGGCAGTGAAGCACACACAGCCCGACTTCAAGATACTCCTAATGCTGATACAACTAAAGACAATATCAGATTAATTGGTGATGATGATGGGTTGCCTTTAGAAGTAGTAATTAAAGCCAAGATTGCATCTACCACTAAACACAAACCACGTAAAGATGCTGTGTTATGTACAGAATTGTTTTTGAGTGCATCACCTAAATATTTTCGACCAGACGACCCATCAAAAGTCGGACAATGGGATGATAATTTAATGTGGGCTTTTGCTCAAACTTCTGCTCAATGGTTGCAAGATAAATATGGTGATAAATGTGTGAGGGCAGAACTACATTTGGATGAATCTACACCACACATTCATGCTTATGTAGTACCAATTAATGACAATACCCAACAACTTAGCCACAAGGAAATGTTTGGTGGTCATGGTCGTGCTGCTAGTATAAAGTTGTCGAAACTGCAAGATAGTTATGCGGCTGCACTTGCACCTTTGGGTATTTCTAGAGGAGTCAAAGGTAGTCAAGCAACCCACACTAAAATTCAGGAATACTACCAAGCAGTCAACTCAGAACCACTAACTTTAGAATTAGACCGACTTGCACCAAAACCAAAAGAAACAGCACAACAATTATTTAATCGCATTCAAGCAGACCCTGTTATTCAAACAATTAATCATCAGTTAGCTGACCGTAAGCTGTTGAGCAAGCAACAAAAACAGGCTTTTGCTACTGCACTTGCTTCTGAGAAATTAAGGCAGCAGCTAGAACAGCAAGTATCAGCACTACAAGCGGAAAACAAAAAGTTGCAGCAGCAGGTTGAACAGTTGAGTGATTTGTCCCTGGAAGATGTTGCTTGGCATTTGGGATTAGACCAAGACAATAGCAGCTATCGCTGCTGGAGAAGGGGGGAACATATTATCTATATCAATGGTTCTCAATGGAGTCACCTTGCACCCAATACTCAAAAAACTGATGCTATTGCTGGTGCTGTTAATATTCAAAAAACTGGTGCTATTGCTGGTGCTATTACTGGTACTGGTGCTGTGGCGTTAGTGAAACACATTAATGGGTGCAATTTTAGAGAAGCTATCGCTTGGTTAAATGACCGTTTTGGTGAAGAGGGGATGCAGAGGGCTGTCACTCACTATGCTAGGCAACAAGCGCAAAAGGTCATCCAAGAGCAAGAAGCACCACAGTTTGTACCACCAGTACCGGACAAATCGAACTGGCATTTAGTACACGACTATCTAACTAAGAAACGGAGATTGCCTCAAGATTTATTGCAAAAATTATATCAGTGGGGGTTGGTTTATGCTGATAATGAACAAAATGCTGTGTTCCTGTTGAAAAACCTCAATGGTGAAACCAAAGGTGCATTTTTGCAAGGGACAAGAGCAGAAGACAATACTTTAGAAGAAAACAATACTTTTACAGGATATGCTATTGGTACAAAACGCACTGATGGTTGGTTTTACCTGCAATGGGGAGGGCAACCTACTGATGAAATCCAAAAAGTGGTGTTGTTAAAGTCACCCCTTGATGTGCTGTCTTTTGCGATGTTGGAAGTTGAAAGACACCGGGGAGTACCAGAAGAAAGAATAATGTACATGACTGTGGATAGTCCCAGAAGTTTACCTGTGGATTTGTTGCAGGATATCCCTGAAGTAATTTGTGCTTATGATAACGATAGTGCTGGAGATGAGATGGCTGGTGTTGTAAGTGAATTGCTGCCCCAAGCTACTAGAGTTAAACCACAAACGCAGAATTGGCATGAGGAATTGTTGGTACTGCTACGGTGGCAACAGAGGGAACGAGAGTATCAACAACGCCAAAAGCAACAACGACAGCGTGAGCGTAAGCGTGAGTCTGAACTTGAGTTATGATCCATTGCTGAATCACAATATTGCACTCGTTTTATACTACAAAAGTAGTTTTTAAAATACAACTTAATAAGTATAATTGCTTATTTTAAAAATAATGTCAAATCGTGGGCAAAGTTGGGCAAGTGTAGGCAATTTACAGACATTTTGGGTAGTACATAACAACTATACGTAGATTTTTGTTGAAAATGTGTGTCCAACATTGCTCAAGTGTAGGCAAGTGTGGGCAAAATTGGGCAAAGTTGGGCAACAGATTATTTTACCTTTTTTACCACCTACTCGCACCTTGAAACCCTTGCTAGACAATGATTTGAACACTATTAAGTAATGCTGTGATTAATCATACAAGATTACGTACTAAAATTGATTCACGGTGAGACGCAAGCCATGTTTTGTGTATGCGTTATGAACGTTTAGATTTTGGAAAATTAATATTTTCTTGGTTATGGAAGAGGTGAGATTTGGTTATTCCCAAGGGCTAGAATTCCTGATACCCAATGACCAATCCCCTTAACTGGGGATTGGTCATTGGGGGAAACTCCCCCGGTAATGAAACTTTTTACATGAGGGTTGGCGATCGCCTAAGTATCTGTATCTAGTTCAGCGTAGATTTTATCCAGTCGGTTGTTTGCATCCTTGGCAATCTGGGTGTAACCTATGCCGCCCAGGAGTCCAGCAGCAGTGGCAACAGACCCCTCCGGGGCTTTGTTCGCAAGCAGCAATGCAGCACCTACAAAAGTGATACTGCAAGATAAAGCAGCGACAACCAACGCAAAGTTAAAACTGTGCTTGGCTTGACGCAGGCGTTCTTTGACGATAGCCAGTTTTACCGCTAGGTAAGGGTTGTTAGGTTTGGAAAGGCTGGCTTTTGGTTGAGTATTAAAATATTGCATTGTTCATAAGAAAATCTTTACTCCTGTAGTTTGTCAAAGTAGATATAGCGGGATGTAGGCAGATTTAAAGCAGACCCACCCAAGAAAAATCCCCGCCTCAGCAATTAGCCACAGGCAGGGGAGAAATTTTTGTCAGTTGTTAGTTGTCAGTTCCCTATTCCCTATTCCCAAAAACCACGTAGCAGTCGGACTTCTTGCCATCTACCACCACCTGCTTACCTTTTTGTGGCTGGCCTAGTTAAAACCTTTATGGGGTAAGGTTTTTAGCCTATCTTGCCCCTGATGACAAGGAACTGTTTGCAGCAGAGCTTCGCTACATCTATGCTTTAATGCTGAATTAGTAATCCGCTAAAACAGGTGATATAAGTCACTGACTGCAATAGAAATCTACGTTTTGATGTTAAATACCATGAGTAAATAAGCACTAAAAGGAAGTATTAAATGAATGTTAGTTATCCAAGCGATCATTTGTTATCAGTAGGCGATATGGTTGAAGTAAAACGCATTGGGATGCCTGAAGTTGAGATTCCCAACGGTAAAATTACCCCTGCTGGAAGTGATAATGATATCGCCGTTTGGTTTGTTGGCAAAGTTACTAAAATTTCTGAATCGGGAAAAGATGTAGAGGAATTAATAATAACTCAATCCCCTGAAATTGTGAAATTCGATGATGATATACATCAACTAAAATTTAATGAACAATTTAAAGTTGGTATGTTGATTAACGCGGCTCAACTTAAAGCTAAAAACTTGGAATATTCAGTTATTCCTGAGCCTAAATCACTAACATGAAAAAGCCTAAATTAAAGGTTCTTTTATACCCAAACTTAAAAACAAGTTTCGTCCTGGTCATTTTTGAAACCTTGCTCTATAAGGGGTACAATGTATTGCCAGGAAATGGCAATCGCTATTTAAAAGCTAAACTCTATGTATGTTCTCAATGAAGCGTCTATTGCTCATACTTTTTGTGATCCTATTTTCATTACAGCCTATGTTGGTTCATTGTCAAAGTCTCATGAAACAGTTTTACATCCTGGCTTGAAGAAATATTTATCTACTCTTGAAGATGAAGGACTTTTCGGGAAGATACATAATATCAAATCCAACATTAACAACTACACTACTGCTATACAATACGAAGCAGGATTAATCTATGTTCCAAACAATCTATCAGAATTAGATAAAAATTTTATACGTGTTAATTGTGATAAGTATTTATATGCTGAGGAAGATATTTTAGAGCAATTATGGCTAATGACGAAGGAGAAACCAAATAAAGCGGTACAGGTTAATGCACTTGTTGAGGCTTTTGGATATGAGAAGCGTATTGTAAGTTCGCCTGGTTATGGTAAATTTCAACTTACTAATATTCGGATTGGTAGCCAACACAGAGAATTGTACAGTTTTACCTAACTTTACTCCTTGTCCACCCAACTTTGAATTAAAAACAATGACAGACAACTTTGATGACTTGCAAAAGTATGGATTGAGTGAAGAATTTTTAGCCCAAATACTCACTGAAATTGCTGAAGGAGAATTGGAAAGACAGCGATGGGGAGAGCAAATGACAAAAGAAGAGTTTGAAGCTGAGATGCAAATGCAAAATCAGCAACTAATCGAGGATTACTATCTAGATAATACGGAAGATGACTAAATAGGTGAACAGAAAAGTAAAAAGGTGGGTGCGAAAAAGTCAAGAAAGCTCAAAATCTTCCCTCCTGTGACCTGCCTTATCCCAAGAACAATTTTTACGTTGCTATATCTGCCCAAATAAATGGTATTGTCTGCTAAAAACAATCATTTTCACAAAAAAAACCATGTCTAAAAATTTTCATGAGACAATTCCAACAATTGATTTTGAAGAAAAACAAGAGGAAAATAAATCACCTCTTCTTTTACCCAATGAAGCTAAAGTTATTACAATAATTTATATACGTCTGAATGGAAAAGAAATAGGCATTAGCGAATGCGTTTTTTTCAATGAAAATCCAGGTCGTTGGCATATACGTCATATAGAAATAATAAAAGATTTTAGATGGAAAAAATATGGTTATGGTAAAAAACTGTTAGAAGAAACTTGTAAACGTCAATGGTCAAAAAATCCCGTCACAATCACTCTAGATCCTGTTTCTCAAGACCCAAATATTACAAAAGAAGAGCTTGTGAAAGCTTATCAAAGTTGTGGTTTCATTCAAACTGGCCCTGGAACGAGGATGCGGCGATATCCTCCTCAATAATAATTCTTTGTCCACCAAGTCACTTGACAAACTTAAAAGGTCCAGTAGACAACCTTTTTCTCTCCATCCTTGACCCTCTATCCATCTTGATTCATTGTCACCCAAGTCTATTGTATTCATCCCGTTTATATCGGCGTTGAACTATTTTTAATTGGAAAAGGTATTGGTAATGTAACTTAATTTTTAAGTATTTATTCTCTTGTAAAAAAAGATATTAGTTATACTTATATTGGTTACAAAATTTTACGGCATAGTATTTTTGTGATAAATTTTACTTTATTATAAGTTAGGTAAATATGTTCACATTTTAGTTAGATTGAGATTGAATTTATGGGAGAGGCAAAACGGCGTAAGAAACTTGATCCTAATTATGGGAAGTCTATTCCTCAAAATAAGTCAGCAGGTGTAGATGAAGAAGCATTATCACAACCAGATTACCAAGCTCTGGTGGATGAATATCTAAAACATGGTTCCGCTCATGTGATTTCAAAAATTCAAGAGTGGATGCAGGAAAATGATCCCCCCCATTTGGCTTATAAAATCCTAGAAGATAAAAAGGTTGTTCCTAATCTTGATAGATTGAATAAAATCGCGGAAACAGTTTATGTTTTAGCATCTAAACAATCCAAAACATTATCTTCCAAAGCACCAAAACAAGGAACATTCAATTTACGTATCCCCGCAGAACCTAGCGATTATGGAACCTATCCCCCTGTTCACAATAATCCTGAACTAGCTCTTGAAGGAATGCGCCTGTTTAATACAGGCTTTTTTAACAAGCCAATTACTGAATTAATTAATAGCAATAACGATGTTGTTGCTACACTGAGAAAGTATGTTGTAATAGTTTATATGGGAACTAATGAAAACTATGAAATAATAGATGCAGCTTGTTCTTTAGCAAGTTTAAAACCTTTTGAAGTGATTAAATATCTTGGAGAACAACGTCACTCTCTAGATGCTAAATTTGAAAAAACTTTTAAACCACTAGCATCTAGCATCGAAAATTTTCGCATATCTCAAAAAGGAGCGGATAAATATCCTTGCTTAACATTGCTCTTTTTTATTGAAAATAAAATTAATCACAAAATCTGTGAATTTAGGAAACACTATACAGCCCAAGGAGGAGATCAATTAGTTATTCCTGGTTTTAGTAGTCAACCACAGGGTGTATACGCAGGCGCTCCACTGGATATCTTAGGAACACCACTTAATATTCCAACTATTCGTGGTTATGAGCAATTTCAAAATAATGATGTAAACGAATTAAATAAACGTGTAGAAACCAATGTAAATTCAGACAAAAATCATTCGGATTATGAGAATTTTTATAAAGAAAATAGCGATTATAACGTTATGTTAGTTAATCATCAAGCGATGACTAAAAGATTAACAAATCCTGTTTATGTTTATGGCTCATTAGTTGAGTCAATTCATATTTTAGTTTGTCAACACCCTATGTTCTCTAATCGAGGATTCTGCCATATTAAGACACAAGAAAAACAAATTACTTTATGGCTAGATACACCTTTTCAGAAGAAGACTATTAAAAATACGGACAACTTTATTGAATTTCCCTTGAGAGAGTGGTACGGAAACTTTACTACTGAAATTATTGATGGCAAGGTTTATTCTGTAAATAGAAAATTTTCTATGAAGTCAATACCAAATTTAGGGGCAGAAGCCCAAATGCAAGCTATGTTCACGGGAGAGCCAGTCGATAGATTTGTAATCGAAGGATTGATTTCAACAGAAGTTTCAGTTGATTTACCACCAGAGGAAATTACAATTCAAGCTCCTAGTAAATTAGGAGAAACAGGAATGCGCTCTTAAAATAACAACTTGACAATCTGGTATATCCATGTCGTGATAAGTGTTTTTGCTCATGCGAACGCACTTAATGTTTTTATTCCTACCGTGTAGGATCTGGTACAGGGGTACAGCCGGGATGGGAACAAAAACGGAAATAGGGACTCAGAAAGCTTGATTTTGCGTTACCTAAAACGATGTTACGTACAAACAAGTAGCAAATTATCAAATCAAAGCAAGGTAAGTATTTCCAGCTTTAATTTCCAAAAATACAAACATCTCGACTCAATCCGTTAATCATTAACAGTTTGTAATTTATGAGGTTGTTTAGATTTTGGTAAATATTGCTTTTTATTTTGATGTTTGATTTATGTATATTTCTCTAGCAGTTTTTAATACTTCAATGCCTACAACTCGCTAAATATAGCAGTCGGATTTGATTCTTGAATTGACTTGTGTAGTTATAGTTTATTATGACCCAGATATGCCTGATAAATTTTGGTATTGATTAAATGTATTTATAGCTAGTTCAATAAGCTTATCATGAGCCAAGGAGCAATACTTTAAAGCATCTATTGCTATCTCATTCATATCAGTATCTTCTTGTACTGCCATGTACCAGTCTTCAAAACTAGGATTAGAGCCAGTACATATATTTTTAGTAAGGTCAGTTCGTTTTTTACAAATGTAAATAGGATCATTTGGTAGTGGAAGTTCAATAGATGGTAGAGTGTGGCTATTATTTATATTGATAGTTTTTTGAATGATAAATGAGCTAGAACGTACTTGTTCAATTGGAGTAGAGTGTACAACTAAATCTCTGTATGCGCCAAGTTTTGCTAACCAACCATCTGCTGATTCTTTATTTGTTATTTGAATAATTTCTGAGGCAAAATCATCAGGGCTATTTAGTTTATTTAAGACTTTTTCAATTAAAGATCCCATTGTAGTTATTGGTTTATTACCAGATTTATTAAATATATAAATGTGCATAAACTCAGCAAGATAGTCTCTCAGAAGACAAGACTCCATAAAAAAAGAATGTAAAGCAAGATAAATATTAAATGTGTTTAAAGACCTGTATTTGCTCCCATTTTCAAAACGACTATACTTGCATTCAGTATCAAGCTCTTTGTAATAGCTCTCTGATAAATCATGTAACCGTGTCTCACACGCCGTTAGCCCAAAACTGATTCTTGAAGCAATATCTGCAAGATAATAATCTTGTAGAGTATGAGCCTTAACACATAAATTTCCCCAAACGCTAGGATTATTTGCACCGTTGATTCGACTTAAACTAAGCCACCGAGGAGGATAGTTTTGTTCAAGCTGTTCAATATTGTTGTTATAGTAATCAATCCCCACCACTTCCAGATTTAAATTTTTTAGTTCCTCAATAAAATCTGAAATTTTATAGGAGTTATTAGGAATATTGAAACTTAAAGGTTGGTTGTGAATAAGATTTGGAACAATTTCAACTGGTGAACCAAGATTTTTGATTGCTCTCAATCCACCTTGCAAATGAGCTACACAAGCCTCATTTTTCAATGTTTTCAATATAATATTATTAACCATTGATTTAGTTATTACCTCTATTAAATATATATATTCTAGGCTAGAAAAACTACTACCTTCACCTTTTATACCATTGTTCTTGCCGTTATCTCGGCTATCACCCTAAAAAATCTTAAATATCTGAGAGTCAAACCAGAATGAGTAAATGAGTAAATACTCAAATGAAGTTTTACTCATCCCTTTTCAACTGGAGTATCAAGATAAGCCTCTAAAGCTTTAATGACAATACTTGTAATACTGCTACCCTTGCCTTCCTCCACCGCCCGAATCTTAATTTTATGATGCAAACTCACAGGAATTTCCGCATTCAGCCGGCTAGTTTCTTCCTTGCTGGCCTCCTCCATAGCCAAATTTTTTAACTCATGTTCCCTGCGTGTTTTCTTAGCTTTAAGCACCATAAATCACCTCCAGCACTTCCTTCTTAATCGCATCAATTTCTTTAGCAGCATCACTACTAGGGTCATTAAACACCGTTAAACCCTCTGCTGCCGTAGTCGGATAAGCTACCCGTTGGCTAGTCCCAGCCTTGAGTACAGGCAAATTGTATTCAGCTAAAGCACTACTAATTTCTGTACTCAGTTTGGTGTTTTTGATAGCACGACTGATAGCAAACACAGCTTTAGGCTTACCGTCCGTCACCTCATGCCGGGCAGCGATGATATCAACCAAGTCAGCACAAGCCCAAATATCATAGGGACTGGGTTGCACCGGAATAATCACTAGATCAGCAGCTTTAACAGCAGCAGCACTGAGTTTAGCGATTTGTGGCGCACCGTCAATGACAATCAAATCATAGCCCTGAGCAATCGCCTGTAAATCCTTAGCTAATGTTTCCCTGTCCAGTCCCACCACCGGAATGATATTACCGCCATTAGCTTCATTCCAGTCTCTAGTGCTACCTTGAGGATCTGAATCTACCAGTAAAACTTTCTTCCCGTCCCGTTGCAGTGCATGAGCTAAATTAGTAGCTATAGTCGTTTTCCCGGAACCGCCCTTTTGATTGAGAACGGCGATAACTGTTGCCATATCAGGACTCCAGTATTGTTGAGTAAAACTTCATTTGAGTAAACACTCAAATTATCCCAGGATTTATTATAATATATGACTGAGTAAAACTTCATTTGAGTAAATACTCAAATTATCCCAGAGTTTATTCTAAAACACGCCTTATGTGAGTAAAAAATATTGTGGTTTTATCAGGGTTTCCAGAGTTCTCTAGAACGATAATTCCAGAATCATCAACGGTATTACAAGGGTTTCAGCATTTAATTCATATAAGCCGTACTATACTTAATTTAAATATATATAGATATTCTCATTTGGGAATCCTTCAATCAATAACAAGTAACAAAGGTGAAATCGTCTGCAATTTTATGAGTAAATTACACATCTTTATTGACGGTACTTGGCTTTTCAAAGTTTGTAGTCCTGATGCTGCCCTCGCGTCTGCAACAGACAGACCTACATATACGTTTTCTATAGACTGGCACAAGTTTGATGCAGCCATCAAACAACATATTGAGCAACAGTCAGGTCATAATCTTGATTTAGGAGAACGTGTTCTAGCTACTTCAATTTTCACTTTACCTGGTAATTTTGATGATTGGTCAAATCTATTCCCAGCAATAACCTCAAACAGGGTTAATAAAACAAAGCGCGTTGTCTATGCAAAAGATCGCTTTGTACAAGCGGCTTTAGATGCAGGATATTCAGACATAGCAATTTTTAGACCTGAAATAAAAGACTGGATTATTCCTAAGTTAGAAGATCGTTCTTATCAGGAAAAACAAGTAGATACTACTGTGGTTGCGCTACTTGTAAAGTCAGCTATCACTCAACCAGATGATTACCATGCGGTTGTCACTGGTGATGCTGATATGATTCCTGCTATTAAAACAGCGTATCCTGAATATACAGAAAATATTTTGATTGTTTCTACTCATCCTGACGAACTAAATGCACTTCATCGTCAGTCATCATTTTCATATTTTGATTTTAAATTTGATTTAGAACCTTTCTATTTGAAACAAAATGCAGATAAGATTATTGCTGGTAACAATACTTATAAATGCGTTGAATGTTCAAAAGTTTTCACCACTAATAATAAAGTGCCATCAAATAAACAGCCAAGATGCTCAACTCACAGAGCTTAAACTATTTCAGTGCAAGTGCTGGTATTATGGGGTGGGTTATCAATACTTACGATTAATACACTGATTTCAGAAAACATCAGATTATCTATGGATTTAGACTAAGGTAGTGCGATCGCTCATTTTTTTAGGGTGCGTTCAATTTTATTAACGCACCATCATTATATAGCTTGAAGAATACGAAATTAAAATTTTGAATTAATAACCACAGTGTTGATATGGAAATTTTCTTTGCTCTACTAATTTTCGTTGGCATTATCATTATGATTATTTCTATAATCAGAGATCAAACTCAGTCTAATTCAAGACAACCATCATCTAATTCAAATTCGTCTTCAACTTCTATTCCATCTCAGTCTAATTCAAGGCAACCATCATCTAATTCAAATTTGTCTTCAACTTCTATTCCATGTCAGTCTGATTCAAAACAAGCATCATCTAATTCAAATTCGTCTTCAACTTCTATTCCACAAGCTTTATCTCTAGAGTTTAGTCAGGATTTACCACAACTTTCTCCAGAACTAAAGTCAAAGCGTGATTTGGGTCTAAAATTATTCAGAGATGGACTTTCTTTATACAAAATAGGGGACATAGAAACTGCTTCAGAAAAGTTTCGGGAATCTTCAAATCTGATAAAAATAATATGTGGATATTATCCAAATAACCTACAGATTAATTTTTACTTATTAGAAACATATCAAGGGTTTGATTATAACCAAGCGATTGAACAAGGATTCAGATGTCTTGAGATTATGGATAAAATTTTAAGTAAAAATAGTTTTGTTGACACTATGCTACTTATAACTAATTGTGACATATTACGAAAAGTATATAAGTTACTGATTAAGGAAAATAGAACAAATGATGCTCAACTATATCTAACAAAACTAGTCCATCTAACTAGCTTCATATTAGATAAGTATCCTGCACCATATAAGCATGAATCTACTTCTATCACAATGTTTAATTTATCTAAAGAACGAGTAATTGCAGATTTCTTTCTTCAGGGAATTAAGGAAGGAAGAAATATGTCAAGAAACTTGGTTATCTCTCCTTTTATCACAAACGATAGTCCTGAATTATCTTATCACTTTGAGGTTAGTTTCAGTTCAGCAGATGCGGAACTGTTGAGCATACTGAACCCTAATACATAGATATATTAGCCCATCTACAGTGGCTCAAAAGGAGGCTAGAGAATGGGTTCTGCGGTGAGAGATGACAACAAGCAAGAACACAAGAATCGCTAAGGAGGGTTTAATTCCTCCGGTATAGGGGGAAAACCCTGGCCACAGCATATAATTTTCATGTCCTCAACCGCTGTAGACTTGCTACCATAATCAACTATCGGGGGTAGACAGCGAATGTGAAAATTGACCGCCACGGCAAAGCCAAAGTTCTTACCCAACCAGAAATCCAGCGATTATTCACAGCAGGATTAACCACTGCTAGAGATCGCACACTTTGTGCTGTCATGCTCTACACAGGTTGCCGTGTCAATGAAGCTGTTACCTTGAAAATTACCGATGTCTACGACAAAAAAGGCAGAATTCGGACAGAACTCATCCTCCGCAAAGGTAACACCAAAGGACAATTAGCTACCCGCACCATTCCCGTCCTAGAGGACTTGAAGCACTTCCTAGAACAGTATCAACCCCCAACTACCAGTGAGGGATTTCTATTCCCCGGACGCTGGGGACGGGGACATCTGCACTCGGACTCCGCCAGTATTATCTTTCGAGAAGGTTGTCAGCAAGTTGATATCGAAGGAGCAAGCACCCACAGCTTCCGCCGCACTGCCCTAACATTGATGAGCAATGCTGGTATCCCCCTGCGGGTAATTCAAGAAATTAGTGGCCACAGAAACCTAGAGCAATTGCAACGATATTTAGAGGTGGAATCGTCACAAGTTCGCGGGGCGATCGCCTCCTTGTCCATGCTCACCCCGGTTGCCGACTCCCATCATACAGATGACATAACTATCACCAGTATCGAGGTGAAAACTGATGGCTAGATCGGGAAAGTGGGGTATCCCGATCTATTCACAATCCTAAGCAGGTTAACTGTTTTGAGTCATTGAACCTAGTAACGGATATTTCCGAAAACTCATAGTTTTTATTAACCCCCTGACCGTGATCCAGATTTTGTACGTCATTAAAATCACATCCGATTTTGGCATGGATCTAGTAAAAATAAATAATAGTACGATACAATAATTTTAAATATGCCACGCAAGTGTTTGAGCCGGAAAATGCCCCTGATAAAAGATTCCCTAGATCCATGCAAGAAGTGAGAGTTCATGAACAATTACTAATCCAACACCCAGCGTTTAAGCTGTGGTACTTCCTTCGCGCCCATGACAAATTGGGTCGGGGCTGGGTTGTAGTTGGCTTCCCCGAACTTTCTCTATTCAAGGAATCCCAATCAACAATATATAGATGGCTCAACCAGGGACAATCTCTGGGTATCTTCCGCCGCTACAACTGGAAGAATGGCCAATTAACAGTATGGTTAGGTGGGTTATTTCCTACCTGTCTAAAATTCGGAATTAAAAACTGGGGCGCTACCTCCACAATCCCGCTAGAAATGTTGCTGGAGTCAAATGGCAGGAAAAATGTAGCCACAGCCCTAGCCACCCAAGATATGCAATCACGCTCTCGCTACGCCGCTACACATTCTCTCAACAGGCGAGAGCGCAAATTCTACAAGCTTCCAACCGTTGATGACATCTTCAACCAGGCATCAGACACCTCTCCCAAACTGCGAAGAGGGGTAAAGACTGTACCTGGGGTGATAGCTGTCACCGACAACCGGATACTGGCTGACAACACCTTTATTCCCTTTGGTGCGAGTCAAAAACGCATCAGTGAGAATTTAGCTTGTCATCCCACCACCATGCGTAGAAGGTTGGACAAAATGGGGGTTAAATCCCGTCAAATTGTGCAAACAAAACCAGAATACGCAGAAATCAACTTCGCCTTGGAGCATGAAGCCCATTCCTGGGAATCTGGAGACGTTTCTTACTATCAGGTAAACCAAGAATCCATTACATTAATTGAAAAAAATGGCGCTTGTTCTGCCTCTAGAAGAAACGGACACCTCATGACACCAAAACGCTTCTACCAAGCAAAATCAGGTAAATTCTTTATTTACCGTTGCAATCTGTACAATCTTGACTTCAAACTGGAATCAATGAAATGTGCGCGAATGCGGTTCAAAAGATTGCTTAAACGTTTTGCAATGGAAGCCGGCGATAGGGAAAGTGTCCCCTCTACCCCATAGATTGGAACTACAAAAGCCCCATGAAATACCTGAAGCAGAATAAGTCATGCAAAAATAGTAATGTATAAAATATTACTGTCTATATAGTATGGAGATGGTATATAGATTACCCTAGCAACAATCTTTACTTGTCAAAAGGAAGTAAATTACCAAATCCAAGGTAGCAAACGACTACTGTATTATAAAGAGTGTGAACTATACGGTTTTCAACCTTTTGTGTAGTGCCTGCCTAGTCCATACTGACCCCCTGCTAGTGGTTAAGCCCAATTCATTAAGGTGTTGTGCGATGGCATCCAAGGATTTACCATCAGCCCGTAGCTTTTGGGCAATTTCAAAAGCTTGAAGAGTAGCAGCACGTCTAGATTCAGTGACAGTTTCCCGTCCTACCTTACCCAGTTCACAGCCTTGGGAACGTTTCACAGCTAATGCTGCCTTAGTTCTTTCTGATATCAGCCGTCTTTCCTCCTGTGCTAATGAAGCGCGTAAGTTTAGCTCGAACTCACCAGCGTTAGGGTTTTCAGCAATGATTAGTTTTGGACAATTCTTAACCATGTAGCCATTGATAAAGCTACTAATATGATAGACATCCCGTGACAGTCGATCCAACTTAGCAACCATCAGCCTTGCACCATGTTGTTGAGCAGTAGCGATCGCTGTCGTAAAAACAGGCCGTGCCATTGGATCTATTTTACCTGAGATCACCTCACAGAAAGTTTCTATTACTTCTAACCCTTCATATTCAGATAATCGTTGACACGCGCTTAATTGGGCATCCAAACCGAGATGACTTTTACCCTGTTCCTCAGTGCTGACTCGACAGTAAATAACTATTGCTAAGGGATTGACTTTAATACGTGCCATGTGCTGTGTTTTGCTGTTGGTGGGAAGTGTCAACTTCCAACGGGCGTTGGAAGTTGACAACATGAGTTTTAATAATCCCTACTAACTTGATAGGGATTATGATGCTTTAGTGCTTAGATGTATTGTCTAGCGTGTATGGTTAAGTTGCATAACTTCTCAACTCTTAACCAAAACCCACGACCGCTTATATTAATAGCAGTTGCTTCGATTACGTCAGGGTGTAGCTGGGACTGTGCAAACTGTCTTACCAGTTTAGGAGTGATATCAAAATCTGACTCATCTTCAAACTGCCAAAAGGTATTTCTTAGCAGTGCTTTAATTCGTGCTACTTCAGTTCGGGTCATTGGTGGTATTCCTTGTCTAGTGGTGCTGGAGAGCGTTTAATTAGTCCCCCGGTGGGGACTTGGGTTAACTAGAAAGGAGTCACACCGGACTCATTTACTCCGGCAATATAACCCCGGTAGTAGTCGGTGGTTAAATCGGTGGTGATTGGTGAAAGTCCGATAATTGCATCAAATTCTCCATCAAAATAAGTCAGGGTGAGGGTTTGGGGTTTGTCTTGCGTTAGAATGGCCATAATAAAATCCTTTGTGGTTTTTGGACTAAAGGCGATCGCTCTCCCTGGTAAGTTGTGCGGTCGTCTTTTGTTTTGTTTACAGCTTGTTTACTGCTGTCTACATATTCAATATAACAACTTGTCTACAAAATGTCTACATAGTAAACATTAAAGTTACTTATCTTGTCTACAGTGTTTACATTTAGTTTACTTATCAGTGTTGACATGATGTAGACAACTGTAAACACTGTAGCTATACTCATGATGTAGACCTAACAGTAAACACTGTAGACGTTATGACCACTGCTAACAATGCTCCTATCTCATTTCGCCTAACAGATGACGAATTGGAACTGTTACGGCAACATCAGGAAGATGGGGAAAAAAGCTTAAATTTGACTGCTAAGAGACTTCTATTAAATACCTTGGGTGTAGATGTAAAAAAGCCTAGTATACAGTTTGTCAACACAGTAGACACTAATCAGATTAAGGAATTGATAGAAACTGCTGTACAGGAAAAATTAACAGAGTTTACAACAGTAGACAATGTAGACACTATTAAAAATCTGATAGATGACTCATTAAAAGATGGGAAGATTGGGGAGGCGATCTCTACTTCCTACGAAGCTACGATGGGGCAATTTAACGGGCTTTTGGAGGAATTACAGGGATTAAAAAAACAGTTTGAGGAATTAAAATTAGTCCCCCCGGCTGCTGTTCCTAGTTCCCAATCACCAATTAATGACCCGTCTTCAGCCCCCAATAATTACCAATTACCAGGAGAAGAAACTGGAGAAGATAGCGATCTCATTGACTCTATAAGCACCAATGATCTATTACCAATGACGACGGGGGAAGACAAACCCACAATCATGCTGCACGACGGATCTATTTTGGTAGTGTCAGAAAAACAAGAAAAGATTTTAATTTTACTGGGACTTATCCCCCAAACTCATAACATCTTGACTTCTCAGTTTTTGGGTGCAGTCTGCAAGAGCAATTTAACCACCAATAAGGAGGAATTAGAATCTTTGGTTGGGGAAAAAATTGACAGCAAGGGCAGCACAATTAGAAAGACGGCCGCAGTATTAAGAAGTGCTGGTTTTGTGTTGTCAGGTGGTGAGAGTAAAGGTTTTAAAATCATTGGGGTGAAATAGGCACTATGAACGATATAAGAATAAGCGGAACATTGGAAGATTTGCAGCACTGGGAACAGCTTTTAAATGAACTCCAAAGCATTGGGAAGATTGAGATTTTAGAATCATCCTCACCATACAAAAATAGGGGTGATAGTAAAATTTATAGGCAATATGGGGTAAATATAGCGAAGCTGTCATGAGGGGCAAGATAGTCTGGAAACTGTGCTATATCTACGTTATAGCTTTTTGACATTGAACTAGAATTTCTGCATGAATGCACTGATACTTTTCACCCCATAATTGCTTCTTGCCTAATAAAGAGTATTCTAAATACTCTGTAATAGGAGTAGCCGAAGAGTGCTACAAAGCTTTCTCTCAAAGAGTTTCAGCCAATTCACACCAAAAGATGCTCATCATCTAAGCTGTAAAACCTGTAAATAAAGTTAATAAATACTCTGGGGTTTGTAGCTATAGATACCCAAGATTTGTGCCAAAGTGTTAATTTTACTCAAACATCGCTGAAACCTATATATATCAAGAGTTTCAGGCTATCTTGCCCCTGGTGACAGCTTCGCTATATCTACGCCAATATATCAAAGTGAAAATTAAATAATAAAATACCACCTACCAATTACGGATAGGTGGTTTAATTTTGATTCTACAATTAAATTAAGCACGGTTTAAAACGGAATATCATCATCACCCTGATCATCTGCTTTTGGTGCATCCTCAAAGTCTGGGTATTTTGGCTGATCTGAATCATTAGCCATTTTTTCTAAAATCCCATAAACTGCCAAACAATCGCCCAAGGCTGTATGATTGCCACCGGGTAATTTTTGCCATTGAAAATCATTCCAATATTCTGAATAGCACCCATACCAACCAGCGTACAGGTGCATCATGCACGATGTTTGATATTGCAATAGTGGCAGGGAACGAATTTTACAGCAATGTGCTATAGCGTTCCTATCAAAATCTTCATTGTAAATGAGAACTAATTTATCTTTAATTGCTGCTTTCAACTGTGGATAAATCACATTAAATGAAGGGGCATAAATCAAGTCATTATCACTAATTCCGTGTACTTGATATGCTTCATATTCAATGGGAATTGTAGGTTTTACCCTTGTATTTAGTAATATATTTTTGTGTCCATCTATAACTGCTATCTTTATAACTTCACAGTTGTAAAGTCCGGTTGTTTCTATATCCAGAATAACCCAACTATCAGGAGTTGCTAACAACTCTCTAGACCGTTTTACGGCATCTACCCTGTACTGATCAATCCATCCATAACGTTTAATCCATGCCTTTTTTCTGCTTTCAATTCGTGCTTTTTTAAGTGCTTCTAGTTGTTTAAGAGTGGGTTGTTTTTTAGGTTTTACCGAGTTGTTATCATTAATATCATAGAGTTTAATTGTATATTTTCTGGTTTCTATATAACCTGCTGGTTTAATACCTTTTAAACCTAATTCTGCTAGTTGTTTTGTAGTTTTTAGGTTTTCTGTTGGTTCGTTATCTCCACCCCAGTAACTATATTCAATCATGGTAAAATAACTCAGGATTTACAACAAATCCCATTAGCTAATAAGTTAATGGGATATTTCCTATTATGTAGCAATGGGTAATGTTTTACTCATCAAAATTAATTGGCTTGCCGTTAAAATGCTGATAGATTTTATTAGCTTCAAACCATTTAGGTAATGTATACTCAACGTCCTTCAATTTATTACCATCTGCATCAACTAAACCGTGTTTAATAACTACCCTAGATAATGGCTTATCCCCATCTGCTGAAAACTTTTCAATCAATATACTACCAGCTTTTCTCATTGCGTCTGTACCTTCTCCAAAGGCTTCATTAGTTCCTAAGTGGGTAACGCCAATAAACCTTTCTTTAGCTTTTCTGGTATCGCTAAATGTGGATTTGATAAACCGTTGTACAGTTTCTTTATCAAGATCCTTCAGGTGAGTAAATTCATCAAGTAGGAACTGTTCCGATTGTTTATCATCTAAATCTTGTCCTATCCGTTCTAAACGTCGTTCGTAGGTATCCTGTAAAGTTTCAATAATGGCAGAATCATTATCAGCTTTAAGCTGTGCCTCTAGTAACTTCCAAACTTTACTATTAGCACCGTTTAAATGTCTGTCAGCTATCCTATAAACTGGGATATTTAAGCAATATTTTCTGATTAGTGCGATCGCTACAGATGTGTTAGTTTTCCCTGTTCCCTGTTCTCCAATAATCCACAGTGGTTTTGCTGCTTTAATCACAGTCCATAACCAGCCGTCCTCATGACCCTTCAAAACTTCAGTCAAACTATTCTTTAATTCCTCATTGGGTGTAGGAGTTTTAGCGTCCTGGACTGGTTTATTTAGTTTGTCAATCTTCCTTTGCGTCTCCAAAGTCTCAAGGTTATTCTTAGCAGTTTCTTTATCAAGTTCACTTAACTGCAATTGATGACCCTTTAGGGATAATTGACCTTGTAATTGTCCGTTAAAATAATCAAGCTGTAATTCACCCTCACTCTTTTCTTTTTGAATTGCCTTTTGCACTTCCCTAGCAATAGACTGTTTAGCAACTTCGGCTTGACCTTGCTTAGAAAACTGAAATATATCAATGTGATTTTGTTCTATGATATCCGTCTCCAGTGCCTTGATTTTAAGCAACTTAAATTGACTATGTATTGATTTCTCCTGACTATCAGTAAGTGCTTTACTCACTCCATAAGCAGATAACAGGAACAAACTAGCAGCTAGTCCATAAGATACTGCTTTATCATCTTCAGGTGGCAGAATCTTGACAACATTAATATTATTATCAAATAGTTGGTTTCTGCGTTCTCTATCAACTAAAAATGATATTCCTCTCTTGATTTTGGATGGACGGCAACTGCTTTTAACATTACAATACAAGGTTTCCTCATGTTTAATGCTATCTGAGAACATCGGAACTGATGCAATGAAACCTGATGCTAGTAAAATACCTATAAGGATACTAGAACTACGTCGTTGCTTAACTAATTGTTGGTTAAATTCCTGTATTTCTTGCATTATCTACCTCCAAAAAGTTTATAAAGGTACACACCTAAACCAGACTTATGAACCCATATCAAGACTGAATTGATATTGTGTACAATGTCTGCAAATCCAGTGATTAAGTAGTTAATAGTTATTGCAGTAAACAAACCGCTTATAAATATTTCAAAGAAGTTCCAATTACCTCTAAATTTCATTATCTTTGTCTCCTGTATTATTGGTAGATGAAAAATTTTTAACTATTCCTAGTAGCACTACTCCAGATAACGCTATTAATAAACTCATCCCCATATCTGGCAACTGAAAACTTAACCCCTCACTACTTCTAATTTCTTGGTAAGTTTGTGCGATCGCCTGTTTAGTCTGGATAATTTCTGAAGTGATTTTACTTGTACCGGAAAATGAAACCGCGCCACCAATAGCTAATTTAACTATTCCTATTAATGGCTTTTGACCTAAGTTAAATTCCCATGAATCAGAACTGATTGA
>NZ_KB235895.1:31286-168534 GCF_000332135.1 Anabaena sp. PCC 7108
TGCAAGATGTGAGTATAACAACATTGTTCAATTTCATTTACAGGATGTTTGAAAATTATTAATATGAAAAATTTATTTGATAATGAAAACGAATCTTTTTTAAAAAAACTAAATGAATTGATCAAAAATTCTATACAAGTTGATATTTGTGTTGGTTATTTTAAATTTAGTGGGTGGTGTTTAATTGTAGAATCTTTACAAGATATTTTATATATAAATAATGGTACTATTAGATTGTTAGTAGGAACAGGAGAAAATAATGATATTAATAAAACATTATTTTTTGATGATTTTTTCCACAAAGATATTAATCTAAAAAAAGAAACTCAAAATTTAAATAAATTAGTTCAGTTTCTACAATTTGGTGAACAGACAAAGAAGTTAACTGTTAAACTTATACCAAATACTCATTCTAAAATATATATTTTCACACATGAAAATCTTGAGAACGAAAATAGTATTTTTATAGGGAGTAGCAACCTTACAAGAAATGGGTTAACAAACACTATAAGAGAACTAAATTGTTATTTCACAGATAAACATATTTGCGACGAAGCAAAAAATTGGTTTGAACAAAAATGGAATCTTGATTTAAGCAAAGATATTACTTCAGAGTTATGGAATTCTGTATATGAAAAAAATCTTTTGAAATGTGATGAATATGATGAATATTATGATGTTATAGAAGATGAATTAGAAAAATACTACTATGAACATTATTATGATATGAACTAAAACTATAAGATATCGGCTGCTATGTTGTTTTTAGACAAAAATTAACAGCCGCAATATGGAATATATCAGCTTCTCGATAAGATAAATTAGAACAAGTCAGTTTTCTAGTCAAAGAATTGCCACGTTTGGTGGTGTTGGTTGTGAACCTCTACCTGTACCTGTGAAGAAAAAGTGATTTTTCAACCTAAATTCATGTCTGGAGTTCCGTCCATGACGTAAATTAACCATACATTCAAATGTCTTGTTTATCCCGATGTATCTAGTTTTGAGTAAGTTTTTTAGAGCGGATATATAGCTGTCTTCTTAATTCAATAATTACAGCTTTGTAGCCGCATATTTTTTGAACAAGCTAATCAGCATTTAATTTACATAAAACTTGGCTAAAAACCCATACTAATAGGGAATTGGCCGGGAAACATAGATAACGATTAGCTTACTTAGCTACAAACATAAAAACTCAAAACTGCTTTCTTTTCAAGGCAATTTTGAGTTTTTATTTGGAGAATTGAAGAGGTTATGCAAATTTTGTTTGTACTTTCTTCTGAAGTAAGTTGATAATTGCAGCTTTTTCTAAAATGCCAACCAGAAAACCATTATCACGAATTACAGTCAGTGCTGATAATTTTTGTGTTTCGAGTAACCGTACTACTTCCAGCAATGGTTGATCCGATTGTATGGTGCTAGACTGCTCAATTGGTTTCATTACTTGGAAGACTTGAGTTTCTGACCATAATGTATTTGGGATGGTTCGCAAGTCATCAACTGATATTGCTCCCAGCAATTGTCCTTCCTCATCTGTCACCAAGAAACGACGGTATTCCTGAGCATTTAAGAGATGTTGATCAGCAAACTCTCTTAAACTCAAATTCGCTTTGACAATGGGACTATCGTTGTTTACAGCGTCCGCTGCTGTTAACCCTGTGAGTTTTTCTTGCACTCTAGCAAATTGGGCAGCATTACCAGCATTTTGCAGCAAGAAGAAGCCAATTAACAAGTTCCAGAAGTTAACAAAGCTGCCAAACAATAGTAAAGGAATTAAACCAGAAGCGATCGCTAACCAACCAAAGATTTGTCCAATTCGGCTGGCAACAACCACTCCTTTATAGGATTTACCAGTAATTTTCCAAACTATTGCTTTAAGTATATTCCCTCCGTCTAAGGGCAAGCCAGGAATGAGGTTAAACAGAGCTAATGTCAAATTAACAGAAGCTAGTAGACCCAGGATAGCTGCCAATGGTCCAGATGCAGCAGTTGCAAAACCAACTGTTGTTGCTGTAGCGAATAGCAAGAAACTAACTAATGGTCCGGCAATAGCTACCCAAAAAGCTTCCCCCGGAGTTTGTGATTCTTTTTCTAAGCTGGCCAGTCCACCAAATATAAACAGTGTAATTGATTTAACATCAATTCCTTGGCGAATAGCGACAAAGCTGTGTCCTAATTCATGGGCGACAACTGAGCCAAATAACAACAGTGTCGTCATCAATCCTAGTACCAAAGGCAATCCCCCACCTAATTGGGGAAATTGTGCCGCTAGTCCACTGCTATAGCTCCAAGTTACCAAACCTAGAACTAAAAACCAGGACGGATGTATATAAAAAGGTATTCCAAAAAGGTTGCCAACCCGAATTGTGCTATTCATGGCGTTTACCTGTGACATGGGCATTGAGAAGTTTGTTTTTTCTCTCAATGCCCTTATCGTAACGAAATATTAAGTAAATTTAATTTTTGTAACGGTAGTGGTGTCCGTCCGTTCAGGTGTGGTTATGCGAATTTAGCCTCGAAAATACAGTTTTTACGGGTGAGGGTGGGTGGGCAAAAAGTTACCCCACTAAAATGTGGGGCTGCTGTTTTCACCAGTAGATACTTAAGATGCTTCAGCAAATCTAGCTGCACGTTGTTGTTTGTGAGCCTTGCGTCGTTCGCGTACTGCGTCCAAATCTTTTAATCCATAGAAACGTTTAGCGTAAGCTAACAGTTCATTGATGGGAGTATCAGCATAATCCTGGCGAAACTCTGTGTTGTGTTGATTCCAATCGAATTCTTCTTGATTAAACCGGGCTTTAGCAGCAAGTTCTCGTCCACTTTCCTCTCGTAAAACTTCGAGTACCATTAATCGTACTTTATCTTGATATCCCATTACTTTTTCCAAAGCTTTGGTTTCTTGTTGATTACGTTTCCGTTTAATTGGATTTTGCTGACCTTGATATTCCATCGCTTTTTCTAAAACTTTAGTTTGTTGATGATTACGTTTCATAGTATTGTCCTTTGATTAACGAATTACTTACTTGGATCTCGCATAGATAGCATCGACAGATGCCTTCTGAATTAAAATTCACTTTTTGATTGCTAAAATTCAGTTGCAATTATTGTCTTCAATTCTGTTGGTTGTATTAGCTACGCTCTCCAATGAAATGCCCCGAATTATTGGAATCGGGGCATAATAATTAATCTTCAACCTCTAAATCTTCGTCATCTTCATCCTGTTCAAAATCGTCATCTATCCAGTCATCTGAGTTATTACTTAAACCATTAAGTCCCTCCATGCGTTTAGAACGAGCAGCTTTATGAGCAGCACGTCTATCTCGAATTTCATCCAGATTATTCAAGCCGTAAAGTTTGCGGGCATAATTCACCAATTCTTTCAATGGTGTGTTTAGATAATCGTTACGAAACTGTGTGTTATGTTTTTCCCAATCAAACTCTTGTTCATTAAATCGGGCGGTAGCTGCTAATTCTCTCCCCGATTCTTCCCGTAATACCTCAATTACCATCAAGTGGACTTTTTCCTGATAAGTAATTACTCGCTCTAAAGCTGGAATGTGTTTTTTAGTTTTAGAGGCTGTTTTAGTGGCTTTGCGAGTCTTAAGCATGAGAATTACTCCTTAATATTTTCTGTTTTTCTCATAGAAACCGCATCGAAAGATGCAATTCGCTGAAATTTCCATTCGTTGATTCTTTCCAAAGTTTTACTAGATTTAGTTTTTTATAGGCATTCCTGTTAGCATAACTTGGCGGATGATTCTTACTTGGTCATACAAGCTATGGCTCATGGGATAAATTTTTGTGTTTTTAAACTGAAATTAGATGATTTTAATTTCTAATTTATTCCACATTTAGACAATGACAATTTATAAATTTAAAAAAATGTTTGAGATATTTAAAAACCTGATAATTCTGATTTTTCTGCATTATTTTGTTCAAAATCAATAAAAAAATAACCTGTATTGTTGGTAGCAATACATGGTTATTTGTAGTTATAATTCTGTCACTTGTTGAGAATCAATTATTCGTCATCGTCATCATCCTCATCATCTTCATCTAAATCGTCATCTTCATCCAAGTCCTCATCGAGTTCATCGTCATCATCCTCATCTTCGTCCAAGTCCTCGTCAAATTCATTATCTAAATCATCCAGTTCTTCCACTTCTTGTTCTTGGAATGAGTTGCGACGTTCTAGTGATGCCCGGTTGAATTCGACTAAATCAGCTATTGCTTGCTCCGGGTCTTTGCTGATTGTGTCGTACAGCATACTCATGAAAATAGCAACTACTTCTGGTGGATATTTGAGGGCATCTGGTTGTCCAAACAATTTAGGAAATAATTTGCTGTTCCATTTCTGCCAATCGAACTTTTTATTACCGCCTTTCTTTTTGACTTGAGCAGCAATATCAAGTCCGAGTTTTTCACGGGCTGCATGACCGATTTTGGTAGAAATTCTGGAGTCTCGTAACTGTAATTTAATCCCGTACTCTTTGAAGATTAAATTCCGCAATTCCTTCAATAAGGCTAATGCTTCCTGTTGTGGTGAAGCCTTTACTGCCTTAGATTTAGTTGCGGTAGCTGTGTTATTTGTTTTCGCTGATACTTTACCATTAGCTGTATGGCGAGTATTGCCGTTAGTACGAGTTTTGGCGATTGCCATTTAACAAACTCCTTTAAAAAAGTGAAATTTTCACCTCCTTGCCGCAATCGCGGCTTTCATCTCCATTTATTTCCAATTTCATGATGGAAATTTCAAATCTATCTTTGCTGTGACAACCATTTAAACTACTCGAATGCCAGCAAAGTGCTATCATTTAGGTAATGATCTGGTAGTAGACCAGCACTAGCAAAGGAGGCAGTATGGCAACAATTACGATTCGCAATATATCTGATGAGTTGCTTGAGCGCATTAAACGCTTGGCGGCACAAAAGGGGGTTTCGATGGAGCAAGAAGTCCGCGATTTGTTGCAAAAACGTTATGGGCAAAGGGATGAAGTGCTTGCTCGTATTCGTCAACGAGCGGAGGTATTACCGATGGAAGCAGAAATTCGGGTGCAGTCTTGGAAATCAGAAGGACGACCTTGATGGTAATTGATACGATGGTTTTCGCCTATGCCCTCTTGCACGTAGAGAATAAGTATGAACAGGCGCTCGCTGCTTTAGAAAGTGTAGATCAGATTGTGGTGCCTGATTCGTTGTTTGCCGAGTTGGGCAATGTAATTTGGCAATGGATACAATTTCGACAATTACCATTGCAAATGGGATTAGATACAATGCAAGATGCTGAAGCATTGGTTGATGTCATGATTTCCAGTTCTCAAATTCGAGATGTTGCTCTAAAACTAGCAGTCCAGGAAAATCATTCATTCTACGATACTTTATTCGTGGCAGCAGCAATTCAATCTGATACTCAGGTGTTGACTTATGATAGCGAAGCGCTCCGTAGGAATCGCAAACTGGCGGCTAAGTTTGGTGATAGGGTTCTATTACTGGAATAGATATCGCTGTTATTCAGGTAATAAACATAGCCCACTGGTCACTAATAATTGTCCATAAGGCTAAGGCATCAGTAATCAATTTGCTCTACAAGGGGAAAGGAAGTCGTTAAAATCAAACTCATGAAGTTGACAGACTGGCCTGCTTTAGCTAACCAAAATACGGCAATTGTGGCTGTGGAATATCATACGCCTGACAGAATGCAGATTTTAGAGCAGTATTACCATTGGGGTGAGGAGCAATCTTTGTCAGTCTTTCTCTGGAATCCCGGTTACTGCGAACTACAACAATTAATTCAGCATCAAGGTCAGTACATCTTACAGTCAACTGATAGGGGTAACAATAAGGATATTCTTCAGTATCTTTTGTCAGACTATCAACCAGGTATTTATTTGTTGGAGGGAGTGTTACAGGAAGATAATGGTAGCCAAATTAGTCAAAAACTTAGCTATCAATTACTGAATGCTTATCATCAAGCCTTGTGGAGTCAGCAAGATAATTATTGGGTATTACTAGAAACTTACGTTCAACTACCTCTAGAATTACAGCCTTTTATTCCTGTACTGTCTAATCCATTGCCAAACCAACAGCAGGTAGAACTGATTGTACAGCAGTTTTTTGATTGTTGTTCGCACTCGACTTTAGCCAATGGCTATCCTTACTCAAAAACAAATTCAACCAACCAAGCACTGCAATTGCTAATTCGTGCCTGTCAGGGGTTGCCTGTAGGCGAGATAAATTTGCTACTGAAACAATGTTTAGGTTTTGCAGATCAACTTGAGGATATCGCCCAATTAGTTCTTAATCATAAAGTTAACAAATTAAAGGGACGGGGTTTAGAGTACATTGCTCAACCGGATATCCCTTCATCTGCGGGGTTAGATTTATTGGCAACAAGGTTGGAGACTATTACCTGTTTGCTGCAACCAGAAGCACAAACATATAATTTGCAGTTTCCCACAGGAATGTTGTTATGGGGACCACCAGGAACAGGTAAAAGTTTATCTGCCAAGTTAGCAGCCAAGAAAATGGGCTTGCCACTGTTAGCCGCTAATTGGGGTGTACTATTGGGTAGTCCTCATCCTGACCGAGCTTTAAAGGAATTTATTGCTTTGGTAACATCCCTTGCTCCCTGTGTTCTCTACTGGGATGATTTTGATAAGGGTTTTGCTGGCTGGGACTCGAATGCAGATGGAGGTGTTGCCCGGCGGTTGTCTGCGGGATTGTTAACTTGGATGCAGGAACACCAAGAACCTGTTTATACGATTGCCACTATCAACCGTCTAGAAATGCTACCTGCGGAATTAGTCCGTCGTTTTGATGATGTGTTTTTTGTAGATTTACCCCATGAGGGGGCAAGATACGAAGTTTTCAATTTACATTTAGCTAAGTATTTTTCACTTTTTCTAGGTAATGATTCACCTTGGAGTGATGAGCAATGGCGGAGGCTGTTGGCTGAGTATAGAATTTGCACTCCAGCCGAAATTGGTAATGCTGTCCGTCGTTGTGCTGAGAATGCTTTTGCTCAAGGTAGACCGGGGCAAATTGAGTTTGAGGATTTGCTACAACAGCGATCGCAATTTACTCCGGCAATGGAACGAGAATCAGAACAGATGCAAGCGATTCGCAATCAGGCTATTTATGCTCAACCTGTGTCGAGTCAGGATGTTTCACGCTTTGCTTATCAGCATCGGGAGTTATTTGAATAAGCTGGTTTTATCCTCAACAATTTAGCTAATATAGAATTGGTATTTGATTTGTGAAATTATCTGTGTAGAGAGTGAACAGGGAACTTTTAACAGGGAACAGAGGAAGTGTACAGAGTGTTTTCAATAATCAAATATAATTCCTATATATGATTTTAAAATTTCATAATTTATGGCAGTAATGCGACCAAAAATCAATGATTGAAACAATAATTCTCTTTTTAATCATTGGGCTAATTATTACGGGAATTTTAGTTAATCCCATTCTCATTAAAAGGAAAAGAAATGGTCTCAAACATCGTCCTTTTCCTCCTCTTTGGAATGCCATTATTGAAAATAATTTTCCCATATATCTCTATCTATCATCAGATGAAAGAAGGCGACTTCAAGGACATATTCAAGTATTTTTAACAGAGAAGCAATTTATTGGCTGTAGAGGATTACAGGTAACAGAAGAAAAGAAAATAATCATTGCCGCTGTTGCCTGTTTACTTTTACTCAATGAACGAGGAGAATACTTTCCAAAATTGCGTTCAGTTCTGGTTTATCCCAGCGCCTATATTGTTAAAGAAACGGCTGCTATTAGCAATTATGTTGTTGAGGAAAGGCGTGTCGCCAGATTAGGGGAATCATGGACAAAAGACCAGTTAATATTGTCTTGGGAACAGATAAAGCATGATACTCTTAATTGGCAAGATGGACATAATGTTGTCCTGCATGAATTTGCCCATCAATTAGATCAAGAGGATGGTAAAGCTGAAGGTGTACCGATTTTACAACGCAACTCAGACTATCCGATTTGGGCTAAAGTGATGAGCGAAGCATATCAACAACTTTGTAACGATGTTCTCCAAGGAGTCAATAATGTTATAGATAGTTATGGGGCAACGAATCCCGCAGAATTTTTTGCTGTAGCGACTGAGACTTTCTTTGAAAAACCACACCAATTGTTATCTCATGATCCGGCAGTTTATCAGCAGCTACAACTTTACTATCAATTAGATCCGGTGCAGTGGAATTATCATTCTTCTGTCAATTTTGGCAAATAAGAAAGCGATACAAGAATTGAGGATTGAGCAAAAGAAGCGGTAGCAAGCACTGGTTTTTTAATACCTCTGTTGTCACCCCATCAGATAAAATCGCTCTCCAAATTCGCCTAACTACCCCCTTTTTGATGCCTTCACAAGAACAATAATTCTGTCAGCTTTGAATATCCCGACAGAGTTGTTGCGGTAATTGTTTAATTATTCGCTGAAATGGAGCAAAATCTCGCAATCCGTGGGAAAGAATCAATGCGCCCTGAATGGCAATCATGGCATCTTCTCCGCGTTCCTTGGCTAAGGTTTCATCTAATCCTGCGGTGATGAGAACTTTAGCGATCGCCTCAATCCACCGAGAAAATGTCAAACTAATCTGTGAGTGAAACAGATCATCACTCGATTGTGCCAAGACCAAAGCTGCCAACAGGCAGGAATTTTGCCCTTCATTGAAAAAGTAATTCGCTTCCTTACACATAGACTGGAATTTTGCGATGGGGATTTCCTCTCCATTGAGGATCTGCAAAATGCTCGTCTCTAGCCACTGATTAACATGAGTGAGCGCCGCTTCCGCCATCTCAGCCTTACCACCTGGAAAATGATGGTAAAGACTCGCTTTTCCCAACCCTGTCGCTTGAGAAATTTTTGAGAGGGTTACACCTTCATAACCAAACTGGCGAAATAGTTTTAGCAGCGTTGGTACATAGGTTTCTTTAGACATGGAATAGAAATTTGATTTATCTATTGACAATTGTACCGTTCGTTCGATATATTTTAGTTGTACCGAACGAACGGTATAGAGCAATAATCAAAAGAGAAACCACAATGATTCAACTGCATGGTCACGAAATCTCTGGTAACAGCTACAAAGCCCATTTAATGCTGTCACTGCTCAATCTTGAATATGAATGGATCAGAGTTGATTTAATGAAGGGTGAACACAAATCACCAGAATACTTAGCAATCAATCCATTTGGACAAGTGCCTTTGTTAGTAGATGGAGAAACACAACTTGCTGATGCACAAGCAATTCTGGTCTATCTAGCTCGACAATATGGCGGTGAACAGTGGCTACCTGTGGATGCACTACCGATGGCACAGGTAATTCGTTGGTTATCAACGGCTGCGGGTGAAGTGCGTCAAGGTCCAGAAAATGCTCGTCTCTACTATTTATTTGGGGCTGGAACTAACATAAATATTGAACGGGCAACCCAAAAAGCCGAATTTATTCTCAAGCAACTTGAGCAGCATTTAAGTACACGCAATTGGTTAGAATTTGAGCATCCTACAATCGCTGATGTTGCTATCTATCCCTATATTGCTCTAGCAAGAGATGGCAAGATTGAACTTGATACCTATCCTCATGTTTTGAATTGGATTGAACGGGTTAAACAACTTCCTGGTTATATTCCCATGTTAGGAATCTAGACAATGAAAGCCATAATCTTGAATTCATCTCAATCTATCAATTCTTCAGAATGGTTTGCTGAAACTGAAATGGCAACTTCAATACCCGAACCCAGGGACTTACTCATTCGCGTTCAAGGCATTTCCGTCAATCCAGTGGATTACAAAGTTCGCGCATCCCCTCAGATGCAACATCCCTCACAGATTTTAGGATTGGATGCAGCCGGAATTGTTGAGGCTGTTGGCAAAAAAGTCACTCTATTTAAACCCGGTGATGAGGTCTACTATGCAGGCAGCTTTACCCGTCCTGGTAATAATAGTGAATATCATGTAGTTGATGAGCGGATTGTTTGTTGGTAAAAAACCAACCAGGCTTCCAGCCGTAAAACGTGCCTATGGGAAAGCAGAGGAGATCCGATGAAAATCTTGGCAATTTCCGGCAGTCTAAGCTCTCAATCTTCTAACACAGCAATTTTGTACTAAAAATATAGGCGTTTTGAATATCACAAATCTAGCAAAGGCACATAGCTTATTAGAGTTTGGAAGAGCGATTAGCAAGGTGATCTTATCTGAATTACGGTAGAAGTTTCTTTAATTTCAGGAGCAAAACACGATGGCAAACCCAGGCTGGTCACGTACCGAATCACCCTTTCACGCAGGTGAACTGGCAATTCAGGCTCGATTTGGAGCGCAGGAGCAGATAGACAAGCAAGGACGGCGAATGATTCGAGACTATCTCCCCGATCAGCATCGGCAATTCTTTGCCCAACTGCCATTAGTGATTGTCGGAACAGTTGATACAGCCGATAATCTTTGGGCTTCGATTCTAGTGGGAAAACCGGGCTTTATTTCCACAACTGATAGTCGTACCGTGCAGATTGTGTCCAAACCGCTCTTTGGCGATCCCCTGACAACCACACTCGCTGCCGGCATTAACATTGGCTTTCTCGGCATTGAACTACACTCTCGTCGTCGGAATCGTCTAAATGGGACAGTCATACAAACCCATGTAGATGGCTTTGAGGTACAGGTGGGGCAAAGCTTTGGTAACTGTCCCCAATACATTCAGTCCCGGATGTTTGAGCTAGACGAGTATGATGCCGCAGTACCCAAACCAGTTTATCAGGTGACAACCTTGGGAGACGTGGAACAAGCCATGATTAGGGAAGCTGATACATTTTTCATTGCCACTGCCTATCAAGATGAATCGGCGGGCGTGGCTGGAGGTGTAGATGTTTCCCATCGCGGTGGCAAAGCTGGTTTCGTGCGGGTGGACGACGATTGCACCTTGACTATTCCTGATTTTTCAGGCAATTGTCATTTTAATACTTTCGGTAACTTGGAGTTAAATCCCCGTGCGGGATTACTGTTTGTAGATTTTTCTCAGGGTAATTTGCTTTACCTCACAGGCACCGCCAAAGTAATTTGGGAAGGGGCTGAAATTAGCAGATATCAAGGGGCAGAGCGATTGTTACGCTTCTATGTTGAGCAGGGATATCGGGTGGAAGGTAGTCTTCCCCTCCGTTGGTCAAATCCTGAATTCTCACCCTTTCTCGCTCATACTGGTTCTTGGTAAGAAATGATTAATCGAGTATAAGAAATAACTATTAAGCTGCACACAGATTCAGGAACATGGCTTCATGGAAACTAAACCCCCTCTGCCTCCGTTTACCTTAGAAACCGCTCAAGCCAAAGTCCAAGCGGCTGAAGATGCCTGGAATACCCGTGATCCAGAGCGGGTTGTCCTGGCATACACGGAAGATTCTCAGTGGCGGAATCGCTCCGATTTTTTTAGTGGCCGAACCGCTATTAAAGAGTTTCTTCAACGCAAATGGGCAAAAGAACTAGACTACCGCTTAAAAAAAGAACTCTGGTGCTTTATGGATAATCGGATTGCGGTGCGATTTGAATATGAATGGCACGATGATTCTGGTTCTTGGTATCGCGCCTATGGCAATGAAAACTGGGAATTTGCCGAAAACGGGCTGATGATGCGGCGTTTTGCCAGCATTAATGATATCTCTATTCAGGAGAGCGAGCGAAAATTTCGATGGTGATTAACCATCTTTGGCATTAAGCAGAAATCAGGGCAACCACTGAAATAAAACCTGAAAAAGCTTATCATATATAGCTTTCAGATTTTGAGTATCTCCCCTTTTCCCCAAACATTAAGAAGGCTACAAGCAGACATATGTACGTAGTCAATAGTTTACGCACAGTTTTCGATCAAGGATAAAAATGATAGGGGTTGGCTCATATTAGCAGCAAAGCCGAGAATTCCTGGATCTCGATGTTCGTAAAGTAACTCACCTTTGCTATCAAACAAAAAAGTACCACCACGCTGAGTTAAGTAGGCAGAATTCGGCACATAAGTCTGCCAATTTCTGAGAACTTCCACCATATTCCGTAGCCGCAGAGTAGCTAACTCAAAGGGGCGTTGAAAGCCACTTCCGCCGGCTAATTGGAAAAACGAGCCTTGGAAAGCAGGTAGAGGAGTACCTTGAATGATTTCATCATCCCCAATGAGTTGAGGGGCTTTGCGGTCTCCCTTGTATCCCCGAAAAACTTCCGCCAGCGTTCCCGGACTACCAATCCCTGCACACATCAAAATTAGATTTAGCCAAGCTTTCCCAGACTCAGCAAGCCCAGGGAGAGAAATATTCAGACCAGAATAGAGATTGAGTTGGCGATGTAGTTCTCCATTCGGTTCAACAAATAAATTTTCCGGCGGAAATCCTGTATATTCACAGAATTTTGTGCCAGAAGCGAGATTGCCTATGCCCACCGCACGAATAGCGAGTTTTTTATCTGTCAAATTTTTAGCTTCGCGCTGTAACCACCACGCATATTCAAGACTATCAAAATCTCCAAGTTGTGGCCAAACTAAGATAAGGATATGTGAGGCAGTCTCGCAGTTTTCTAGCAAGGGTCGGATTATGCCATCACTAACACGCTGATATTTGCTCTGATTAAGGATAGCGTAGGGGTTCATGGCAAGAGATTAACTGCTATTTAGCTCTCAAATTTTAGCCCAATTTAACAGAATTTACATTGATTTTATCGAATTGCCGTAATATCCCGTCCCTTTATAGAGCGGGAGCATCAAGACAATTTTTGTTTAAGTTTAAGTTCCGTAGTTACCAGGAATCACCTACTGTAACATCCACCACTACAGGCACAGGGTTAAGAAACTTAAGAGCCGCAGCAACCATACATCTGTGTAGCATTTTGCTCACTCGCTCCACCTCATTCTCTGGACATTCCAGCACAATTTCATCATGAACAACACAGATCAACTTTGCATTAGTTCTACTTAACGGCTTAACAAGCTTCACCATCGCCAACTTATTAATATCTGCATTCAACCCTTGTACAGGATGATTGAGCATTTCAGCAAACCTGGGTTTATCAGCCCATCTTCGTCTTCTCCCTGCTAAAGTCCGACTTTCTTTAATACCCCGCAGATATGCTTGCTTAATCGTTTCGTGCCACTTAGTTACACCAGAATAAGCATCAAAAAACCGCTTTCTAAAAGCCTTCGCCTGATCCAGTGTCATTGTCACACCATACTTAGTTTCAGCATAAATGCGAAGTTTGGCAGCCCCCATACCGTAAATCAGTCCAAAATTAATTGCTTTAGCCAGTCTGCGGTCTTCCTCTGTCACCTCCGTGATCACCTTACCAGTTACCAAAGCAGCAGTCAGTTTGTGCAAGTCAGCACCTTGACGATATGCTTGTTGCATCTTGGCATCACCAGAAAGACGCGCTACTATTCTTAATTCAATTTGCGAATAATCAGCTTTCAGTATTTGGTAGTTAGGTGCAGCAATAAAACAACTTCTAGCAGCATCACGGGGAATAGTTTGTAAAGGTGGTTGACGACAGGAAAATCTCCCAGACCTTGCTCCTAATTGATAATAATTAGGGTGAATTCTCCCAGTTTTTGGGTGAATATGTTTAGGTAAACTTTCAGTAAAAGTGGCAGTAATTTTAGCAAGGTGACGATAGTCTAAAAGAGCCTTAATAATAGGATATTGAGCTACTAAAGGTACTAAATCTTTTTGATTAGTTGATTGGACAGGAATACCCATAGCCTGGAAAGCAGCTAAAACTTGTTGAGAAGAATTAGGATTAACAGTATCAGTCAATTCTGGTAACAGAGATAATTGAGATTTACCCACCAAACGCAATTGTTTAAGTTGTTGAAGTGCATTGACTTTATCAGTTTCTAACTTTGCACCCAACTTATGCAATTGAGACAAATCAAACAACATTCCATTGAGTTCCATTTGAGCAACAACAGGCAGACAATGAAATTCAAGTTGGGCAATTTTTAGCAAATTAGCCTGTTTTAATTTCTTGATTAAAATTGGGTAAAAGTCGAGTAAAATAGCAGCATCTAAAGCAGCATATTGTAATTGTTCTGAAGTCAGAGATTGATGCCAATTGCTAGTTTGTAAGGTTTTATCTATTTGGATACGTAACAGTTTACGAGCGACATTTTCTAAAGATGCACTGGTTTTAATGCCAGCATTTAAAACTTGGTAAGCTAGTTGAGTATCAAAGAAACGTCCAGCAATTTGCAGTCCAGCTTGAGTGAGAAATTGCCATTCAAACTTGGCATTATGAGCAATTTTCAAAGCGGAATTACAGAGGAGTTTGTTAAGTAGTAAACGACTAATGTTAGTGCATTTATTTCCAGTTTTTTGTTCCATATTATTGCGTTTGTAAATAGTTGGTAAATCAATTATTACAACCGGATAATTAGGTACAGCTATTTGAATTAATCGAATTGTATCAGTTAAAGGATCTAGTCCTGTAGTTTCACAATCTAAAGCTAGAACTTTTGCTTTAAACAAAGGTTTGATAACACTTTTGAGAGTTGGAACATCTTTGACTACAGTGTATTTTGGGTATTCAGAGGATTTTGGGGAATAGTTCATAAAGTTTATTGATTTGGTTCTTCATGAGTATTAGTTGGCATTTATTTAATAAAAAAAGAGAGATTTATATATAAAATCTCTCTCTTATTCGCTTGATTCAATTAACCAACTTGGCACTGAGGCTTATCTTTCTGTAAAATATGATGTGGTTGGATATCTTGGTCAGAATCATGAATTGCATTAGGAGCTAATTCTTGAATAATTGGTTGAACAATTTCTGGTGCGATTTCTAAACGATTTTTGATTTGTGCTTGCAACCAACCTAAAGGAACGTTTTTACCATTGACTTTCTGTTTGATAATTAAGTCAGACTTGGGGTTTGTAGATTTTTTAATGGCACTAGCAATTTTTCTGGCTGTGCGTAAATCAATTTTGTCTATGTCAACAGTAATTGAATTGTTGACTTCGAGTTCTGCTTGTAAAGAAGTGCTATCATTTGATTGATTACTATTGTCATCTTCAAGGTTAGTACAAATAGTAGATTCATTCACTTCTTCAACTTTGGTAAAATCATCATCTGATACACTTAGTTGATTACTATTGTCATCTTCAAGGTTAGTACAAATAGTAGATTCATTCACTTCTTCAACTTTGGTAAAATCATCATCTGATACACTTAGTTGATTACTATTGTCATCTTCAAGGTTAGTACAAATAGTAGATTCATTCACTTCTTCAACTTTGGTAAAATCATCATCTGATATACTTAGTTGATTACCATTGTTATGTTCAATATTGGCAGAACTATGAACAACAGAGTTATTATTAGCAGGTGAATGATAATTTTCTTTTTCAAGATTAAGATTGCCATTTGTTGTTTCACGAAATTCAATGCTTGATTGTTCAGATGTGTTAGTGTTAGAACCAACTTCAATTTGAACAGAGACTTCATGCCATAAATGCACTAATCCCCATCCAAAATCAACAAGCATTATGATGGTAAAAGATGCTGTAATTATCAGGATCAGATAATTTAAAACTTCTTGAATTTGTTGAATATTCATGATGATTCAATTGAGATTCATTATCAAAAACAACGAAGCAATAGCTTCCTTCTAAATTTCTTTAAATTTCCAAGATTCGATAAAACTTTTCAACAATGGACAATCCAATTGATAATTGACAATTATTTCTCCCTTATTCGTAAGAAGAAAGGTGGGAAATAGAATTTTTCCTAATAAAGCAGAGGTTAACCACCTTGAATAAAAAATTGTCAATTATGAATTATCAATTGATAATATAGCAATCCTAAATGATTATAGAATGATTAGAACATGAGTACTATGAATATAAGTCAAGCTAGATAAAGGTTTTGAGTATCCTAATTCACCAAATCACTTGTACTATATGTTCACAACTCAAATCGGATTGCTATATTTGCATCCTCAGTTGAAAATCTAAAGTTGTAAACTGAGGATTTTTGGTAACTTTAAAACAAATCCATTTGTACAGATGAATTTACTGAAGTTTCCACAGGATGAGTATTTTCAAGTTCGTCTAATTTAGACTTAGCATTAACACGACGTTTACCCCATCCTTGCTGTGCTGCGTGTTTAACTATGCTGCGTCGAATTGATTGACTAATATCGTGAAAATCATTCTTTACCTGCTGAAAATGGATAATGGATTTACTGCCACTATTCCTTGTATTTCCATCAATAAATTCATAAAAACTCTGGTAATCTTTGGGTAATTTATTGTATTTAGTCAAAACTTCATTACCTACCCAAAGATAAAGGTTAGCGTAATCTCGATGTAAAGGTGCGTCGTAGGTTGCTGGCATCATGTAAGTGAGAACTTCTGTAGCTGTGGCATATTCACCAACTTGATTTTGTTCATACTCATTACAAATCAGTTCTAACCTGTCTTGAATACAAGCAAACTTCAACCATTGAGGAATTGTATCACTCCAAGCATTGCCATAAATAACCAATGGACCTGCTAGGTAGCGAATATGGTGTATAGAAAATTCGGCTATTTCTAATAAAGTTGCTAACAATTCTTTAGGAGTATCTAAACTGGCCAGAACTTGCAGCATTTTCAATGTGTTGTGTGGCAGTTTAGCATTTTTATGATTCTTTAATTCTGTCACTACTTCCGCAGGAATCAAGTTTAGTTGTTCCATTTGTCTTCTCGATATGAGCGCATCATAAAAAATAGCCAATCGGCTAATAATTTATTAGCCAATCGGTTATTGCTGTTACTCAATTAATTTTTTATGCTGGTATTAATTAGTTGACAGTTGACAATTGACAATTAATATTTTTTGGTTTTTTCGTACATATTATGCTAAATGTAAGTCATGAAAACCACGAAACTCTCTCCATACAATAAAAACACGCATTGTTTATTAACATTTTAGAGGTTTTTCGTGAATTTCGATTTTTACCTTTATTTTTCAACGAAATTTCGATGTTGAATTAATAGTTTGGCATAACAAGTACCGAAGAACCCTCTTTTTTCAAAAATTCCTATTTTTCAATCCTCTCCCCAATGAGGAAGAGGTAATTCAATACTGCTCGGTTAACGAAATAAATAAGGCTGTTCCCCTTGGAATATCGTTATTTATAATGCCCAAAAAGGCTTTAAAGAGTAGTATTAAAAGGTAATTGTTAATTGTCCATTATTGAATGGTATTGTTGTTTAGGTAATAGCAATGAATCAAAAACACGCATTAAATCAAAATTTTGAAGATGAAAATAATCAGGTAAAGTCTGTTAACGGTTATCAGTCTCCTGGTTATAGTATTGAGGAATCTGGTGATGAGGATAATAGTAATCCTTGGGAAACAGACAGATTTGAAGATGGTTATCAAGAAAATATTTTTGAAATCAACTTTGGCGATACAGCATATACAGAATCAGTTGCTAATCCCAATCCCAAATTACCAGGATATAGTTCTGGTTCGGGTTATAAATCCAAGAAAAACCAGCAGTCAACATCCCCAGAATTAGAGTTGTAAATCGTAAGAATTCAGGAGTTAGGAGTTAGGAATCAGGAGTCAGAATACTTATACAACCACCGAATCAATAGATTCGAGATTTTAGAATCCTTAATAAGGATGATACTTAAGGTCTTACCTATTTTGTATTATGACTCCTTACTAAACCCCGTCCATTTTTAAACATGGGGTTTTTAAGGAGAATATATTATTCAGTTGTGGTTTAAGTTCAAGCTATTACCCTAATTCCCAAAAACTATAGCTTTCAAGGTACACGCGGTTTATAAATCATATTTTCACTGATACGTACACCCCAATATCAAACAAATACAGCCTTGATTCAAGAAAATACTTGACTGATTGGGGTGTAGTTGTCGTCATTTAAAAACATTGAATTATGAACAATTCAAAAAGATGGATATTTTTGCTCATTGTCATGAGTTTTATTATCTACAGTGTTACTGTGCAAGCTGCCAACAGTACATTGAATAATCGTAATCTGCCAACTCGAATTGTAGAAGTTGCTAATAGTCAATCTCGATTACCTGCTAACAAACTTTTACTACCAAACTGGCAGCAAATTTCTCTTAGTCAATTACCAGGTATCAATCAATCTGGTGCAATTGATGGCAGTCCATATAATGAAATATTAGGTTATAACTTGAGTCGAACTTGGACTGTAGGAATGACTCCTGATGAATATTTAAAATTGGGAGATATTAGTGAAGCATTGCAAGCAGAACAATTTTCTTTACAAGCTATTGCAGATATTACATCTACTGATTTAACCAATGTCCCTTTGAGCGAATTTCCTCTAATTGAAGAACAAACATTGAGTCATTTAGCTAAAGTTGTTCCTCAATTAGCTCAAATACCAGTGAAAGATATTCAACCTGTTGCGGCTTTACTGAAAACTCAAGGAATTCAACCAGCAAATTTAACATTATCTCAGGTAATTAAACAGTACCAAATTGGACAAATGCAGCTGAAAGAAATTGACTTGACAAAATTTTCGCTAACTTCAATTCCCAATTTAGAAACAGTACCCATTCAAGATTTAACCAATTGGATGAATAGCTTTGTCAAAAATATTCCAGGACTGGGACAAGTACCTTTAGGATTAATGCCTAATCCTATCAATGAAATTGGTAATTTAGTAATGCGAATTGATGCGGTTTATGGAACAACAGAAAATCGCCGTCAAAACACTATTTCTGGTTCAGACGTGCAAGGTTTTTCTGTACCTTGTACTCAAAAAGACTGTGCTTACGTAGAACTGGATAATTTAGAAAATGTGGGAAAAAGCGATCGCAATCAATTAGAAGGTAAGCAATGGATATCCGGTAAATACCAGGAGGTTGAGGGAGGTTGGGGCATACTCAAAGCAGTTAACAACGGACGAGAACCAACCGGACGTTTACCCTTTGGTAAAGCGTTTAAAGTTGTGGTAATGGAAACAGATGAAACCACAGATACAGTAGATACGGCTTTATACTTTCGGTTCTGCGCTTGGAAGATGGGCTGCTCACCTTATTTTATCGGTCCGATTCCTTTTTTCAGCTATAAAGTGAATGCTTTGATGTTTGTAGGTAATTTAGACAGTGGGAATGAGCAGAGTATAAATACTACTTCTATACCAACAGGTGCAAATAGAGAGGTGAAAGGTAATCTCAATCAAAGTAATACAGTAACAAATCAAATTCATCCTTGCACATTTACCAGTAAAGGTCGCTCATTCATCAGTCAATCTTTTTACGGTGTTAATTTGCCATTACTAGGAAACGCCATTGCCGAAATTGAAAGTGCTGGTAGTGGGGATTATCAAGCTGTCGGTGTGCATACCTGCGCTGATGGGGGTTTAAACTGTGGTCGAGGACTGGGACGGTATCAGTTCATGAGTTATAACCCCTATGCAGTGCGGTTAATTGCTACCAAGTCGGGAGGGGAAAAGTTTCTTAATCAGGTAAGACAAGGTTATCAACCTACTGAAGCTGAATTATTTGAGTTTTTTCCTCCTGCTGATCAGGATAGGGCATTTATGGCTGATATCGCCAATAAAATTCAAGTAACTCAAACGGAAATTGACCCGATTACAGGACAATTATTCACTGGTGAACGGCTGATTGAACGAGTAGCTCAAAAGCATTTTGGTGGTGATAATAGCAAAGTTGATGCTAGTAGTTCTGATGTTTTTGGTCGTCTTAGTCTTAAAGATTATGGCAGAAAGGCTTTAGCTTTGTATAGCAATAATAACAGCAATAATGAAACTTTGACTTGTATTCCTAGTTTAACTTCGAGATACATTAATGATAATTAAAACACTGGTAATTAGATTAGGAAATACAACATAATTCAGGATTAACAAATCAGAAAATTAAGACGCTTAATATTTAATAGCGTAGCTTTATTGATGGCTTGAATACTTACGGTAATTTTTGCACTGAGTGAGGTTGTTTTTATGACTAATTTATTTAGCCAGTCTATATCTTCAGAAGCAAATACAAAGCAAATACCTGATAATAATTTGCATTCAGAAAAGCAATTTGAGCAAGCAATAGCAGAAAGAGAAGTTGCTTCTTTATCAGCATCTTCTACCCAGTCTATACCACTGAAAACAACAGCATATCAATTACCACAACCTTCTATGAGAATACGTTACAGAGTGCATTGGTTTCGCATTGGTTTCAGTATCTTTTTGTTGCTTTCTATGATTTTGAGTTTAGTAGGGTGTAGCTTGAATGCTGCGACTATCAATTGGAAAAAAGCTGTTGATGTTGTTTCTACTCCTGTTTTGGAACAAGTGATTAGAGATAATATCGAATTAAATACCAAAGCTGCTGCTGAAAATATACTGGTTTGGGATGTGGGAGTAAAAGATGGTAATTTCAGACTTTTTAATTTTAATACTCCAGAAGTTTGTGGTGCTTTGGGTTGTCTGTATGCTGGGTATTGGTTTAAATCAAATCAACCAATTACACAGGTATTTTTGAGTTATCTAAATCCCAATTTACCACCAGGAAAGCAATTATTCGCCGTAGGAGAAACCAGGAATCAGCCCTTACCTTGTATTAAGGTACTGCAAACAGAAAAACAGCAACTACGGCAATTAAATTACTGCTTTAATGGTAATCGTTATCAAGTTGCAGATAGTCAACTTTTAGCAACTATAAATAAATCAATAAAATAATAGTTTTTATTATTCAATAACCCATATTCAGCACTTAAGTCAGTAGTCAGTAGTATCATTCAACTACATTTTAAGAATATCTCAAATTATAAAAATCGGCTCTTCGGTAGGTGTTATGCTGAATTTTTCATTAAAATCCAGAACTTGCCTTTAAAATCAATGCTTACAGGCTTTTGTCTACTAAATTTAATAACCAAGCCGAAAATGTTAACAATAACGGCTGTTATTCTTACCCAGTAAGGATTTTTATCTCATTTGTAGACGTATTTAGCATAATAAGTAATGAAGAATCTAAAAATCTTTGGGATTAAGTGAAAGGGTTAAGAAGGGGGATAGCACAACTATCAAAATCACGAATATTGCGTGTGACTAAAGTTACTTGATAGATTTGGGCTGTAGCAGCAATCATCATATCAGCTTGGGTAACTGTTTTACCGCTTAACCTTTGTTGACCTCTGACCTCGTAATTCACCACAAAGTTTAGCAATCTCAGCCGTAATAGGTAAGATTTGGCAATCATTTTTAATAAAGTTATCAAACCAATTTTGAATTCTTATATTAGGTTTTGATTTTAAAGCATAATGTATTTCTTCCAAAGTAATTACACTAATATTTATCGAAGACAAGTTATTTACCCATGTTAAAACACCAGGATTAGGCTGAGGTCGCACTAATTTGCTAATGATATTAGTATCACACAAAAAAGTCATTGTAGGTATTAAAAAAACGAATTAGGACGGTCTTGACGAGAGGGAATTTCTAAGGAATAATCTTCTTCAATACAGATTTGTTGGAGTTGCTTAATATCATCAGCTAACATCTTTGTTTGTTGAGCTTGTCCTAGATTGTCTTGGTTATAATTTAGAGAAACCTGAGATTGGTTTAAAAACTTTTGAGTTTTTGAAAGTGAATCAAATTTTAGTAACTGTTGAATTTGTTCAGCAGTCATGATACCATTCCGATAAGCTTCTATTGCTAAAGTTTCTAGGATCTTTTGGGGTAAGTCTTGCCAGTTCTGTTGGAGTTGGTTGCCAATATCTTCGGGAATCTCGATAGTGATTTGCATAATTATATTTTTTCCCTCTCATCAGGATTAAACAGATATATCAGTTAGGACATTGTATTTGAATTCAAAGAGAACAGGGTACAGATAATAAATAGAAAAATGTCCTAACAATTTTATCTATTGCTATACTACTATAATTCCCAACGTAAATTCAAGTAAGGAAATAACACAGATTACTAAATCTAGCATTCCTAGTCTAATTAAGTACAAAATTATCTGTGTTTATCTGCGTCCATCTGTGTTTAATTATTACTGCTTGTACCTCACTTGAATAGGAATTGCTATATTTTGTCTATTTACCTAAAAATGACTGTAAATAAAAATAAGGTCTGGCTTTTATAATCAGAAATCTACCATAGTTTTTGACTACAGTAGATTTTCTATTCAAAACAGATGATTTAATAGCATTGAACTACTCGTCATCGCCTTCAAAAACGAAATCATCATCGTCCAACTCCTTTTCTAAATCATCATCTTCATCCAGGAAATCATCGTCATCTTCAATTACTTGAATTTTCCGGGGTGGTTTAGTTGCTGTTTTGGATTTACGGACAGTTTGAGTTTTACTTTTATTCTTGTTTGGTGGTAAAACTTCCACCTCTACAGAAGTTGATTCTCCTGGTAAAGCAGGTAGAGATTGTGGTTCATTAAAACCAGCGATCGCATCATGTTGTTGCCAAACTAAACTTTTAGCTGCGGGTTTACCTAAATACAGTTGGGGGAAATTATCAACTGTAGGTTTGGTGTAAGCAACTGTTTTACAACAATTATGTTTATTCTTACCTTCACCTTCTTTAACTGCTTTAAACTCAACTTCCAGCACACCTAAACTGCGCCATTTATCACTTTTACCGCTAAATGGTACTTGGAAATAATCAGCAAATGTTTTCTCTAAGGAACGATAAAACTCCTCACGCACTGATTTAAAACTCCAGAGAGCTACATTTTTAAATCGGACTACAATAGGAGTAGTATGTAATGGTTTGTTTTTGTCATTCAGAAACATAATTGCGTGTTCTGAACACACATCCATTGTTCTTTTATCCAGACTATTTCTGTAGTCATCATAAAGTCCAACAAACGAACCACCCACATCTTCCACATCTGATTTATAACGGATATATTCTGGTGCAAAAGCTAAAACCAGTAACCGACCTTCAGTAATTAATAATCCGGTAACATCTTCAGTTAAAGTGACAGTAGTTAAGTCATCTTCTGTTGGCATTTCTATCCAACCAGCTTTTTCTAATTGGTCTTCTGGAATCAAAAGTCCAGCAGGTTTATCGTTAACGACAATGCCATAGGGAAGAAGTGGTTTACGGACTTGGTTATAATTATCATTGAAGAGTTCTGGGTCTATTTCAAATTCGGTTTCTTCAAAGTCATAATCATCAGGTTCAGTTGCTTTAGCTTTGGTAGTTTTAGGTTTTGCAGCAGCAGTTTTGGGAGGAGATTGATTAGGGCGATGAGAGTTGTTTGTAAATTTTGATTTCACCATTGGACTGTATAAATATGATTGTCCAATGTCTGAGGCGTTAGCCTCTAAATTCAGTTATTGAGTTTGCTTAACGCTCGTTGTGATTTCAAGTTTGAAATTGCCGCAACGGCAAGGTGATGGTTGAAAATAGCAACGGCAAGATGATGGTTGAAATCATACTCGCTCTATAGAAGATTGGGAATTTCGCATTTTTTTGTTAAACACCCATTACTTACCAATTACCAGATAAAGCCTTTAATGCCAACAAACCCGCCCCATAAGCTGGTTCATGGCGGGGATAAATCACATTTGCCAAAGAATACTGATGAATAATAGAGTTAACAAATCTTTCCCGTAAGTTACATTTTCCCTGCCAGATGCTTCCGGTGGTGACTACTTCCACAACCTGGTTAGAATCAAAAATGTGATCAATAACTGTAGAAGTAGCTATTACCAATTCTTTAATAGCTTCATCAATAATACTATTAGCAATTTTATCACCTTCACTAGCTGCTTGATCAACAATTGGCGCTAAAGCTGCTATTTCTTTTACACCCCATCCTTTTCGATATATCACCTCTATTAAGTTTTCCATGCTTTCCAGTCCAAGATGCTGTTGCAAATTCTCCACAAGACTTGTTGGTTTACCACGTCCATCATAGCCTTTAGTGCTACTTGCATTCCAGCAACAGCTATTTTATAGCCGCTACCTTCATCCCCTAAAATATACCCCCAACCACCGACTCGTTTAGTTTCTCCTTGATGATTTCGTCCAAAAACAATAGAACCAGTTCCGGCTGCTACCACAATACCCACAGCATCACCAATTCCTCCTATTAAAGCAACTAAAGCATCATGACAAATAACAATATGAGATGGTTGTAATTCCCAGGTAATTGGTAGGATATCTTTGCTATTTTGCAATTGACTGACTATAGCTTTTATTACTTCCATATCCTCTGGACGACTAACACCTGCTAAACCCAAACAAATAGCGATAATATTAATATTATTTATGTGATTAAAGGCTGTAATTGTTGCTTGATGAATTGCAGATTGAATTTGTTTTTGGGCGGCTGCTATACCAATACTTTGATAATTAGAAGCTCCTGCTTCACCTCTTCCTAGGCATTTATTGTTATCTATATCTGCCAATGAGAGAGGCATTAGCCTCTTAAATGCTAACTTCAGAAATATTGTCTAAATTTATCATTGATGACGGTATTTCCTGATTTATTTGATTTGATTGGGCATCATTTTCTTGAGGTTGATTCAGGAGTTTAATTAACCATCTTTCAGTCTGCCGATGATACTTCTTGTTCCAACGTATATTTAATCTTTGGGGTGGTTTTACAGGGTCTAATGCTAAAATTACAAGCTGCATTTGCTTAGGAATAACTGAGTATTGAATAGTCGTAGTCCACAACTTTACCCGGTCTTGCCAGCTTAACTGAGGATGACGCACAGCCCATTCATAAAGTCTGGGAATACCTTGCTTAAAAGCTATATTTGTGGTGACTTGAACAAAGTAATTATCGTTATTTACTGTCAAAGGTGCAATGACGGCATTATCAACTAATAACTTTTTGCGAGTGTGAAAAAGTTCTGGTGCAAGTTCCTGTACTTGAGCAACCCATTGAGCAATTTGAGGATGGGCATTTAATAAAGGTTCTATAGGTAGTTGTAAAAATAATTGTTTCATCAGCAAATGGAAGTTATCGGCAATAATAGAATCAACAGCAGAGTGATTTGGATGGTGTTTTTGATACGGAAATAAAAGTTGTTGCTGTGTTTTCTTAATTTGTTGAATGTCAGCCAGATTAATTATTGACATAGTTGGGAGAAAATTGCATCTCTCCCAGGCAGCGGTTAGCTGCTACTGTCTTTTCTAGTATTTTTTGTAATTACATTATTTCACTTTTTAAGCAATTGTTTATTCATTATATATTCCACCTTTCTAGTTTAGTATGATTGTTAGTTTCTTGAGTTAATTACTATGCAATAGATTCAGATAGTAAGCCTGACATATCTAACACTCGTTCAGACCAAATACCAGATTGTTCTGCAACTTCAGCCCGGACTTTTTCATCTGCCCAAATGTCATTCCAAGTTAATTCCCACATCGCTAACTGAACTTGAATATTCACCAATTCCTCAGCTTGAACAGGTTCTATTTCGGCTGCTGTCCACTCAATAAACCACTTGGTTTCTGAAATTACACTTTTCACCGCTTCTTTATAAGCAATCTGAGAAAATGACTTAATTCGTGCTAAATTAGCCGCTATATGTCCTAAGCGATTTGGTATATTGTTGATTTGAAAGCGGGTTTGTTTTTCATTTAAATTCTGGTTCATAACCACCTATTAATCTTTGAGTAATTTGTGTTACACGTTCTCGTATCGCTGGGTCTTGAATTATCATCGACCGATTATTTTGACTAGGCCGAATATTAATAATTGACTCGTAAGCCATTTTTTGCGTAAATGGTATCCAGTCTGCACCCCAAATGTCTTTCTGCTTGCTACCATCTTTCAATAATACTGCTTCGCACTCAGCGTGTAACTGTCCACCTCCCGCAAGAATCCCTTTTTCTATATCTACTGCTATTTTGATATAAACGTCCAAGGTTTGCAGCATTTCCTCAACTTGTTTTAGAGTCGCACGCTCCTTGATAATAAGTATCAAATTTTTACCTCATTTCCCATATTGCTACAACTTTTTACGACACAACCATGAAATAAGAGGTTGATTGTTTTCGCTTTGCTATGATAACTTTTTTAATCCTACCCTATGAGTACGTTGTTCAGGGTAGGTATTTCAGCAAAATTAACAACTATAAAATGCTATGTTTCAGGTCTAGCAACTGCATCCAACAACACTAACCCCATCTGCTTCAATAAAGCAGTATTCCCATCAGGACAGCCGTGTTGAATTAAACATTTAGCACAACCAGTATGACAATTACAATCTCGTGCGATCGCCCCCGCAACCTCCGCAAGTTTTGGCAGATGTTTAAACACAGCTTCAGCCGCACCATTGCCGCCATCACTGGTATCATAGAAATAACCTGTGTAATTGTTATTTTCCCCTAACTCCTTTACCACTGTAAAATTCACCTGTTTGGGGTCAACTCTCGCTACAAGCTGTAATGCTCTCATAATTTGATGTCCAAAGCTGTGGATAGCAATGAAGGGACTGGAATATTCCCACAACTGTTGATAACCAGAAGGTATCGGTTCTTGACTGCGGGTTAAACTGGTTCTAGTTTCCTTAGCAAACTGTTGGATGTATTCTCGCGCACTTGAGTTAATTGTTACTTTTACCATAGGGGCGGAAAATTGGGTGCGAAAAGGCTGCTCAAACTTGGCTTCTGATAGGGTTTTGACAATGACAGCTTTGCGGGTGAGTTTACGACACAGGGGACAACGCGGTTGTTGAGGTAAGGGTTCTTTATAGTTGAGACAGCGTTTATTCAAACAAGTCTGCTCGTAAATTTGCGTCATTAAACTGTAACCGCTGGTAATGTGTTTAACTTCACCAAAACTCAGTTCTAGGGTTAAGTATTCCTGATATTCTTCAACTTCAGACAGAGGTGCAGAGTGCGAAATTTTATCCTCTATTCTCTGTTCCTCCTTCACAGATTTTCCTATGAATACGATGTCAGTCTTGTGCGAAATTTTCCCCTTTATTTTCTGTTCCTCTTCCCCCTGTTTCTTTTCTTCTATATTATCTGGAGAAAACAGTAATGGTAAATTTATTGGGTCAGTTAACACAGTTAAACTACTGGTTTGTGATATTGTAGTTGCAACCGTAAAAATTGCCTTATCTGTTGTTTGTTTTAAAATCGCTCGTTTACTGTTAAGGTCTAAGGAAATACATTGATAAGTTAGCATTTCTCCCTTCGCATTTTGGCGTTTATAAATAGCTTGGGGATGCACTTCTCGATGAGCGATATCTTCAGATATTTCCTCTAATTCTTCCCCAGAAATTGCATCTACTAATTTGATAGTTGTTTGCGATAAACCACCCCGAAAATTAACATCTTTATGGGGATAACCTTTAGCCCATAAACCATTACGACCTTTGTGTAAATGTCCTTGGGCTAATAACAGTTTAGCAACATCAAAAGCGGCTGCACCAAAATAGTGTTTAATTTTGTTAGTGGGAATGCCTGTTTCTGCGGCTGCACACATCAAATGTTTGGCTGCAAAGATGGGATATTCATCATTAAAAAACACTTCTTCAGATTCTCCAGATACCAGCATTTCTGGATGTTCTGCTACATAACAGTCAATGGGGTTGAAAGCATTGGGAAGCAGCACTGTCAGTCCTGGTTGAGAACGTCCGGCTCGACCACTGCGTTGCTGATATGCCATTTTAGAACCAGGCCAGCCACGCAATACACAACATTCTAATTCTGGTAAATCTATTCCTGCTTCTAAGGCTTCTGTGGCAATTATCCACTTGATTATACCAGATTGAAGTTGATTAACTACTTCTGCTCGACGCTCGGCAGTAATGCCACTGTAAAATGCGGTGACTTGATTTGATTTTAACAGTTCTGTGACTTCTCGCACGCTTCGCCGGGAGTTACAAAAAGCGATTCCTGATTTATTTTGATTGAGTAAAAATTGAATTGTCCGGGCTGTGTCAGCAGTTAAATTATAACTTGGTTGAGTGACAATTACTTGTCTGGGTGGTGCAGATGCTCCACTTTTGCGAATCCAAATTAAGGGTTTAGGATTGAGTTTTGTAGGTTTTAAACCGGAGATTTTTAAAGCTAATTGTTTAGGATTTCCACAAGTAGCACTGAGGAAGATAAATTGCAGTTTTTGGGAGTCACCACCGTAATGATCTACTGCTAGTTTAATACGGCGAATTAACCAAGCCATATTTGCACCATAGCTACCGGAAAGGGTGTGTGCTTCATCAATTAAGATGTAGCGTAATCGTTGATAAAAGTTTGCCCAATTTGGTGATTTCCAAACTTGTTTGAGTTGGAAATGAATTAATTCGGGAGTTACACCTAATATATGGGGTTCACTGGCAAGTATTTGTTCTCGCTCATCTGATTTGACATCTCCAGTGATCATTGCTAAGACTGGGCGATATTTTGGGGGTATGGTAGAAAGTAATTGTGAGATTTTATGGAATTGGTCTAGTGCTAATGCTCGTAGTCCATAAAATGCTAAAGCTCGGTGTTCTTGATTGATGCAACCTTCGATAATGCCGGGGTATGTGCTGAGGGTTTTACCACTGGCTGTAGGGGAAGTGAGGATGAAACTTTTACCTGTTCTAATTGCTTGTAAGGCTTTGATTTGATGGGAGTAAAGTTGGGTGATTCCTAATGATTGTAGGGCTTTAATTAATTGTTTTGGTAGGTCTTTGGGGATGGTTTTGAGGTTGGGTTCGGTAGCGGGAATTGTTTGTTGATAGAGTAAGTCTTCTCCTAGAAATTCGGTGATTTCTGTTGGTTCTGGGAGATGATTATTTGTGTGGGAATTTTCGGAAAGGGGTGTGGTAGGTGGTGTCCACAGGCTTTGCAGTAATAAGCTGTAATTGGGCGTGTTCATGGTGGTGTTTTTTGAACATTGCCCTCATAAATCCCCCAGTGGGGGAAGATATTAAGTTGATAGAAGTAAACTCCGAATTAACAAAGTTATTTCTGATAAATGCCATAGTAATTTACTATAAAATTATCATCTGGCAACGATTTTACTCTCTGAAGGATGTTTGTAATGAGGTTGATTACTGGTTGAATATAAATAGTTAAACTAATAGATTTATCCATTTGGTGTTATTCGTCGTCTTTATCTAGATCCAGGCTTTCGTCAAGTTTGACTCCGAATGGTAGGGTATCAAAGCCTAAGTTTTCTAGAGTTAAAATTGCTGTTTCGACTGATGAATTGTTGATTGTTTCTTGATTGATTAGGGATGTAAGTAATTGACAAACTTCCTGGTATTGACTGGCATTATAGTCAATCCAACGGTTAGAATATGCCAGTGCATCATGTAATGCCATTACCACTTCTGTATAGGGATAAAAAGGTAATTTATCGCGCATATTCTGCATAGTCCGCAGTAGGTTATCTGCATAGACAGATGCTATTGGTTCTCCAGAGCAAGAGGAGAGTTTTTGGAAATCTATTAAGATAGATTTGGTGATTTCTATTCCTGAAATTTCTAAGACAGTCTGCTCAATATTCATTGTTTTTATCAATAATTCTTGAGGTTTTAAATTAGATATTACTTTCTATTTTAATACATATTTATCTGTGTCGGGAATTGTTTGTTGCCAGAGTAATTCTTCACTTAGAAATTTGGTGATATCTGTTGGTTCTTGGGGATGGTGATTTTTCTGGAATGGCTGTGGTAGGTGGTGTCCAAAGGCTTTGCAGTAAGTAGTTGGGCGTGTTCATGGCGGTATTTTTCGCTCTTTGCCCTAAAAAATCTCCTAGTGGGGAAAGATATTAAGTTCGGATAATTATTATGGTTTGCATTAAAAAAATATCTGCTTTTACAGTATTTATACTCTTGTATAATTATTATGACTCTAATAGGGTATATAATGTCAATTTATTTACTTGATAAAAGATACAAAAATGAATATCGACTTACTAGGATATCGTCAAAAAGCTGGTATGAAGCAAGTAGATATTGCTAATGCCTTAAATATTTCTACGGAAGAAGTTGATGCTTATGAAAAAGCACCTGATACTTTACCTATGGGGCTTTTAGTAAAATGGCTTCAAATATTAGGAGTTGACCTTACTACAGCTATGTCACCACCGATACAACCACTAAAAGGTATTGATCCTGGTTCTCCATATACTGAGCTTTATCGTAGACTAAATTTACTTGATCAGTATATTGATTCTACTCCTCCTATAGATAAGCTGGATATACCAACACCTCCAAATACTCCTAACAACCTAAGAAAACAACTGAAACGCTACCGAAAAAAACCGAATTTAGTATTAACTGGAGGTTTTGATGCAGGTAAATCACACCTAGCAAACACTATGTTAGGTACTAAAAATTTGCCTGTTGGTTATCAACCAGCAACAAGAGTTATTACATTTGTGCGTCATGTTCAAGATCGTCCTCAATGGTGTGAAGATGATGTATTAATTGTCAATGATAATTTTTGGATCAAAGATGAAAAAGGTAAACTAATTCTCGATTTCTTGCTTTTAGATGATGAAGAACGTTTTGAAAAATATTGTATTCAATCAGGAAGTTTTGACGTTTTACAAAAGTATGGTGTACATGGAGAAAATGAGGATATAGCTGCTCATGCTGCGGTAGTTTACATTAATTCACCTCTTCTAAAAGCTTGTAATTTAATAGACCTTCCTGGTTTTTCAGATCAACCTGATGAAGTTTCCAAAGATGTAGAAAAGGCTAATAGTGCGGCACAAATAGCAGATATAGTGATATATGCTTCACCAGCAACAAGACATATTGAAGCTCAGGATATGTCACGTCTTAGTAATTTATTAAGTTTACTTCCTGCTCCAGAAAATGAATGTAATAATTTTCCTACATTGGGAAATTTATTTATTGTTGCTACTCATGCTCATCCTAGTATTTCTAATGAGCAACTTCAAACAATTCCAGTTGATGCTGCTAGAAGACTCTATAAACAACTGAATGAGGGAGTATTAAAGAATCGTAGAGAATTAATAAATCGTGATATTTCTCAGCAAGATTTACAAAGCAGATTCTTTACTTTTTGGTCAGAAAGACCTGATAGATGTCAAGGTTTGTTTAATGACTTTACTAAATTAGTAGGGGAATTTTTACCTCAAACAGTAATGTCTCGTGTTGAAAGAGAAATCAATGCAATCAAGGAAGCTAATATAGATAAATGTGCCAAAGGAATAGAGGCTTATCAAAACGCCTTTGATGATATTGATTCACGACGTAAACAGCTAGAAGCATTGAAAGAAAATGAAGAAAATCATAAAAAGGAAACTCAAGAAAAACGTGATAATGTACTTAAACTTATCACTAACTTAAAAAAAGATACTCACACTTCCTTCAAAGAGTATGCTAACCAACTACTGACTGTTGATGCTGTAGAACAAATTATTCGTACTCAATATGATGACAAAAAAGAGGCTAAAGAAAGTATTCCTGGTTATTTAATTGAAAAAATTCAACATGAGTTAGGAACTATTATCAATAGTAATTCTGAGAAATTCAAAAATGAAGTAGATATCTTTATTGTAGAATATGAAACTCATCAAAAAGAATATCAAAATTCTAATTCTTATGATTTTAATTTTGACTTTCGTGAATCTTTTATTGCAGGCGCATTTGCAGGTTTAGGTAGTTTTGGAGCTTTGGCATTTTGGGCAGCTAGTCTAGGAAATCTTGGTGGTTATATTTTAGTAGCCCAATTTGTTAGTTTTTTATCAGCATTAGGTATTGGTTTTGGATTTAGTGGTGGTACTGCTGGAATAATTACTTTTGTAGCAGCTATTGGTGGACCAATTGTACTTGGAATAGCTCTATCTTTAAGTATAGGTTTGGCAGTGGCTAAGTTAGTTAGTTCTATCACAGAATCTTGGCAAAAACGTTTAGCAAAGCAGACAGTTAAATATTTCCAAGAACAAGATATAATTAATAAATTTGCAGATGGAATTAATGAATTTTGGGAAGATACAACTAAAAGTTTTAATCAAGGTGCTGATGCTGTTGAAAAAGACTGGCAAAAATATCTTGATCACCTTCGGGAAATAACTTCTCCTGAAATAGATTCTAAAGAACGCATCGAGAAAATTATTAAGATATTGGAGGAACTTCAGAATTTTTTTAAACAAATTCCTTGGTTAAGTTTTAACTTGAAGGATTGTATGTAAATTTCTGGGTAGTTTTTGAAAATGTAGATTAGATTTCAATTTTTCAATTAGACCTACTTTTCTAACATTTCATTTGTAGCCTAAAAACTACTTCAAACTATAAGTATCCATCTTATTAACAGGTGGATATTTTCACGAAATCATCATAAAATAAACATTCCAACAATATGACAATATTTCAAACTACATTTGATATTCCTAATTGGATATTACAGGGTTTAAAAACTGGTGAATATGTAAGAATAGGTGGTGTGATTCGTGATAGCAATACAAAACAAATTGTTGCTATGTTACGTGAAGTATCACCTAATATTTCAGGAGTAAGAAATTTACTGAGTGCTGCTTCTCCTGTACTTAGTATTCTCAATTTAGGCGTATCAGTCATTAATTTAGGTGTTTCTGTAATAGGCTTTGCATTAATTTTAAATAAACTGAAAAAATTAGAAGAAAGTTGTAAAGAAGAATTAAATAAACTTGAAGAAAAAATTCAAGGTAATATTAATAATCTACATCAAAAATTTGACATTTCCGTTTATGCTAATTTTCGTGCTGCTCTTGATTTAGCCAATGATTCTCAGACAATGGTTAATCCTGAGAATCGAATAAATATGGCAACTTTAGCCATTAATAGATTCTTAGAGGCTCAACATACCTATAGTAATTATATAGAATCTTCACTGAAAGAAAATATCAGCTTAACAGATAAATATATTGCCTCGTTAGCATTAACTTATATGGCGAGAGCGCGTTGTTATTTAGAATTAGGAGAGATAAAAAATGCTGTTATTTGTCTTCAAGAAGGTGCTGAAATTCTTCGTTTTCATATAGACAAATATGTAAAAACTCTCCTAATATCTCAGCCAATAGCAAGAACTTGTCCTAGTTTTGTAAATCACGGTTTTGTAATGGGACAACCAACTAGTTTAGATAGCCCTGTCGAGTTACACAGACTAGCTCGAATTTGTAAATGGCTTGAACCAGAACTAAACAAATCCTCAGATGACAAATCTGTATTGTTTGAAGCACAAAGAAAAAATCTGATCAATGTTGTTCAATATCGTGCAAAACAAGAAGTTTTGTATGATGCACTAGTGCCGGCAGCAGTAGTAGCAGCAGTCATACCTATATTTGGAGGATTGATCGCAAATAGAATAGTAGCAGACGCTGTAGAAGAAATGATTAATAAACCTTTTCAAAAAGCAAGCATTGATTCCCTCGTATTAACAATGAAAGTAGAAAAAATTGAAGAAATAATTGAAACTTATCATCGGTTTGAATCTTATCTATTAGAAGTACAACTTATTCAAAAACAAGGAATCAGTTTTAAGAACTGGCTTGAATTAGTTCCTAATACAGAAATTCAAGAAGCTACATCAGAAACTATACCTATCATTTTACTGGAAGCACTTAATCTATAGTCATAGAACTTTTTTATCTGAACATAAAATTTGTGTAAATCAAACGATTACACTGAATAAATACACGATTTCCCTGACTGACTTAAACAACTGAATTTGGATTTTAGACAGACATCAAACATCCTATCCAAAATCCAAAATTATCCCTCAACTTCTTCCTGATTAAACTACCTGAAACAACCTACAAACACCAAGAATCACCACCAATAAATCCCTAGCATCAGCACCCCTCTTAATAGACATCTCCAAATCCAAGATCATAGTCACCGCCTTAGCCAAAGCATTGATATTTGTATTTGCTACCTCCTGACGCAAATAGTAAATACGATGAGGATTGCTGATATTACAAAGTTGAGCTAATTCACCATCCTTCTTCACCCCAGAAACAATCGCCGATTTCACCCATAACCAAGTTCTAAACTGCGTTAAAATAGTGCTGACAATCACCATTAAAGGTTGAGAACGAGACAGTAAATCATCCAGCAACTGCAAAACTTGATGGCTTTTCCCTTCACGCATAGCCGCAGCCAATTGTAGGCTGTTCTGAGTTTGACATGGCACTAATTCTTGTACCTCTGCAAGCTCTAACTTTCTACCCTGAGCATAGATAGACAGTTTGCGTAACTCAGAAGCTGCACGGGTCATATCATTACCAATAGCTTGTGCTAAATATGTCACCGCCTTCTCTGACAACAGCAGTTTAATTTTCTTAGTTGTCACAGCATTATCTGTAGTATTCGTGTAGAGTTTTGCAGCAAGCGAAACTATCGCCTGTTCAATCAAATCATGCCGCCAAGGTGGTATCAACGAAAACTCCAACAACTTGCCATACTTGACCAGATGTTTGTAAACCTTCAACCGCTTATCCACATTATTAGCCACAAACACCAAAATAGTTGAATCAGGCAATTGCATCAACTGTTGCAAAGTCTCCAACTCAGGATCACCCCACTGCTTGAGGTGGCAATTTTCCACAATTACCAGTTTTTTACCACCAGTCAGGGAACGAGTACGAGCCACACTCAAAGCTTTGTCAAGCTGAACAGCCGGAAATCGGTGATAGCATAGAGTCAGCCATTGAGAATCAATCTCTGCTTTGTACTGGTTTAGCTGTTCTTGAATAGCGTATTCGTCATCACCAGTGAGCAAAACAATCATCCTCTGACCCTCCCATTATTACTGAGATTGGCAGTTTTAATCAACACAGTCAGGGGTTTTGGACTTTGAGTAGCTCGTTGCAGCATTTTAGCAATAACCTCTTTGCTATTCTCAAACTTTTGCAGGTAAGCTGGTGTTACCTCTAAAATTGCCTTAGACCCTTGCAATTTCACCAGATTTGCATGAGCCAACAGCTTTTGATGGTTCGGTTTAGCCTTATCCATTACCTGCTGCCAAATTTGCGCTAAATTAGCAGTATTAGAAGCATTAGCGGTATTGGTTGCAACTGCTGGTAACAAGCTATCCGCACCTGGATCATCCACAGGTTTATCAGTTACCTTGTTGATGGTGTACGTGCCATAAGTTGGTAACAATTTGCCATCATGCCCAGGTTTCACATTTACCGTCTTCGTTGCACCCCCAGGCAATAAACCGGGCAGCAAATTGAGTAAACAAACCTCCAGCCACACTGCTGCATTTACCGTATACCGCAGATAATTTTCAGCTTTTTGTAACTCTGCTAAAGACAAATTCAGAGTCTCGAAATTCCAGTGTTTGGTGAAAGCTTTGAGTTGGGTATGGCTGACACAACCAGTTAGTAAAGCTTGTTCCTTGGGTGCAGACTTGATAATCAGTAAATCTCGGTATGTTTGCAGTAAATTTGAGATAATCAACTTGGGCGTTTTCCCAGAGTCTACCAAAACTCTAGCAACTTGCAGCAAATTAAAAGTGTTGTTGGTTGATATTGCCTGTAAAATAGCCATTAGCTCTGCTTCTGTGACACCACCAACGATTTCCATAACATGATGGGCAGTGATATCTACATCTAAAAGACTGGCTTGACCGAGTAATTGTAGCGCATCTCGTAAACCACCATCACTCAGTCGAGCGATCGCAATCAGTGCCTCTTCATTAATAGAAATAGATTCCGCATTTGCTATAATACGGAGATGCTGCACAATAGTTTGAATTGATAAAGTGCGAAAATTAAACACCTGACAACGACTGATAATAGTAGGTAAAACCTTGTGCTGTTCTGTGGTGCAGAGAATGAAGACAACATGAGGTGGTGGTTCTTCAATACATTTGAGTAAAGCATTGAAGGCATTGCCAGTTAAACAGTGACATTCATCTAAAATAAAAATTCGATAACGTCCTGCTATTGGTGCTAAAGTACAGCGTTCAATTAAAGCACGGGCATCATCTACACCATTGTTAGAAGCAGCATCAATTTCACTCACGTCTAAACTATTGCTACTTTCAATTGAACGGCAAGATTGACAAATTCCACAAGGTTTATCAGTTGGTTTTTTGCTATTAAGGCAATTAAGAGATTTAGCAAATATGCGTGCAGTGGAAGTTTTACCTGTACCTCTAGAACCTGTTAATAAATAAGCTGGGGCAATTTGCAGGTGTTTGATGGCATTAGTGAGAGCAGTTTTAATGTAGGGTTGTCCAACCAATTCGGCTAAAGTTTGGGGGCGATATTTTTGATGTAGAGCGACTGTAGACATAGGATTTATTCATCTTAATTCGTCGCTCTTGCCCCTGTTAAGGGGGTGAAATTTTAGTTAAAATTTATAGATTATTTTAGATTGATGAGGTATAGCGACAAAAGTGTGTAAACCTGTTTTTTAACTAATCTCCCCTAGTAATAACAGCCCTAGTAATTTACTAGGGGATATCCAGTTAAGCCCTAGTAATTCTGATATCTCCCCTAGTAATAACAGCCCTAGTAATTTACTAGGGGATATCCAGTTAAGCCCTAGTAATTCTGATATCTCCTCTAGTAATAACAGCCCTAGTAAATTACTAGGGGATATCCAGTTAAGCCCTAGTAATTCTGGTATCTCCCCTAGTAATCAAAGCCCTAGTAAAATGCGGCGGCATAAAGGAGAGGGAAGCGGTAACATTCACTGGCGCACAATTACCAAAAAAGACAAAGACTATCCACGGCTTACTATCATTTTGAATTTTGGACTCAAGGCGATCACCTCCGGTGGGGCGTAGCCCATCGCTTAGTAAAATCTTCTAAGTACATTCCTAAGCGGTTAATACATCGAGTTGAACAGTTAGAGCAAGAAAAAGCACCCGTTAAAGAGATTTTGCAAGTCTTGGGTGTAGAATTGTAGCCCGAATCACGATTTGCAAGATTAAAGGATTTACAGGATAATTGCATTCACAATATTCTTAGCCATTAATATTTTGAGGATGAATAATCGTAATTTCGGGAACAGCTATAAAATCTTTGGGGTTTAAAGTTAAAATATGACTGATATTATGAGCAAGCATCACGGCTAATATGTGTATATCGTGAGTGCGTTTACCAGAAATATTATATGTTGTTACTAAGTTCAACCAAATAGAAAATACATCTGGTGTTTCTTCTAGAAAATCAAATTGATTTATTAACATCTGTACTGCTTGAGTTGTTTGTTCTACAGTCCATCCTAATCCATTGACATTAACAGGACGAGTAGCAACAACCCAAAATTCAATGATTACTTGAGAGGTAATAAAACATTGACTACCTTGTAACAAAATTTGAGAAATAGCATTGCTTATCAGGTTATATTCCAGAGATTGGGAATTTGTAAATCTAAGAATAATATTGGTATCAAGTAAGTAGCTTTTCATATGCCTCTATCATCATAAATATTTTCTCGACGCAGTGCTTCATCCGATAGGGTAATACTACTTTGAGGAAACTGAGATAACCATTCTTGAAATTTTGTGGCTTTTTCTGTTGAGGTTAATTTTTGTTGTTCTGCTGCTGGAATAATATTTCTATGAGAAAGTTTAGATAGAAAAAGTTTCTGATCTTCGGGAGTTAATTTAGAAACAATTTCTACAAGGGAGTCAACAAGTTGTACATTCATAATTATCTATGTTGTTTACTAGGTTATAGGTAATATTGCACTCTATATCAATTATAAACCTAAATTGTCAGAATCACGATATCCAGGATTATCGGATTTACAGGATTTTTCTTGAATGATTTTATCAGAATCACGATATCCAGGATTCTAGGATTTACAGGATTTTTATTTGATGGTTGTAAAAGTTAATTTTTTATTTTCATTTTACAACTATCAAACTGCAAATTAAAACCGGTGAAGTGCTGCATCAAGTTTTGCAAGAATTAGGTTATCAAGTTGAACAGAATACCAATGTCCGTGGTTATAGGGATAGTACAACTAATGCTGAATATGTTATCCGTAAGGCTAACGGTTATGATTTAGGTTTTCGTAAAAATGGAGAAAGTCATGAATTAGTGGCAGCTTTTGGGAGTGCGAAAATTAATTAGCAGGAGTTTTAATCAGCAGGAGTTTATTAATCATAATTAGTCAAAAATACGCCCATAAAACCTTTAGAATTTGGTTATCAATGGGTATTTTATGCGATTGCCTACACCAACACCACTATTGATAGTTTTGGTGGCAAAATCATGGCAACCGCTATCATTATTTTTCCCTCTAAACCTCAGCTAATTTGTCGGATTTACAGCCACAAATTCACAATTATGATGTTTTTGGAATATACAACGGTAGTAAGAAATGACGCATAGACATTTCCACTTCTGGATTTAGTTTATCTCCATCAGGAACTAACATAGCCGGATAATCTGATTGCTGCAAGTGCATTTTGATACTTGAACTAGGAATAGCTTTAGCAGCTTCAATTAAATACTTGAGATTAAACTGAATATTCAACATCATTTCTGTTGGTAAATTAGCAACAATCACCTGATCACCTTTGCCAAATTCTCGTTCAATAGATAACCGTAACTGTTGTAAACTGCCATCAAACTGCAAATAAATTCCCTTCTCTTTCTTATCTGTTAACACAGATAACCGTTCCAGTGCTTTAACTAACGGTGCTTTTTCTAAAATTACTTCTTTCTCAAAGCTGAATTTAGTTAATAACTGCTCACAATCAGGATAAATTCCTTCCACAACTTGACAGCTAAGAACGACATCTTGCCAAGCAAAACCCAAGCGATTACTTTGAGTATCATACAGCAGATTAATAGATTTCACATCATCATTTAAGTTACGGGCTATTTCTCTCACTACACGACCAGGCAGAGTAAATTGCATAATTTCCTCAGATGGCACTTGTTGAGATTGAACTTGTTGAGATGAAACTTGTTGACGAGGTTTTCTGCCAATTCCTTGAGTGGAAAGTTCAGTAATAGCAACTCGATGACCATCAGTACCAATAAACTTTAATTTCTCCTGTGTCAGTTGTAGATGAACTCCAGTCAATATATATTTATTTTCATCAGTGCTGACCGCATAAAGTACACCTTTTAAACCATCTTTGAAAATTGTTGTTGCTAAAGACATAGGAGTAGCATCAATTATGTTAGTAGGTGGGAATTCTTCAGCACTAATGCCTCTAATTTCATACTTACCATCAGCATCAGATAAGCATAGAGAGCAGATTTTTGTTTGCTTATCATCATCAGTAGATTGAGTAATTTGAGTTTGTTGCTTATCGTCATCAGTAAATTGAGTAATTTGAGTTTGACTATTCAGAGAAATAGTACCATTAGGGCAATGCTTGACTATCTCCAATAAAATTTGCACTGGTACAGTAATTTCACCCTTTAATAACACTTGGGCAGCAAAACTTGCCTGAATTGTTAATGCTAGATCTGTGACAGTTAGATGTATCTGTTGTGTTTCCACATCTGCAATTATGAGGACATTGGCAAGAATAGGATGACTAGGTTTAGCTGGGGTAGCACAATTCACTAAAAAGAGGGCATCGTAAAATTTAGCTTGTTCACATATTACCTCCATGCCTAATTCTCTGGGTATTGGAGGGTTTAACTTTGATTTAGACTTTTTTTGCTTATTCCGCTTCTTTTCGATGGTTTCAGTTGGAGTATCAGAGTTTGCAGATGTAGATTTCTTCTTTTTAAGTCCAGGTATTTTTGTGATATCTGTTGATACTTCATTGTCTATTTCAGGATTAGCAACACTTGTTTGTTTTGTCTGCTTTACAGTCTTTATCTTTTGTCTTGGTGCTGTTTGAGTCATAATCATTTATCTCTGTTTGCGTCATTACTAGAAAGATGACTGCGGTAGCAGAAATAAAAGTATCCACCACTAGGGTTATTTCATTATAGATTTAGGTATTCTCAGCCGCTGAGAGATAGAATCCATGAAGCATAAAATGACGCATTCTCGTAAATGCCTAAAATTTTAAAATTTAGAATAAAACAGCCTTGATACAGCACTAATTACAAGTACAAAAATAGTAGTGTATCAGGTAAGTTTAGCAAATTTATTGGCTATTTATGGCTCTTGCGTCACTTTTATGAACTTATCCCACTAATCCAAAAATGCATATTTTTTTAACTCAGATGTGCTGTAAAAGCTTAATTTTTCGTTCTTTATTTACAACCAAATGAAGATTTTTACCGCAAATCATATTAGTGGGATAGATTTATGGAAATTGAGGATTGATTATGACAGAACCCTTGTCCTGCAAGCTTTACAAAGGATTATGCTGAAGTTTTGAATGAAAATGCCCACACGATAAGGCTTTCAATGATTTTTAACCAAGGTTTCCATAAAAATAATTGAAGAACCCTACTTATTTTTACTCTTTAAGTTTTAAAACAGCAAATTTTTACGCGATTCGTTTTGGTAAAGCTTTTTCTTTTTTCTCGGTTTGGTCTGCCTAAACAATTAAAATTTTCAATAAATTTAAGCTTGATTTAAATTGTTATGCCTAGATTAATATTTTCTATGTAAATCTAAATCTGTAAATCAAGATATCAAGCGCAATTATTTACATTCATCAAAGATTGGGCAGAAGGAACATCTGTGAAGCTACGGAGAGAACGAAAACGATTGGTAATTTCAGACATTGCATCTAATAGTTCATCCTCATCCGCAGTTTGAATTACTTCAACGAGCGATCGCTTGAAGGATGTAGATGACTGATTTTCTTGATCTAACACCAGTTGATAAAAGAATTGTTTGGAACCAGGAGCTAAAACTTCCATACCATCCAGCAACTTTGACAGGGTGGTAGTGCTAACGTCGCATTTTCCCCGCCGAAACTCGGAAATGTGATTTTCTGAGACCTTGGTTTCGCCAGACAACCGTTTGGCACTGATCCTATACCGCTTTATCGTCGCATCGAAGGACTGGGACAGGGGGGACACTGGGTAAGAAATAGCCGAGACAGAATTGTTAACTTTCATTACTAAAATTAGCTGATTGGCTAATTGACCGTTACTTTATACAGCGATAGGCTAATTCACAGATTAGTAAATTCCAATTCAATGGTAGATCAACATGAACAAATAAGCATCAGTTGCCATTAGGCATTTTTTGTTTCTTAGCAATGACTACGTAAAAACAAGCTCCTGTTTAGCTGAACGGGGGCAAGCATAGATAGAAATTTATCCAATAGATTATGACACAGGGAATCTCAAAATTACAGGGTGGCTTCTACCCTCTCCACTATCAAGAATGGTCGAGAGACTACTGGGAACTCACACCACCAAAGCAATCTTGTCTGTACCAGAGCATCACAAGCATATTCATTTATTTGGTGTATGCATACCAGAAAAAGCGGCGCTCTTTCCATCTAGCTGCCCAGAATTATCTGTTTGGTTCACATTTGAGAGGTAGAGGATGAATATTAAAGGCAGATTTTATCCTGTGACTCCCGAAGTTGCCAAAGTTCTCCGCCAAGCAAAACTAACTGCTGCCGAATGGAGGATATGGAGCTACCTCATTGAAATTGAGCCTTGGGGTGATGCTTATGAGGATATTGACACATTAGGAGTAATGACAGAGTGCAAAGTCAGCAAAGCTACATACTATAGAGCGATCGCCAAATTCCAAGAGCTTGAATTATTTGACTTTCAAGATAAAGGCTTCAGTATTCGCAATCTCAAAGGTGTATCCAGTCTCAAAAATGAGACAACTGTCTCAGAAATGAGACAAGATTCTCAAAAATGCGAAAGTAGTCTCAAAAATGAGACAACTGTCTCAGAAATGAGACAAGATTCTCAAAAATGCGAAAAACAACGCCCAAAACCCTCTCAGAGCAAGGATTCTAACTCTCCTAAGACTATACAGACTCTTTCAGACTATACAGACTCTCTCTCAGATAGCGAGAGAGAGAGTTTTTTAAAGTTTGGTTTGGAAAAAGCCAAAAGACTCCCTCATCCCCCAGAGCTTCCCTACAAGTGGGTAGAGGCGCACTGGCAGGAAATATCAGCGGAATGGATGAAAATACAGGGTAAGATTCCTGAAATTCAGCAGCAAAAATGGGAGAACCACCCCTATCGCCATGAGTGGATCGAAAAAATTCGCTCTCTTGGACAATTTGGTTTTTATGCTGAGAACCGTCAAGAAGAAAAAGAACGACGAGAATTTTTCAAATGGGCAGATACTAATGACTTAATATGGGGTCAACAATGATTGATGACTTACCCCAATTTGAACCAATTCCTTTGCGGCCTGAAGAGGAAAATAAAGAGGGGGAAATTTTTTATCCCCAGTGGCGATGTTTCTGTTGCCAAGATTCTGGTTTAGTGTCTTGCCATTTAGTTCAGTTAATCATGCCGAAATACAACCCAAATCGAGATAAGTGGGTACTTTGTCAAACAGGCTATTGCAACGCATCTAAACGTTGGGAAAACGTAGGAGTTGAGAATTTTGATACTCGTTTTATTCCCAGTATTTGTCAAAAGCTAGATTTAATCAATCGAGAAAACTGGCGTAACACAGTACAGCAACAAATTAACATTCGCCAACTGGCTAAAAAACTGAAAATGCCTGGAAGTGGCGACCGCACTGACAATGATAATCGCAACGTGCAGCAACGTAAGCAAGAGATTGAAGCAATTTCTCATGAGGAATGGATGAATATCTCAAATGAATATTTAGGGCAAAAACCCGAACAAACAGAAGATTAATTCTCTCAAATTCCCAAATTAAAATGTAACTTGTAGGCGTAACAGCTTAATAACCTTGTCAATTCATTGCTTATTCCAAAATTGTAATTTTGATATAAATGATACCAATTTGCAAAATAATTACAACAGATGGCTATAAAGAAACAAAATGTAAAAATAGATGGCCAATACAAAATACAAGAAATGGTGGCTCTTGCGTTCTTTTTATGGTGATTGAGGATTGATTATAACAAAACCCTTACAGGGCAAGGTTTATAAACAATTATGCCCATATTTTCAATAAAATGCCTACACAATAAGGCTTTCAATGATTTTGAACCGGGTTTTCCATAAAAAGAACCGAAGAACCGAAATGGTTTGAATTCAATTATTCGTTAACTGTGGACATCACCGGATTACCAAAATTCTTTGTCTAGCCCGTGAACTAGAAACATAATACAACCGATTAAACTCCTTAATTTTAGCTAGGACTGCTTTACTATCATCTCCGCGTTCTCGATTCAGCCGCTTACTCAAATCTTGACCATCAATACCCGCTTCCAAGAAAGTGCTACCTTGACTATTATGAACAGTTAATGCAAAACAGTTTCTGATATTAGCAAACTGCTCTAAATGTTTATAATATTGCTTCCAGAGAAAGGGATTACGTTTGGCAATTTTGAGCAAGCGTTGCGTTTCTTGGTGAAATCGCTTTTCTTCATCTTCATGTAGAACGTAGATTTGACGGACAATTCCTTCATCTGTTTCTACTTTCAATCTCCAACTATCATAGTTGTTATAACGGTCTCCAAACACATCTAAAACAGTAAATTCTGTAGATGTGGAAAGAATCGCAGTTTTTCCATCAGGAGCCATGATTGGGTCTTTAGTAATTAATCGTTCTCCAGAGATAAATCGGTTGGCATTCTTCCCATACAAATATGTACGAATCTGCTGATTATAAAAGTCAACTTGAGCATTTGTCCAAGATAAAATACGGAAACAATCTGGATTATGAGCAAATTTTTGAGATATCTTTTTGTAGGCATACCGTAGTAAAGTTTGACGTTTAACCATCAGCGCCCCGTTACTTTTATCAGGTAGATATTTAGAAAATGGTGCAAATGGCAGTTTACTTTTAGTCACTGCATAGCGAGAAGCCGTGACAAACTCCAGCAACGGACTATCAATTCCTTGGCGGACAACTTGAGTCAATACTGCTTTATTTGCTACTTGAAAACTAGGAGATTTTCCTTCATTAACTGGATTTAATTGGGCAGGGTCGCCCATGAGAATAATTTTGATTTTTGTCCAGGTAGATGATTGATTAGCCACATTTTCAATCCAGCGCCATAGTTGTTTTCCAATCATGGAACATTCATCAATAAAGACAACATCAAATAAGTTGATGTAACAGGGTCCTATTTGGTCAAGTATTTTCTCTTTACCTCTAGTCACCATTCCTAGTCCTAGTAATTGGTGAATGGTGAAGAATTCCACACCAGTTACCCCATTTTCTGCCGCCATGCGTCGCAGTACACCTACAGCTTTATTAGTAGGTGCAGTCAGGACAACTCGTTTACCTGTCGCCACCAGAACTTTAACGAGTTGGAAAATTATAGTTGACTTCCCGGTTCCAGCAAATCCTACGAGCAGAAATAAAGCAGCTGTGACAGTTGGTTGTATAAAAGTCCACATTTTATCTAAGGCTTTTTGCTGCTGTTGGGTAAATTGAAATGGAAAAGAATTTGTGGTCAGAAAAGTAGGAAGAGTTTGGAGCATAATCGCGGCATTAATTCCATTAATTTATCCATTCAATGCAGCGATAGCTGTTGGTTTTGGTTCACCACAAAACAACACTCCTTTTAGTATCAAAAATCTGTGGAAGCAGTGGAAAAGAATTATTCAATGATGGGATTCAATACTGCTTGGTTAAGGAAATAAAAGAGGCTGAACCCCCTAACGCAACACGGAAGCGATTCCTAGGTCGCGCTGTACGCTATCACTCGCTAAGTAAGTTGGCTGGATCAAATCATGTAACGGTATGTAAAGTTGATTCAATCCGGTATTTTTATTGAGTTTTAGCCATTTTACCAAACCCAACATATTTGGATCTTATAACACGAACCGAATCTACTTAGTGTTGTCCGTATGTAAGTAATCAGACAAAATTCATGATTTTCTGAGATAATATTCTCGTCCGGCTTCAATAGTTAGTTATCATGAGTGACTACCCCAAGCACTGGAAAGAACTAGCCAAAACCATCAAGGAAAAATCTGATTGGTGCTGTCAAAAATGCGGTCGTGTTTGCTTACGTCCTGGTCAGAAACCTAACACTACTAAACCACGAGCATATAATTTACAGGTTCACCACTGGAATAGGAACCCTTCTGATAATAGACCCGAAAATTTGATACCTTTATGCTCTGCGTGTCACCTTAGTTACCATCGCGGAGGTAAGGGTAATGTTTCTGTGGGGCAGTTGTCGTTGTTTGATATTTCCCAATTTTAGCAATGATAAAATGGTGTCAGCAACCCCGCTCTGAAGCCACAGGGCTTCCAATCTCCCAGGGGGTTTACGTGATATTTGATAACCCCTTACTGAACTTGCTGACTCTGAGCATAGAGCGAAGGGTAAAAATACAATTACGCAAAAATTGTCAAAACCAAACGTGCTGTGTCAAGCTTAAAAACATAAGAGATATTTAGGGTTTGCTGATAGCGTAGCGTGGCGTAAGCCATAAAAGTTGTTTGTGAGGGTAGGGAACTCTTAACAGTTTCAGCTATCTGGATATCTTCAATTTCCCATATCCTACAGGGAAAAATGCAACTGTTTTGAGACACCATAAGCCAAAACCTTGCACTTTTTTGTAATAAAAATCCGCGAAACTCTTATTAATCAAAGGTTTTAGCTTTATATGCCTAACGGCACGCTCCGCGAACAGCAAGCCCTATTTAATATGATGTTACTCAAGATTCAATATCAATACAAATCACTGTCACGTAGGGATCAATGACTGATTCAGGAACATAAATAGTTAATTCTCCCACAGGATTGGGATTGAGAATAGAATCCATAATTGCACAGCGACTTGTAAAGTCCAGTGGTGTACTGTCGGCAAGAACATATACCGATTTTATTTGTTTAATTGGTACACCTCTAACCGATATTGTTTCATAGGGCTTCATTAACAGGTGCAAATAAAGGTGATTGCCCTGACGAGTTGAAGTCCCATAAAATTGCCACGGTTCTAATCCTGGTGTTGTATCGAGGATACTTTCAGAATTGCGAGACATCCATTCAGCGATATCTTGGAGACGTTCCAACTGCTCAGGTGGAATTTGTCCATTGCCCATTGGACTGATATTCAGTAAGAGTTTGCCTCCTTTAGCAGCGACTTCGCACAATGTATGAATCAATTGACGGGAGGATTTAAACTTGCAATCATCTGAGTTATGTCCCCAACTCTCGTTAATAGTCAGACAGGTTTCCCAAAGATGAGCCGGAGGTTGGGGAGGAATAAACTGCTCAGGAGTTGCAAAGTCTCCACAATTTGGGAGGCGATCGTTAATCAGAATATCAGGTTGTAAATCACGAATCATTTTTGCCAATTTTTCAGCTTGCCATTGCTCTGGAGTCCTTTCCCAACTACCATCAAACCAAATAATGTCAATCTGACCATAGTTAGTCAGTAATTCTTTTATTTGATTGAACAGAAACTGGATATATCGCTCCCATTGTTGCTGTGTGGGTTGAGGCAGTTGGTCAAAACGATAAGGTTTATCTGCTTCTGTGAAAGCCGGATAGTCAGGATGATGCCAATCACTGAGGGAAAAATAAAGTCCAATACGCAATCCCTCAGAGCGCATAGCGTCGATAAATTCCCGAACAATATCTTTTTTGTATGGTGCAGATGCAATTGAAAACTCTGATTCCTGGGTATGGAAGAGAGCAAACCCATCATGATGCTTGGCTGTTAATACCGCATATTGCATCCCTAAACTTTTGGCTAAATATGCCCATTCTTCAGGTTTGTATTCCTGAGGATTAAAAGTATCAGATGTGGAGTGATATTTTTCAACTGGAATATTTTGGCAAAAAGGAAGACTGAAGACACCCCCTACTAACGGCCAAGATAACTCACATCCTTGTTGGGAACTGTGTCCCCAATGAATAAACATTCCTAGCCTAGCTGCATCAAACCAGTTATTGATGATCATGAAATTTGGAAATAATTAGGGTGATTGGTCTTTATAAACAAGCCCGTTTCCTGCCTTTTCGGTTATGAGAGGAATTATGGGTTTTAGTTATCTACTTCTTCTATAGCAACTGACAAGGAGATTAGGACATTGTTAATTCCTGAAAGCTTGGAAGCAAAGGTTTTTACGGGCTAAACGCCAAGCGATCGCGTACAGCGCGACCTAGGAATCGCTCTAACTACAGTTATGCCCGCAGAGCTTTACAGCAATTTGCTATAAATTGTGTTCTAATCATCATAATGGTTTTCTTCATCATGACAGATGTAGTATTTTAAAATCCGACATCAAAGGATGGTGATTTCATAGCCGATGTCGATATCTCAAAGCCTTGCAGCAATAACTAAATTGAACTGCTGCTCACACTCTGCTCTCAACGCAGCTATGACCGACTGTACAGCACTTTGTTATAACAATGTACATTTTCCCTATTTCCATGTCGGATTTTAAAATCCGACAGAAAAAATCACCTTATGAAGCAGATAGTTCTTTCACTTATAGCTAATGCCGGTGGTGTAGGCAAAACCACACTGAGCGTACACATTGCCTATGAAATGAGTCGGCTGGGCTTTGATGTCGCAATCATCGACTTAGATCCACAACGTTCTTTGGATGTATTTTGTGGATTGCCTCCGGCTGAAGTATCAACCACTTTAGTTAAGGTATTATCAAAAGATTTCCAAGGAGATTGGGATTTAATTTCGGTTTGGGAACAATCAAAAACTCAAGTTTGTCAGGGACATCCACTTTTAGCGGAAATAGCCAATGAATTAGTTATCCGCAAACGAGGAGAGTACACACTAAGCGATCGCTTAAAAAAATACCCTTTGCCCCACAATCTAGTAATTTTGGATTGTCCGGCTACTTTAGGAATGTTAAATGTTAATGCTTTAGCTGCCTCAACCCATATATTAGTTCCCGTGCAATTGGAAATGAAAGCCATTTCTGGTTCAGCAGAATTAGTAGAGTGGTGTATTTCTACAGGTGATGAGTTACATTTAGAACCTCGCCCACCCATCTTGGGATTTGTGCCAAGTATGTATGATGATACCGTGGCAATGCACAGACAATATTTAGAGCAATTGCCAGAGATTACCGAACATTTACATTTAAAGCTTTATCCTAAAGTTCGCAACTCAAACGAATTTAAAAATGCCAGCGCTCACGGCTTACCTTTACAAAAATACCGTCCCAAACATCCTGCCTGTAGAGATTTTCAACAAATTACAGATGATTTAGCAGCTTTAATTCAGGAGAACAAATAATCGTGGCATTGCCTAAAATTGCTAACAAATTTAGCGGCGCAATACAAAAAACAGAGCAAGAGCAAAAAGTGGCTGAACTGCAAGCCGAGATAGAAAGATTGAGAGCCGCCCAATCTCCAGATTTAGAAAATGAATTGCAAGAACTTCGAGAACAGCTGCAAAACCAATCAGGAGAAGCACAAATTGATTTAGCTCTCATCGATCCTAATCCTGATCAGCCTCGGCAAACAATTACCCCAGAACTTATACAAGCGAAAGCACGGTTGCTAAAAAAACATGGACAAATTTCAGCAGTAATTCTCGTCCCACAGGGTAATGGTCGTTACACCTTACTAGATGGACAACTCCGGACTGAAGCAGCTAAATTGCTGGGTTGGTCAACTATTCGTGCAGTCATAGCGGCAATGCCTAACGACTTAGATCAATCGGCATTACTAACTTTTCTTGGCTTTGAAGATTTGAATCCTTTAGATAAAGCAGAAGCAGTATTTAAAGAAGTAATTAAGTCGGCTGATTTGGAAATGGATGAAGTTGCCACAATGTTAGGCACGGTGATTAAAAGAGTAGAGAGAGATGGCAAGAGTAAAGAACTAGCAAAGTTAACAGCTGTAAACGCCGATGAACAACAGCAAGGCTTAGAACTATTGGGGATTACAGGTAGAGAACAGAGTCTACTACAAGTGTTGCTAGAGTTAGGATTAAATCCGAGTTCGGTGAAAGCTAATCTCATGCCGATGCTGTACCTGGTTCCAGATTTAAAACAAGCAATTCGAGAACAGGGTCTAAAAGGCGCTCATGCTTTAGCGTTGGCAACGCTCTCTGCCAAGACACTAGACATATCAGAAAATCAAGCAGCCTCTGAACGGATGGCGGCCACAGATGAAGTTTTAAAGAAAAATCTGACAGTAGCAGAAACTCGTGAACTCATTAGAAACATTAAGACTAAATATTTGAAGTCACAGAAACAAGAGTTAAAGGAAATAAAAACCATACTTCAAAAAGTTAATGGAATTTCTGAAGATTTGCTCACCAGAGCTAGTAGTAAACAACTTCAAGAAATGCGCTCTCTATTACAGCAAAAATTAGCAGAAGTTGAGAAAGTGATTGCCGTGAATGGTGAGTGATTTCATTAATCCTTTTTAAATAGTGTGCAAATATTCACAAAACCACTATAAATTACTAACTAAAACTAATGTGGGCTGCAAGTAGGTGTTTTATGGGGGTTAAGTATACCCCAAAAAGAAATTAGAGACTTGTATTTATTTCTTTTGACCCCTAAGTAACACCTAAATATATCCTGCATAGGTGTTACTTAGGGTGCATTTCGCTGAATTAAATTAATTTGGGGTATAGGTAGGGGCTATATAGGTGGTATATATACCCTAACAAGAAATCAGAAAATAATTGAGATTTTAGCCCCTATCTAGGGTATATATAGGTGATACTCAGGGTATCTTTTTACAACCCATTTTTTGTATCCCACTTGACCCCCATGCCCAACATTCACGCCTTACAAAAAATTTTTCCAGCAGGATTTGATAACGGTTACGGCAGCCTGAAACTTTTCGTCGATGGATTTGAAGTCGTTCGCATCCCCAGCTATATTTCCACAGCCGAGATGGAAGATGTACCAGGAAGAATCGTCTTCGATGGAGCAGCTTACACAGTAGGAGAATCTGCTTTTCGTACAGGTTATCATTTTGACCGCAACACAGACCACAACGAAAACAAAATTAAAAATGCACTGTTGATGTTATTTGGTGGATTAGCACATCTGCCACATCGTAAAGCTTGGCATTTAAAATTAGTAGTCAGTTTACATGACATAGGACTAGCAGAAAATTTAAAACAAGAACTCAACGGAGAATATCAACCAATACTTGCCGGCAAAAAATCAGATGTCACCCTAGAAATAATTAAAGTTGTGCCAGAGGGAATGGGTGCATTGTTTGGGCATCAACTTCCACCCAAGCTCACCGTCCTAGATTTTGGGAATGGCACCACACTCTATTCTCGTTACAACCAGGGAAAGCGAGAAGTTCACACTCCCTACCCCGCAGGTGTAGAAGTTCTCATCGAAGACATTGCCGAAAAAATGAAACGTCTCAACGGGGGGAAAATCGGCAACGCCTCCCAGATTCGATTTTGTTTGGAAAGGGGACATACCAAGTACAGTCGTGACATTGATATTAAAGATATCTACACTAGTTGTTTGAAAGATTGGTATGAAAAATTCTTAAAGAAACCCGTAAGCCTGACACTAGATGCCAAACACCAGGGGGATGAAATTTGGGCGATTGGTGGAGGCTGCTTGTTACCTGGATTTAAGAAGCTATTGGAGAAGAACGGGTTCAAAATTCTGGACAATCCCGTAGAAGCTAATGCCTGTGGATTGCTAGAGATGGCAAAAGCCATGATCAACAAGAATCTGTAGCCCTGTTGACCGCCCCTGGCTAGAGCTTGAGGGGTAATGATGCGCGAATTTTGAATCAACCAATTTGAATGGGAACGAAGCCAATGACACCGGAAAAAGTTCGGATTAAAGATAGCTACCGAGAACGTATATTTGCCGAATCACAGCAACTAGATAAAAGTTACCTAGAGACGCTTTACTTTATCATTGATTGCTATTTTGCTTTCAAAAAGGGTGCATTCCCTATGCAACAAGTAGTTACACAAGTTACACATACCCCGGCTTTCAACCCGATTGCTACAAACCAAAGTCAACAAGACCAGCTTCCTTCAACTCCATCACCACCGGAAAATCCCAAAGATGCTGATAGCGAAACATTTACCCTTGATTTTGATTTGTAACTATTATGTCTTGGTGTGGGGCTTAATGATCCAGATATTTTGGCTATTAGTGCTGGTGGTGAGGTGTTTGGAGAACGCAAGCTTTACTACAGTCCAGAAGCCCCTGAGAAAGCCGGACGGGAATGGATTGATCTGGGATATTAAGCTATTAAGTAGTCGTGCAAAATAAATTTTATATTTGGGAGAGGAAACAGGGAACAGATAAGGAATACAGAGATTTTTGTTTGTTCCAAAAATGTTAAATTAATTTTGCCCAGGTACTTATACCAATTTTATGTGATGCTGCACAGAATCGTTGAATCCATTAATTTATCCGTCTTTATGTGCGGTTATTTTTCTGGAAATCTAATTGTATACAATTTTATATTAAACTGGTATTATACTAATTTAAATGGATTACCAATTATCAATTCATAAACTCCCTAAAACCTCCAATTTATCCCGCCAATTTTCATCATAGCGCAGGGTTAATATCTGATATCCAGCATTGTATCTCAGATTATCTCTCTCAATTTGGTCTTGCTTTTTCTGTTCAGGACTATCATGAACTGAACCATCACAAAAGAGAGCGATCACCTCCTGATGATAAATAAAATCTGGTTGACAATTCGCTTCAGTAATTAATTCCTGGGCTGTATCAGGTAGTTTATAACCCCGTTGGTAAATCTCTTTTAAAACTTCTCGTTCAAAATCAGAGTTTGCATCTGTTTGTGTGAATAGTTCCTGATATTTTTCATCTCGGAATACACCTAATATCTCTACTGTACTTGCTTGCAGATCATCGAGTAAAGGTTTAATCAGATGACGATTAATCAAAGGATGGTCAAATTGATTTCTGTAGGAAAGTAAGCATTCATAGCAAGCTTGGACACAGCTATCTTTAGGCGTTTTAAAATGACAGATATCTAATGCAGCATTGGCGATTTTTTGAAAAGCATTTGGTTGTTGGAGTAATTGAGATAAAACTCCTGCACCACCTTCTGATGCTTCCCAAAATAAAAGATATTTTCCTTCTCCTAATCGTTCTGAATCTAGTTCATCTGGTTCTAATTTATAAACTGCTTGAATTGCTGTTTCTAGGATGTATTGGAGTGTGGCAATAAAGGCTTCTTTATTGTCTTGGGGAACACTCAAGGGTTCAATGACGAGAATATTACAAGTGTCATCTACCATTAAATTAACTTCAGTATGTAAAGTTTCTGGAGGTAAGTTTGTTGGTGATAAATTTGTTTTTAAATCTCCCCAAAGTCCTGTTTTGATATCTAATTTAAAACCTCTTTCTTCGGTGTTTTTCTTCAGTCCCCGATTAATCCGCCATAAGGTGGCTGTACTACCATAGGTTAATTTGAATAGTGGTGTATGATCTGCTGCTAAAACTGTAGCAGATTCTTGTTTTTGGGCGGCATAGCGGAAATGGGTGGTGATGTTATAACCGTATTTAAGTCTTTCTTCTTCGTCGCAGGTGATCCTTTCTCTTCTGCGGGTGAGGGCGGTATCCATTGCGAGAACACGACTTAGTTCAGAAAGATTTTGATAGGCATCTGGTTTGAACTGTGTACCGCAGTTTTCACAAGTATCACGACTCAAATTATCTGTATGGAAATAACCGCAGTTAAAACAACATTTTACTCGTTGGTACTGGCTATCAATTCCGCCGACAGGAATTTTGGTTTTTGATACCATGAATTTACTACCTTCATAGTAAATAATATTACTGGGTGCAAATTCCCGTAAAGCGACAACACGAGGACGGGAGATAAATTCACCACCATCATTAGTTGGAATATATGCCCTCACAGGTAAGCGGGGGAAGTTAAACCCTGGTAAAAATCCTTCAGCAGCAAAGTAGCGGTAGGGATAAAATTCAAATTCGCTATTACTCTTACCTTGGTTGAGTCCGACTAATAAGCTTCTTTGTCTTAATGCTTCTCGTTCCTGGGCTTTGGCAATGTCATTTTCTTCTTGGCTGACATAGCCTCTAGCATGACGGTCTATGATGTTGCGGGCTTTGTCTAATTGGATCACTGCTTCACGGTATAGTTCCCGCCAGCGATCGCATTTTCTATTTAATGTATTCAGTGCATTCTCTATGGTAAATTGTAGCCAATTCACAGAATACCAAGAGGCTTTTTGTAAATCAGTTTGGCAGAAAGTATCTGCAAGTATTGATTGAGTGGCTTGCAGACATTCAGCTAATTTCCCAGGACTCAGTATTAATTGTTGACGAATGCTGTCCTTGAGGGGATAACCATCAACATCCAAATCGAGAATTTTGTTCATGGAGTCATCTAAGTAAACTCCCGTATGTGCCAGCCAGATAGAATATACGTGAGACTGCACTAAATCTTGGTTGGCTAATTCTAATTTGGGTGGTGCAACAGCCCCAGCTACCATCTGTTCTTGACGTTTAAAGAAATATTGATCATGTCCACTACCAATGGCCGCGTAGGTAATAACTAATGCTTCCTGTCCACTGCGTCCAGCCCGGCCACTGCGTTGGGCATAGTTAGCTGGACTGGGGGGAACGTTCCGCAAATGGACAACGCTGAGGTCAGAAATATCAATTCCTAATTCCATTGTCGGGGAACAGAATAAGCTGGCTAATTCTCCCTTTCTAAACCTTTCTTCCCGTTCCTGACGGGCTTGGGTGCGGACTTGTCCTGTATGTTCTCGCCCTTCCATTGTTTGAATTTTTTGGGCATTGCTTTGATAAAATTCTTGAAAGAAGCTGTTAACAGGTCTTTTTGCATCTTCCTGACCCTGTAACCGCTTAGATGCCAGGGGGTCTGAGGGGATTTCGCTTAATTTGGTAGCTTTCCAAACTAGGGAATCAATTCTGAGTTGAATTCCGGGGTTATCCTGACATAGATAACCCGCATCTGACAAGGCATTAATTAAGGTAACAATTAAATTACTGTACTCTGCTTCTGTTAACAGTTCACTTCTGAGTGACCAAGCTTTGGGAGAACGTAAAAATCTACCAATTTTACTTCTGCTGGTGAGTTTTACTTTCGCTTTTTTATTGGTATTACTGTCTGTGATTGCCCATTCTGCAAAATGCAACTGTTCATTTTCATCAAATACCCAAGGTTCTTTAATAGCTTGAAAAACATCTCTGAGGAGGGAGTCTTTTTGTTCAAATTGGATTAATTTGGCATCAACGGCTAATTCTCGCCGCAAATGATTTAATAACGCTTGGGTAGCAATAAACCGTTCCTGGGGGGTAGCTTGTAATAAGACTGGGTGACGGTGTTTTTGCCACAGGGCAGTTTCCGCGCAGATATCCTGTAAACCATCATATTCGATGATCAGCAGTCCGCACTGTTCTAAATTAGGTTGGACAATGCGCCAACCCCGGCGCAAGTCTTCATAAAGACGATATTCTATGAGTTTGCGAAATGCCTCTTCATTGCGCTGTTTTCCTCTACCAAACTCTGCCACTTCTTTGGCGTAAGCTGCTTGTTTTAGTCCCATTTGTTTGATAACTTCGCTGACTAACTCGCTGTGGGTGAGTTGTCCTTTGGTTTGTAATGCACCTAATAAAGCAGCACGTAAAAAACTGGTTTGCACAAAATCGTTAAAATGTCCCGCTTGTAATGAGGCATCTTGGCGGTTATCGGTGAAACTGAGAATTTTGGCGGCTTGGGCTTTTTCGCCTGTGAAAACTTGTTTGAGGCGGCTGACAGTGGATAAACACAGCAGGGTTGTAGCGGTACTGCGTCCTTCACTGCTGAGGCGGGAGAGTTTGGTAAATTCGTTTTTGTTACCGTCGTGGACAACTCCACAGTTGAGACAAACACGAAATGGTCTAGGGATAAACCAACAGGTTGTTCCCTGTAAAACTGAGGTTGTAATTTTCCCGTTGGGGAGAATTTGTAATTTTTGGGGAATGAATTTAGCATAATCTTTTTTAGCAACTCTTCCTTTATTTTTAGTTTCGGTAAACCAAGAATCAGGAAGTCTTTCTTCATCTTTATAAGAGTCCCAAAGTTCTGGTTCATCTAAGGTTAAATAACCTGCTTGAATATCAGCATATTCGGGACTCATATCTAATGCTGTGGGCAGTTGTGGAAGGACTATTTGTTTGTCGTTGTTGTAATTAACAACATAATAATCATGTCCGCATTCTCGACAAAAGACGAGGGGATAAAGTAAACGGTTGTCTGTGGTGGTATATTGTCCTTCTAAGGTGAGAAACCGTTTTTCTGGAGTTTCGATAGTGGCGTAAACACTACCACCTTGGGAGATAAATTGATGAAGTCGAAATGCTAATCCTTTGGTTGTGCTTCCCCATAAAAACATTTGTTTGAGGACATTTAAACATAGTTGGTAAATACGATTTTCTACAAGTTCGTAGTTGCGATTTATCGCATCTTCTGATATTGCACTTTCTGAATTATTAATTTGATTTATCGCATTTTCTGATATCGCATTTTCAGAATTTTGTGCTAAAGCACAACTACGAACGTAAATTTCAGCTAATTTTTCTGCACCTGCTTCTAGGGTGATGGGTGTACGTCGGACAAGATGACCTTGTTTATCTTCTAAACCAAAGGTCATTTCTATCCAGTAACTCAGGGGATGGTTTTGGAAGTTTTCTAATGTTTGTTCTGTCTCTGGTGGTAAACCTTGTTCAATGCTTTCTCGCAGGTCTTTTATCGTCGGTTCAGTCAGTTTTATAGAACGTTCTAAGGTTTCGTCTATGACGTTATGGGGTTTAATTTCGACACCAAATAATTTACTCGCAACATCTGCTACTACTTGACGGCGTTCTGTGCGTGTTCCTTCTGTGGACATGGTAGCACTTGTCCCAATACATAATAATTTTTGTCCACAACGTTGGCGAAGTTTTCTAATTAAAATGGCTACGTCTGCACCTTGTCTACCGCGATAGGTATGGAGTTCATCTAATACTAAAAATTTTAATTCTGGAGAAGCAACAAGTTTTTCTTCATGGGTGCGGGAAAGCATTAATTCCAGCATCACATAGTTAGTTAATAATATGTGGGGTGGGTTATTTTGAATTTCGGTTTTTGTGGTTAAACTTTCTTGTCCGGTGTATTTAGCAACACGAATATGGGTGTTAGGAATGTTATTGAGAAATTTCTTGATTTCTTCTTCTTGGGAGTTAATCAGGGCGTTCATGGGATATACTAATATTGCCCTGACTCCTTGAATTTCTGGATGACGGAGTAAGTCGTTAAAAATGGGGACTACATAAGTCATACTTTTCCCAGAACCTGTACCTGTTGTTAATACATAAGGTTCTTGTTTTTCGGCGGTTTCAAATGCTTGTTGTTGGTGATAGTGGAAGTGAAAGGGTTTACCGTTTTTAGAAAAGTATTGAGTACATTCAGGATGTAAAATACCGCTATTTACTAATTCGGTAACTGTAGCACCAGGGCGATATTTGGGGTTAAGTTGGACGAGGGGATTTGTCCACAGTTGTCCTTTTTCAAGTTCTTGATTGACGAATTCTCTAACTTTAGTATCACGGATTTTTAAGAAGCTTTTTATATAGCGGCGATAGTCGCCGATAATTTCATTACGGAAGTTAAATATATCGAGAGAATCGGGAATTGGTGATTGGTAATTGGTAATTGTAGAAGGTTGCGGTGTGCGTCCTAAACGGTGATCTATATATGCTATTAATTGATTTGTAAAGGTTTCTGTACAGGTTTCTGGATTAAAGATTTCTGTTAGTTCTTGATAATCCCATGTTGGGGGAATATGGGTGAAAATTAGGTTTAGTTGTTCGGGGGTGAGTTCAGCAATGTTTGTACAATCAACTAATGCTAATTTTTGTCCCATGAGGGAACTAATTGATAATATCGCTGCTTCTGGTTGTGGGATGAGTTCTTGTAATTTGACTGGGATTTTCATTGTATGAATTAGGATTTCCAGGATTTAAGGATTTACAGGATGTTATTGATAAATTATTGGTGAATATTTAAGATTATAAAATACCATTATTCTCATAGGCAACTAATAAAAGCAGATAATATAAAATTCTTTACATTTATTTTTTAAATTTCATCCCAAAATCTCTATTTTTTATAGACAATAAAACACTTACATCCTGTAAATCCTTAAATCCTGGAAATCCTGATATGGCTTGCGCCACGCTACGCTATCAGACAATTCTTTATTTACTCATTTATATGCCAATTTTCTAAAGAAAAATCCCATGCTTGTTTAATTTTTTGAAAATCGCTATCACGAGAAACTACAATTAAATTATTTTCTATAGCAGTAGCAGCAATCCATAAATCATTTTCACCAATACCCAAATCAGTAATTTTTGTTTTCTGGCGTTTATTTCTTTCCTTTGGTGCAAATTTATCCATAATTTTTGCTTTCAGTTTTGCATAAATATGGCTGACGCTATCATTTATATCATAAATAGAAATATCTGCTATAAAATCTTCTATAATCTGCAAATTATCTGCTATTTTTTGAGAATTTTCAGCCATATATAGTAATTCTCCTACAGTTACTACCGAAATAGCTAAATTAGATTCTCCAGCACTTTTCGCATGATCTATAATGAGAGAATCACCAAAAATTAAAGCACTACAATGGTTAGTATCAAGTAAATACATAAAACTCTATATTTAGATTATTTAATTAATTGAATTATTGATTTTACTAAAATTCCGCTACTCCACGGGAATCATAAACTGCTTGTAAACAATCTTTAAGATCATCACCCTGCCATTTACCAGCATGGCGTAAAATTGATTTACCTGAACCTGGGCGTTGAGGAGGTTTTGCTTTTTTAGTTTTCATGTTTTTCACCATCATTAGCAATTCTGCTATTTGTTCTTCTGTCATGGTTTCAATTTCTGCAACTAGTTCTTCTTTAAATGTCATTTTGGTTTCTCCTAGATATACAAAACTCTAATATTATATCATATACAATTGTCAATTACTAAACACTACACCACAAATATCAAAATCACATCCTGTAAATCCTTTCATCCTGGATATCCTGTATCCCTAACGGGAGGCGTTAGCCATATCTGACAATTAATTACAAATTACATCCTATCCCAGGCTTCTAATACTAATCTTTGGGTTCTATATTCCCCAAATTGTTTGATTTCGTTGTTCTTTAATACTCTAAATGTTTCACTGGGAAAATCTGCACCATAGACTTCAGCAGGATCTAAAATATATCGTAGTTCATCGCGGGTGAGTTGGTAAAGTTTGGCGTAATATGCGTCTAATTCCGCTCGAATTAAGGCGCGTTTGTTGGGATTCCAAATAAATGGTTCTCCGTTGTATCCCATGTCTTGCGCGAAGGGTTGCATATCCCAGGATGTGTACACTAATTCCAGGACGCGGGGGGTGATATATTCGATGTCTTTTTCGTTGTATTTTTCTGGGGGAATAACGGGAAGTTGTTTGACTATGAAGAAGCTTAAATTATTACCTCCCATTTTTTGACGAGTTACAAAATCAAAAACTAAACTATTTAAGCATCCATATAAACATGATATTAAATGTGAATTATTTATTGTTGGAAGCATTATAAATACACTATCACCAAATGCGATTTTAGGGGCTAGGCTAAAAATGGCTGTACGTTCATTAGTAGTGTTACTAATACGTCTAAAACATAAAAGCCATTTTTTTTGCCAATTATCTAATTTATTTTCAACTTCAAAATGATTCACCCAATAGCGAGGTTGAACAACAAAAGTTGGATCTTGTAAGTTATCTATTGTAGATAATTCTATCTCCCTAAAATCTGTTTGTTGACTTTTCCGCATTTCTTCTGTGTAAAAACTGTGCCGATGATTATATACATAAAACATTTTAGCCTCATAAAGTGGTACTAAATCTTTACCTGATTGATTTTTAAATAACCCGCTATCATTAGCCATGTGAAACATAGCCATAAATGAAATACCCCAAGGGTTAATTCCGGTTTTCTCATTTTCTAAAACAGGTACACGCTGATATATTTTCTTGGTTAATTCTGCATCTGCATTACTTCTAAAAATAGGACAAGTTCCAGTATTGGGATTAATCAAATTAATATCTTTTGAAGATAAAACAATGATTTTTTCTGTATCAGTTAATTCCTTAACTTGCTTCGACATAAAAGAAAAGTAAATAATATTATTCACCTGCTTAGAAATATGCAGAATACAAAATCTAGTCTTTGTATGTAAAGCTGTAAATAAATGTCCTCGATTTTCAAAATCATACAAACTTGCTAAATTCTGCTTTTGAATTAAATCCCCAAAAAACTTTTTACAAGTATCATCAGTTGCGATACCTGTAGGAACAATTACCCCAACTCTTCCATTATTATTAATTAAATTCCTGGTGGTTTCCGCAAACACAGTATAAGTATTAATATCTCCCACAGCAGTTAAAGGAAATCTCCCCCCTTCCCGAATAAACTTACTCTGTGCTTCCGCATCATGTTTAGCATCTTCAAAAGCTTGCGCTAAAGCTGGATTTTGCTTTGGTAACTCCTTAATCAACTTTTCCCGCGCTGCTTTATTTTGTGCGTTCGCAATATCCAAATTACGAGAAGCGAAAAACTCCTTTTCTTGTAACTTAATTCTCTCCCAAGGAGGATTACCTAAAACACAACTAAAACCTCTATCTTCAAAAACTTCAGGAAACTCTAAAGGCCAATGAAAGAAATACTTTTCCTTTGCTAAATCATTCGCAGCTTCAATTAACCCTTGTAATTCGTAATTAGTAACTCGTAATGCTCCCTTCGGGAGAGCTTCGCTAACGTAATTAGAATCTGAATTAAGAACCTTTTGGACAGTTTCCCGTTTTAACCGATTTAAAGTTTCTGTTGTGGGTAATAACTGTAAATTATGTTCAGTTAATGGTCTAAAAAATGCCGAAGTCCATAAATTACAAGCTACATATTTTAACCACCAATGATTATCTAAAAGATTATCTTGATATTTTCTCTCTTTTTCTTTAACTTCCTGGGGTGTATTTTCGGAAAAGTCCGCTAATTCTTGCCATAACTTTGCAAAGATGTAACTATCATCAGCAGCAGTTTCAAAAATAGATAATTGTCCTTGGGTTTCCCGTTCTTTTTTATTCCGCTTTTTAAAATCAGTGGCTAATTTCTTATCATCACCTGTCACCGCTTTAAAAGCATCATCAGGAATACCTGCATCTAAACAATCTAAATCCAAAACACCAACAAGAGAATTACCACATTTTATCCGATGATCTAAAAAGTTCAAAGGTTTACCAGTCGCAAAACCTTCAATCCATAAAGCCACCTTACACAAATCTACCGCTAAAGGGTTCAAATCTACGCCATAAATACAGTTTTGAATCACATCACGCACCGCTTGACGTAAAGGTTCGGGTGCTGGTTGAGATTCCCCTGTTCTCACCTTCGCTAATTCCTTTCCTATGCGTCTTGCTGCTGCTAATAAAAAATGTCCAGAACCACAAGCAGGATCTATAACTTTTAAACTTAATAACGCTTGTTCTTGGGCGGAAATGACCTCTCCCCCAGCCCCTCTCCTGGTAGGAGAGGGGGGTAAGAAATTCTCTCCATTTCCTTGTATTTCATACTCCCTATTCCCTTGTAGGGAAGGGGGTTGGGGGGTTAGGTTCTTCAATTTCTCCTCAATAACTGGTTCTAATGCTGTCTTAATTAACTGTTGGACAAGTTGGGGAGGTGTGTAATAAGAACCTGTGGTTTTTCTATCACTTCCAAATACTAATTTAAATTCATATATGCCTTGATTTTGTTTAATTTGGGGGTGAAAATCTAATAAACTTTCATAGACACTTCCCAATTCTTCTACATCCAAAGCCGCATAATTTACCCGGCGGATTTGTCCTTTATCCTCATACAAGGATAAACAACGAATGGCAGTTAATAAATCATAATTATCAATACCACAATCATCTAAATCTGTCAAGGTTTGCGAACCAAATAAATCACCGTTTAAAGGCGATAATCCTAATATTCGTCCGCGCCAATTTTCATCAAATAACTTAAATGTCACCCGTAAACCTTGCCAAATATCTTGAAATCCTTCCCGACGATAGCGGGGACGTTCTGCTAATTCTCTCAACCGTTCAATACTGTAATATTCAAGATAAATTCTCGCTTTTTCTGTATCTTCTCCAATTAATAATAAGTTGCGAGATTCAGCCACCATTAAGAATAATAAACGGTAGATTAATCTTAATAATTGTCGGTAATACCTTAGATCCCGGACTTCTCCAAGAAGTCCGGGATCTGAAAGAAGTCGGGGATCTGATGAATGATGTTGAATAAAGCCATTTCCAAGCTGTATCAAGGCATTTTCTACCCCGTCGCGCAGTCTCTCCCGGACTCTTCCCCCTTGTTGCAGACTTTCTTGATGGTAATATTCCAATAGGCATTTATCCGCATCATCCGCAGTTTCCGGTAAACGAGAACGATGGAAAAGCCGATAAAATAAGCCAAATTCGGCAAAGTTCTCACCGTTGAGAATCTGCTCTAAGTCAAATTCGATATAAGTAAGGCGAGTCATTAGGGAAGAGTCGCGTAATAACCGCCAGCGAAAACCATTAGTTGCGATCGCCCAAAGATGCTCTGTCTTGTTAAGATATTCCTGTACTAACCCATGTGCTGATAACCGAGGAGTCCCACTGGGAGGACGTTTATCAATATCCAACCGACAACCAATAATATGAATGGGGGGATAATTCGTAATTGGTAATTCGTAATTCGTAATTGAAGAGTCTGGTTGTGATACAGCACGATGGGAAATGGCGTAGGTTTGCCCTTCTACCACCTCAGCTTTAGCGGTATATACGGGGGTATATCCCAGACTTTTTAACAGCAACACAGCCATTTCACGGGTGATACTGGTGGCTGTATCTTCCGCATCCAGCCTATTTAATTGGCGTTGAAAAGATGCCCAATAGGCTTTTGCATCACCCCAAGCGATCGCAATTTCATCTTCTAATTTATCAGATTTAGGTAAGCCAAAATCCGCTGGTGTTTGTCCTTTAATATTACCGGTTAATAGTTCGGTTGTAATATCTGCTGCGAGTAAGTTGCCTTCAAATTGTACGCCAATCATAATATTTTTCTGAATCAGGATGTCCAGGATTTAAGGATTTACAGGATGTTAGTTAGTGTTGAGGTTTTTGTTGTCTGATAGCGCAAGCCATATCAGACAAAAATTACGAACTATTCTTAGGTTTTGCTGGCTGTAAGATATACACACCTAACAAATCCATCGGTAATTGTGGTATTACCTGAACCTTGCCCTCCTGAGTAATTGCCCGTACACGCTGATGGGATTGGGATAAGGAGTGCGATCGCTCTTTGGCAAATAGTTCTAAATCTGTTTGCAACTCATCTAACCGATTCAACAACTCTTCTACCTCCTGTTTTTTCAGCCCCGCAGGAGCATCAGCCACCGGGTTAGCTTGTTCTAACAATGCTTTTGCTTCTTCTGGTGTTAACCACATCGGATTTGAGGGCGGTCCGGTAAATCCCACTACCGCACATTCTTCTCCTAACAGTTGATGATTACGCTTGAGCGTATCCCCACCTTGAGCTAAAGCCCGACTACTAACTTTTTGTGTCAACAAATGTCGCAATCTTAACAACAATAAAGTTGTCCGTTTAGTTACAGTATCCGTAGTTGTAAACCCGCACCTAGCCGCCAAAGGCTCTGGGGAATTAACCAAAGCTTCTTCGATAATATGACGCGCCAAACCCTCCACCAAAGGATGATTCCGTCCTACATATTCCACCCCAAACGGTGCAGGTGTGGTAAAAGTAATTAACCGTTTTTCATTCCCTAAAGTGGGTTGTAAAAAATTAGGAATTGACGGTAATAACCATCCTTGTTTTTTCTCAATCAAGGCACAATTTAACTTTGCACAAGCATTTTTCACAAACCTGAATACATCCTCTTCACTACCGATAATTTGATCAGATTCCATCAATTCCTGTTCTACTTCTGTCGGTTTAATTGCCTTTTGTGCAAAGCGAGTCCGGCTGGTTTTTTCCCGTTCTACAGCCTTATCCCATTGTTTATGCACCTGTTCAACGGCTGATTCTCCCTCATCTAATAAATCCAATAATGACAACTGCTGCGCGTCCGTACTCTTATCAAATAAAGATTTAAACACCGCTTCAGAAACAGTAGTGCTATCCATTGGGACAGGAACAGTAATACCCAATGTTTTATGTATTTGTACTGCCTTACGAATTAACACTTCTAAAACTGCCCCATCTACGGGATTATCCTGACCATAGAGTAAACAACTTTTTACCTGAGTTGCTACCTGTCCATAGCGGTCAATGCGTCCTTCTCGTTGTTCTAATCTGTTAGGATTCCAAGGTAAATCATAGTGAATCACCGCACTAAAATGAGACTGTAAATTTACCCCTTCACTCAAACAGTCAGTAGCAACCAGCACCCTTTGAGGATAGGATTTCAACTCATTTAATCTAATTTCTCGTTCATCTTCCGACTGTTCCCCTGTAATGGCAATCACCCGAATTTGACCCTGCGGGTTCGCAGTCGCTTCAAGTCGGGAAACCCGCCCACCGCGCTGCTCACCACTTTTCTTTTCTAATTTCTGTTTCAGGGCATTTGCCAAATAATTAGCTGTAGCAATGTAGCGACACCAGATAATCGGGTTGTAATTATTTGCCAGTAGGGATTGAATATAATTAATACAAGTTTGTAATTTTTGGTCTTTATTCCCCTGTAACTCTGCCGCAGATTGGATAAAAGTCCGCAGTTTGCGTTTATCTGCATCCCCATAACTTTGCTTTCCCTGTTCTATTACCACAGTGGGAGCAGCATCTACAGCTTGTTCCTGGTCTGTGGGATCATAAACATAAGAACTCATCAAATCTTCGTCCAAATCAGTCAGCAAACTCTCGTCACTGGATTTACTAACTTGACGGCTTAATGTGGCCACAGCCGCAGCCGGAGAAGACATCACACAACGAATTAATGCCAATGCCGACCAATATCGCCCCCGGCGTTGGGCATGGCTCATTTCTGCGGTAGTAGTTTTGACTAAACCCCGTGCAAAGTTATAAACTTCTTCAAAAAGCTGTTTATATTCCTTGGATAACTTGTAGGGTTCTTCGTCTGACTTGCGTTCAGGAAACGGCGTTTCATTCCCTAACCATAGTTTCACATCTGCCCGTCGTCGTTGGATAAAATGACTGGCTAATGTATCTCGTTCTGGTTCTGTCAGTTTGTCCAACGTTAAATTTTCAAACTCTGGCTGGAGTAACCCTAACAATGACAGGAAAGATTCTTCAATTCCACTATGGGGAGTAGCCGAAAGTAATAATAAGTGGCGGTTTTGTTTTTGGGCAATCTGCTGAATTAATTGATGTCGTTGCTGTTGGGATGTACCCTTACTGCCAGAACGGGTACAAGTATGTGCTTCATCCACAATGACAAAATCTGGACAGTGGGTAATAAAACTAGCTTTACGGCGTTCTGCCTTAGCATAGTCCAGACTAACAATTATGTGGCGATAATAACTAAATACATGAGAACCGTTAGGTATTGCCCGTTCTAACTTGGAAGCTGTACCAGAACGGACTACCACCGCATCAATATGGAATTTTTCTCTTAATTCTTGCTGCCATTGCTCACATAAGTGAGGAGGACATAAAACCGCTATCCGTCTCACTTCGCCTCTATCTAACAACTCACGGGCAATTAAACCAGCTTCAATGGTTTTACCAATACCCACATCATCAGCAATCAATAATCTCACTGTTTCTAATCGCAGTGCCATCAACAGGGGAACTAGCTGATAAGGACGAGGACGCAATGACAACCGACCCAAGCAGCGAAAAGGACCCGCCCCACTCCGTAACAAATGCCGGGCTGCATCCATTAATAACACGGCTGCTGTGTGGTCTTTAATACTGTCAGCAGTAGGCAGGGGAAAGGTTGCAGGTGCTAGATTTTCTAAATTTAGCTGCCGATAAATCCCTACCATTTCCTCTTCGTGACCACTGAGAGGACGGAGACGGATCAGGTCTTGATTTTCATCTGGCAGCACTACCCATTGCCGACTGCGACAACTGACTATAGAGCCTGGGGTGGGGGTTAAGGTATCTGTCATTGTTTCGCTGTGTTGGCAAAGTTAGCAGTGTGAATTGGGTAGAAAGGATACTTCCTAACTACCTGCTGGCATGGGTTGTATTAATGACTATCAATATAACTGTTTAATATAAAGCTATTTAATCAAGTAAAAGTGACAATTTTTACTTATGTGATAAAAAATGTAATATTTCAGCAGATATAGTTCAAGACAGTGAAACCTGACTAACCCTCTTTTGTCTGGGGTGAAACCTTCATTTTTACTAGGCTGTAACCTTTAAAATTCGTTAATTTATCCAATCCTGATAAAAGAGAGCTAAGAATGATGGAATAGCCTTTTTCCAAGACCCTGTTATAGTTTTCTGTAATCAATCACAGATGCAATGTAAATCTTTGTTAAATTTATAAACCAATACAATCTAGTATTTACACTTAGTAATGCTGCTTAACACAGCTTATCTGACGATGGAGTATGAAATATGCAAAGCCGCTATAGTTGGTACGTTTAGGAGTTTAGTATTTACTTGACACCAAGAGACAGAGTTAGACTAACTCACCATAGCAACCGTATTTATACTTAACAAAATGGGTAGTGTTTAGCTGTTTACTGAAGTTTCATTACAGTATTTATCTAATTAGCAATGAAAATAACGCACGAAAGTGTTTACAACTACAATTAAATATGATTATTCTGTTACAGAAGAAGTAAAGCCAATTACTGAAGCTGTTGAAAATTACACGCTGATAATTATACCTAATACCTAAACCAGTTCCTAAGCCAAAACTTGTTAACCGTCAAAGTTCTAACAATTGAAGTTTCTTATTTCAAGCCCTTTTTGGAGGAAAAATAAAGATTATTACATCCCCTCAGTAATCTAGCAAGTCAAGAATCTAGCAAGTCAAGATAGACATTAAATATTGTTGACCATTTACAACCACAGCAAAAGTATTAATTATGGCAGGTTATCAAATTCCACCCGGAACAATTGTTAATAACATCAAAAGCCTATTACGGGAGAGATATAAGCAAGGGTTTCCTATCATTAAAGAAATAATTCAAAATGCTAATGATGGACGCGCCACAACCTTAGAATTTGGCATAGTCAAAGAACTGGGAAATTCAGTTCAGCATCCCCTATTAAAGATACCTGCGCTATTTTTCCTCAATGATGGGACATTTAGTAAATCTGACAGAGAAGCTATATCTTGCTTTGGTATTGATGCTAATGCCAAAGATAAAGGTAAAATTGGGAAATTTGGACTGGGACAAAAGAGTATTTTTCACTTTTGTGAAGCCTTCTTTTATATCGCTCGTTCTCATGATATTCAAGAAGGCTGTGGTGAATTTATTAATCCTTGGGCTAATTATGATGGATTCGATTCTAAGCGTCCAGAATGGGGGGAAATTTGTGCTGAAGATAGGCAGATTATAGAAGATTACTTGATTCGACAAAACTTAGTAAAATCTCAATCCAGTTACTTTCTGTTATGGATACCACTGCGTCAGCAAATGGCAGATGAACGTTGTATTTTGGCTAACTATTATAATGATGCCAAGTCAGTGGAATCCAATCTACCTGAAGATATGAAAATGAGGATTGGGCAATTATTACCATTGCTACGTCATATTAGAAATGTTAGATATTGGTTAGAAAAAGATGGTGGTTCTCTTCAGCCACAATTTTCTGTGGGTTTAGATAGCCATAATCCCTGTGAACGTTGCATTTATCCCAATTCACAAAATGAAATAATCCAGCCAGATGAACACGATTTGCAAGGTAAAATTATTATTAGTGCAGATGCAACAGGAATCCGGTTTGCAGGAAAAGAACGAATTTTACCAGCTAATGACTTTTCATTACTACTAGGTCAAAATCCAGAAAGCGTATCCAATAGTTTTTGGGATGATTTACAACAGTCATCTTATTGGACAAAAAGAGTATCAATTAATGAGTCAGCAGAATCAGAAAGTATACCTGATAAATCAATTCCTCATTGTGCCGTTGTTTTTACCAAGCAATCTCCAAACAATAGAAATAAAGCGAAATTAACACTACAATGGTCGGTTTTTCTACCTTTAGCAAGTGATGATTCTAGTCCAGAAGGAGCAGAACAAGAAGCCTATGAAGTAATTGATTGTGAAGGTGAGCAAGATTATACAGTTTTTCTACATGGTTATTTCTTCCTTGATTCTGGCAGAAAATATATTGAAGGATTACAAAAAATCCGCACTGGTGGATTTATCCAAAAAACTCCTACGAATGAAGATGAAATGATAGCTCAGTGGAATTATTTGCTGGCTACTAAAGGAACTTTAAAACTTTTGCTTCCTGCTCTTGAGAATTTTACTAAAATTCATAGTTTATCTACTCAAGATATATCTAACGTTGCTCAAGCATTTTCTCGTTCACACTTATTCAAAAGCAAAGTATATAAACAGAGTATTTGTAGCGAATATCAGTGGGTGTTTAGAATTAAACCATCTCGTAGTGCTTGGGAACTCATTCCAATCAATGCCAATGTGAAATCGCTGCCTAGTATTCCCCCTAATTGGGAAATCTTCCCGGCATTACGCGATTTAGCAGAAAATCATTATTTAATTCACACGGGAAAACCCAATCTTCTATCAAATGAAACATCTTTAGATTGGCAGGAACAAGAAATTATTGATTTCTTAAAATCGTTAGATTTAAATCTACTTTTTACTCAAGCTACAAATGTCAACTTCTTTGTAAATTTTTTAATCCAGAATAAAAAAATTATTGGACAATCTCAAATTCAAACCTGCTTAATAAATCTAATTAGAGAAGTATTTATAACCATTGGCATTAAAAAGCTTCAACAAGAGCAATTTCATGAAGCTCTTAAAAAGATAATTGCATTAATTCATCCTGAAAAAAGGTGGAAACTTAAACAAGTTACCTTTAATGAACAAGCTATACAACTTGTTTTAAGCGAATTATATCAGCTAGATATTGAGCAGCCACTATTAATTTATGAATTATTTGAGCCAACCTCTGCTGCTAGTAGTGGTTCTTTGAGCAATGAACAAGTCAAATCTCTTTTAACTCGTCTTAGTCAATTATTGACAGCAGAAACTACCCAGAAAGTAGCTAAAGTAATTGTTGAGCAAATTCTTGAGCAGACTAATTCACTAGAGATTGTTTTAAATCTTGTGTCAAATCTGCCATTATTCTTTGGTTACAATCATCAACACGATAAAACCTATATTTACTCATACTTAGGTTTACAGCAATTCAAGCAAAAATATTTCCTATTTCGAGGTGATAAAAGAGACTATGAAACAGCTATTGCTACTGCTGTAAAAGCAGCATTACCTGAATGTAATTTAATTTTCATAGAACCAAAAATTTCTATAATTTTAGGAAAAACTAGTGCTTTTAAAGCTATCCCTAAATTTGATTCTCAAAGTTGCTTACAGCTTTTAGCTACAAAACCAGATTTAGCTAATTCAACACAAAGAGCCAATTTATTAAAGGAGTTAATTAATTATGTCTAATCAATTACGTTATTTATTGCATGGAAATCAAGAAAAATACGAGGATATTACAACTCCTTTGTATATCACTTCGCAAGAAAGTACAGTATGGCAAAAAGTAGGACAACAAGTTTTACAAAGACGAGGTGAAGATTGGCGATTAATTGATCCACTGCTTGTTGAACATATTCCTTCAGCTAAAAGCCAAATATTAGGAATTAAATTATTACAGTCTGAAGAAGTTGTAGATTTAATTCGTGAGTTAGGAGCAGACTGTGTAGATGGTAATTTGCTAGAACAATCCGAGAGATATGAACTATTGCGCTACATTAGCCAATGGCCTAGTAATCAAGATTTATGGAAAGCTCTACAACTTCATGAAACAGTTAATGGAAAGCTAATTGGTATTAAAACAGGACAAATATATTTAGAAAATCCAGATTTTACTCTGGATGAACGCCTGAAAGAATATATTGTGCTAATTCGTCAAAATAGACAAGAAATAAACCAAGATTGGATTCCAGTTTGGACGGCTGATGAAGCAATATCCACAATTTTAAATCTTCCTAATCCTGATAAATATTGTGATTTAATTTTAAATGCTATAGAACAATTGTCTGCATCAGAAAAAGATAAATGGGAAAGTGAACTAAAAAATATTCATTGGTTGGTAAATGTAGATAATAAGGCAATACAACCAAGAGATATAATCAAATTACCGATAAAGTTAGTAAAACATCAACAAATAATTTCCACTTTAGATAATAGCAAATACACTGAAAATTCTCTGCCTAATTGGATAAAAAATAATCAAGCATACGGTTGGGTAAAAAAATTATTTAATTATTGGAATGCACAGGATATAATTGAAAAAGTTTTTTATCATCCCCAAAAGTCACTTACCCATTGGCGTAATTTCTGCTTAGTAATTTTAGACGCATTGGCAGATATAGATATTTCTAAAAACCCAACATTAGAAACATTAGTAAAAACAGAAACATGGCTAATTATAGATGATAGCCTAATTTCTCCAAAGCAAGTAATTGAAATTATACCCAAAGGAATTAATAAACATTTATCTACATTAGTTGAAATCAGTGAATGTGAATATACAGAAGTATCACTTCTCTCTGAAAACATCCAAAATCATGATAGTTTAAAAATCGTTAAAAAGCTATTTTCTCGTTGGGATGAAAATAATGTAATTGATTTTATTCTTAATCAGTCTCAACCTCATTTATATCTTGATATCATTCTTGATGCTTTAAGCAGTTTATTTACTAATGTCAATTCAAGACTCACTAACAATAATATCCAATATCTAAAAACAAAACCTTGGCTTGTGGATATAGATGGAAATGCTGTTTACCCAGAAAATGTTCTTCATTACCCATCTGTAGAAGTAGAAATTGAAGAATTGTTACTAACAGTTTCTAGTTCTTATATAGCATCTTCACAATTAAATCAGCAAAATCGGAATCATGATAGTTGTTGGCAATGGTTAACGAAAGAATTATTTGTAATTGAAGATAAAGCTCTATCAGAAATTGGGATACTTTTACAAGCAGCAGATGATTATCAACTGGGAGAATTTGAAAATGATGAGTTTCCGTTAGATGAAATATTGCAAGTATTTAACAATATTGATGTTAGTTTTCTCCCAGTTTGGAATTTTGCTCAAAAACTTAATCAAGACCAATTTGAAAAATATTTATTGCCTAATTTATTAGGTAAACTTAATGAACAAAAATTAATTAAAATTCTTCAAACTTTGTTTGCTTTAAATGCTCAACCTAATCAAAGCATAATTAATGTTTTTAATAGTTATTTAACATTAGCAGTTCATTATGATATTTTTCCACAAATCCTAGAGAAAATTCGCTTACTTAACCGTCGGGAACAGTGGCAGATACCTTATGAATTAACTTGGGGAAATAGAGAAAATATTGATGATTCTTATCTTCTTAACAGTGATCAAGAAGTAATTATGCACTCTTATTTAAATAATGTGCAAACCAATGATTTACTACCTCAGTTACCACATTCTCAAGCAGCAATAGACGCAACAAACTTTAATGTTCTACAAAATTATTTTCGAGCTTGGGAACAGTATTGTCCTCATGAACCAATTGGTGCGTTTTTAAGTTTATTATGTGGTAGTGAAGGAAGCGTTAAAGATATTGCTAATCTTTATTTAGGTAAACGAAACTTAGAAAACTTGCGTCAAAGATTATTTGAAGATCAACCCATACAAAATCGTTCCTTTCGTATTTATATAGGTCAGGCAAGCGATCGCACTAGAGAAGTACAATCTATTATGGGGGGTACTTTTAAAGCCAGTCTTGTAAATACCCCAAATCCTCCCCATCTTTTTGTTAGCAAACTTGCATCTGATGTCACAGAACTAGAATTATTACCTATTCAACCTCAGCAGTTTATTCCATCAGAGTTAGTCAATCTTCTAGAGAAATCTACAAAAATATTCCTAAAACAAGTCTATGAAGTAACGCCCTCATCACTAAATCAAATTTGGAAAGATTTACTAGAGTCTGATCAACTTGATATTCAAGTAGCAAAAAACTTTTTACTAGAAGGTGCGCCTTATGTAATGAGAATGCTAGGCGCACATGAACGCATTCCTATGGTTAAAAACCTTTTAACAAGTTGGGATGACTGTCGCCACCAGAGAGCAGAATTAAAGCAGGAAAATCGGTCTGTAGAGAATATTGATCAAAAAATTGAGGATCTTATTTCTCAACTCTCAAATTTACTAGAAGCTGAATCTTCGGAAAGTGAGCAGGTAAGAGAGCAATTATTAGCATCTGTGAGAGATAAGATAAATTTACATGGCTACCGATGCCAAAGTATTCCCTTTGAGTTATTTCAAAATGCCGATGATGCAGTAATTGAGTGGAGAGGAATGTCATCACAAGGACAGTTAGATGAAAGAAGAAAAGAATTTATTATCAAATTTGATGACAATAAAATTCAATTTATTCATGCAGGTAGACCAATTGGTTGCTTTCAACATCCTGAATACCCGGAAAAGCAATATCGTGATAAAGGATTTGATCGTGACTTAGAGAAGATGTTGACTTTCAATATTTCTGATAAAGGAGAGGGGGTAACAGGTAAATTTGGTTTAGGATTTAAGAGTGTCTACCTTGCTTCTAGAAGACCTTACGTACTCAGTAAAAATTTAGGTTTTACCGTTGAAGGTGGACTTATACCATCACGATTAAATCCGCAGAAAGCTAGTGAACTTAGAGGCGATTTCAAAAGCTATACTGGTTTAGCCGATGCCACAATAGTGGAATTAACTCTTGAAGAGGATGTAACTTGGAAAAAGGTACTTCAGGACTTTCAATCTGTAGCCTATATTCTGTTAATTTTTTCCAAAGCCATCAAAACTTGTACTTTTGTTGATCATCACCATAAAAAAATTAGTTTATCTTGGCATCCTGCTGCTGTTTTGAATATTTCAGGAGTCGAAACAGGTAAATATAAAACTACCGATGATACTCAAGATTCGACACTACTATGCCTAAAAAGCAGCGGCGAAACAACGGCTACTTTGGTTTTAGGTATTATTGAGCAAAACGGTCGCCTTTATAATGCTTTACCTAAAAATATTTCAACTTTTTGGGTGACAGCACCGACAAGAGAAAAACTATTTCTAGATTTTGTATTAAATGCTGACTTTGACATTACGACAGGACGAGAAAGTTTAGTAAAATCTTCAGTTCGTAATCGTGAGTTAGCACAAAATATAGGAAAAAATTTAGGAGAAGTTCTTGACTATCTTTTCCGTGCTAGTGAAGATAATTGGCAGGGGTTGACAGAAGCTTTTGGTTTTACAAATGTTGATAAATATGAGTTTTGGAACTTCTTATGGGAGGAGTTAGCAGTTCGTTGGCAGCAAAAAGACCCAAGTGAAGGAATTGATATTATCCGTTGTATGTTGGCAGGTGATAATCGCACTATGGGTTATCTCATCACTCGTTGTCAATCTTTACCTAGTGGTTTATATGGTCGTCACCGTCAACTTATCTCACTTGATAATATTAACTACAAAGTAACAGGTAAACTCTCAGAACAAAACACTTTTTTACAAGTTGCTAACTGGGCTGGTTTTCAGGAAAAGTATCAGGATAACCTGATTGCCCGTGAGAAATGGGAAGAAGTTAAGAAACTATTAGGGGAAGATTTTATTAAACAACGTTATACTATCAGTGACTTACGATTACTTGATATCTTAAAAAATGAAATAGGAAATAGTCAACCAAGAGTGGGAGTATCCTCTGCCAGATATATTGGTAGTCTCATTTCCAAAGATTTTTTTAATACCTTTAGTGTAGCTTCTGAACTCACTGAATTTCAGAGTTTTTTAGAGACAGTTCACTTCATATCTCAATCTGGTAGTTATTTACCATGCCAGCAATTATTAATCAGTAATTCCCCTGTTATTGAAGAAAAATTGTTAGTTGATTTTGCACCAGATAGCCGTATTCTTCACCCTGAGTATAAAGATACTGCTTTACATTTATTCTATGCTTGTCGTTCAAGAAGAGATAGTATTTCTAAAGACGAAATTATTAGATGGGCGCTAGAAGCAACAACTGAAGAGCAACGGAAAGCAGTATATATCTACCTCTTGCAAGGAGAGAAACGAGAAGAAATAGCATCTAGTTTATATGCTAATCGGCAGCTTTATTGGTTTGCCAATGATAAACGGATAATAGACATACTTGAGCTTATGGTACTAATTATCATTGAAAGAGGAGAAAGTTTACCACCGATAAATATCAATGAAATTCCTGAAAATGAACTAGAAACAAAAGATTATGATCCTTTGTTTGAAATCCATACTAATTGTACAAGAAATGATTTTTCTTTAAATAGAACGCCAGAAGAATTAGAAGACTTTACACTTAAGCTACAAGCAGGACTTAATAATCAGTATTCCTCTTGGAAAGGATATATATACCACTTTACCCATATTGAAAATGCTGTTTCAATTCTCACAAATGAGAAATTACTAGCAAGGAATCTTTGTCGAAATTTTAATGATTCAGCAGGTGCAACTCTCATAGCTCGCACCAGTAATGATGTGAAAAATTTCGCCCGGTTCTATCTACGTCCAAAAACTCCAACTCAATGGCACAATGAGGGATTGGGCAAACGAAGAGGAAACATTTATGCTCTTTGTCCAGTCCCCATTTTCTTCTGTTTCAATCTGAAGCGAATTCTAGAAACACAAGGTAGCAAATGTGGTATTAGTAGTGGCAATCTTGCGGCTTCAGGCTCTCATTATGGTAACAGTACAACTTTTTTGGAGCAATGTTTTGATTTTGCTCATGTCTACTCTACACTGGAAGTGGGTAAAGAGACTTTTTTGAGAGCATCTCAACAAGAATTTATCATTCATAATTACCTCGATTTTACTGAGTTGAATTTAGAAGATATAAGCATTATTTGTCGAACAACTCAAGATAAAGAAACTTTGTTAAACCTCATCGGTACAGACTCACAATATGCTAGTCGAGTATTTAAAGAACGGGAAATAGTTGGTGAGGGTAGTTTATTTTATCATGATAATCCTTATATATCAATCAAGGATAAGGGAAATTTTATTGATGTCCAAATTGATAATTACGATAAATATGGAAATATCAATGGGGAATTAATTCTAAGTTTTACAGAAGAGCCTCCATTTAATAGAGAAATTATTTCACCGTTCAGAGACATTTCAAGAATTAACCTTGGAGAATCTATGAATATTAGTTCATCTCGTCATCTCCAGTTACAATATAAACCTAATACTCGGATGAGTGTCAGGTTTCAAGAAAACGGTCAAAAATGGTTAATTTATACAAATGAGCCTCAAAATTATTAAGGGCAATTTATTTACGTCAAATTGTCAAACACTGGTAAACACCGTTAACTGTGTTGGGGTAATGGGTGCAGGTATTGCATTAGAGTTTCGCTTGAGATATCCAGAAATGTATGCGCGTTATGTGGATATTTGTAAGCAAAGCTCGATGGAAATTGGCAAGTTGTGGCTGTATAAAGATGACCATCGTTGGGTTTTGAATTTCCCAACCAAACAGCACTGGAAGAAACCATCAAAATTAGAGTTTCTAGAATTGGGCTTACAAAAATTTGTTAATACCTATAGAGAAAAAGAGATAACTTCCATTGCGTTTCCGCTGCTTGGTACACAAAACGGAGGAATTCACCAAAACGAATCTTTGGAAATTATGAATAAGTATTTGAGTCAATGTGAATTGCCTATCGAGATATATATGTACGATCCTAATGCACCTGATGATATCTTTAGTAACCTAAAAATTACTTTTTCATCACTATCGGAAAGAGAAATTGTAGAATTAACTGGTTTAGGTAAAACATACATTAAACGAGTTAAGCAAGCAATGCTAGATGAGAGTATATGTAATTTATCTAAATTTTTATCAACGGAAGGAATAGGGATTACTACAGTACAAAAAACTTTACTCCTACTTCCAAATTTTCACCCAACTATCTTACCTAAAACTTAGCAATAAATTTCTACAAGGGAGATTTGATTGATTTTACATTGAAGTTAACAACCAGGAATAAGCTTTTGGCAATAGCGTTGATGAATTGCCATTTTCCCTAATTCTAAAATTACTTCTAGTGGCACATCAACAGATTTAGCTGCTTCAGAAATAGTAACTTTATTAGTGCGTAACAAAGCTAAAAGTTGTCGGACTTTAGGAACAATAGGGTCATTGCTATTGGTATAACCACGTTTTATAGCAATTTTTAGCCCAGTTTCAATATCATCAACTGTAACTTGACGATTTTCATCTATTAATAATTTTTGCTGTCCAGGAATTGCATTAGCAATTTGAATACCGACATACCCAGGTTTTTTGCGCTGGGGAATGATGTCAAAATTGTAGAGTCGCTTTTGTCCTTGAGAATCTACAGTTTGAACAAGTAAGTTAGTGATAGCAGTAGTGGTAGACCCTGGAAACTTTAGAGGTTGGATTGCTCTTAAAAAGATAGTTGTAGCTTGTCCGCTTTTTAAATCCGTATCTGTGGTGTAGACCAATCGTGAAGGATCTGCTACTAAAATATAAACTATCGCTTCGTTGGTTTGACTAAAGCTGATAGGTGTAGCCAGTCCTGGTGTAACTTGAACCTGAATTCTCGTTTTTGCAGCTATATCCCTGTCAATAAAGCGATAAGCAGGTGTTTGTGCCTGAACAATAGGTGCTGTTATCCCCAGCAATAATGCGCTAGTAGTGATGATAAAAGTAGTAAATTGTTTCATAAAAATAAGTACTCGTGCAAAATAAATTTCATATTGAGGAGAGGGAACTCTTAACAGGAGAAGAATACAGAGATTTCTGTTTTAAAAAAATCTGCAATCAATTTTGCTCAGGTACTTACCTGGTATGCGGGAAACTCACACTTTTGTGGGTGCAATTAGTTGAAGTAATCGGATAGAAATACTTACACATTAGATTTCAGGCTGGATAAAAGTTTTAGGTCAAAATTTGTGTAATTAATTTTGTCTTACTACTTACCGGGCAACTTTCAAAAAATTATTGACAACAACGGAGACTTCCGTACCTTCAGGTAAAAATTGAATATTAGGACGTTGTAATAATTCCTGCACTGCTTGGTCAGACCGTCTCGACAGCCGCTCACTTACTGGACTAAAAAATCCTTCCAATGCAGCAGCCCATATCTGCGGGTCAGAATTAGTAGTAACGGTACTTTGATTAAAATTACCACCAGAAACAATAGTGCTAGATTGAGTTCGGGGTTGATTAACTATACTACCCACTCTTCCTAAACTACTGAGTAATCCCACTAATAAATCTTGTTTGGCAATATCTGACCCTGCATCATGCAGCTTTTGAGCAATTAATGGACGCTTATTGTCACCCCGAATTAATAGCGTACTAGCTGGTATCGTTTCCTGTTTAACTGTACCTTGGGAGTCAGGATAAACCAGAGCGATCGCAGTAGCTGATACTAAATTATTCTTTTTACCCACTGCTGTGGTTTTAGCGACGATAACAGTACCAATAGGAAGTGCCTCTGTGCCATCTGTGGCTTTGAGAGGTTTGGTTAATTCCACAGCAAAGCGGTCATTGGGATTTTTACCACCTTCATCCCAAATCATCGGCATAATCACTTTAGCTGACACAGAAGTACCCAGTGCTACATCTTTAGTATTTGCGGCATTGGAATTGACTAAATTTGCAGAGGTACGGTTGAGGATACCCACCATACCGGGAGTTAAATCAGCTTGAGTATCAACACTTTTAGAGCCAACTAAAACTGTTCGCAGTTCAGCCTCTTGGGGAGTGGGTGTACTTGATTTTAAAGTTTTGAGAGTTTGATTACTTGCTGTCGATGCTGTCGGTTTTTCCTGAGTTGACAGAGTTGAGTTACTAATTTGTGACTGTCCCAAACCGGCTAATTGGTTCCATTGTTGTAAAGCATCAGCATTACTTTCAGGTTTTTCTACTGATTGCTGAATTGTTTGTGGAGGTGTATAACTTACAGGAGAATTTACAAGTGGGGAAGAATACCGTCTAACTACAGGTGCTGGTTCTGTAACTCTGACAGCAGTAGTGCGCGGTGGAACAGTCTGCTGCTGTACTGTACGAACTGGTGGTGGTGTCGGTTGTGTTTTAGCTTGTGATGTTTGACTAGGAGATTTAGTAGGAACTGGTTCTACTTTTTCTACTTTAAGTTGTTGCTGTTGGTCTTGAAATGCTAATCTGCTTTTGAGTTCAGCAGACTCATCTAAAACTGGTTCACTACGGGTACTACTGGGAGAAGGATTAGCGGTTTTCGCCGCTTGTTTAGCAGGAGGTTTGGGTTGCAGAAATCCAAACCAGAGGGTTGAACCAGAAGCAATAACCACTCCCACCAAAGCAATTACCGACACTAGACGGACACCAGGTTTTTCTGCTAACGGTCGTTCTACTGCTGCTTCTTGATCTTGTTTTAAGCGATATTCTTGAGAAATAAGTTGATTTGCAGTAGGATTATACCCCGCCAGTCTTTGCTCGTCTTCAGGACTGATATCTTCGTCTTGTACAGCAGTTTGGCTAGAACGATAATTACCGTTATTAGTATGGGACTCTAGGGAATAATTAGCAGAATTTTCGTAGGAGTCAAATTCGTGGTTTTGATTTGAGTGATTTTGATTTGAATTGTCCATGATTCTACCTTTTTCCTTTTTAAATCCATGATCTTTAACGTCGCTGCTGAGGATTAAACTCAACCATTCTGATAATTTGCAATCCAGACGAGCGCATTTCGTAAATTTTCTGTTCTACCAATGGGGCATCTTTTCCTAATGGAGAACGGGGAATTTCCACTGCTTGGACTGTAAATGTGCGGTTGAAAGAAATACGCTCATCTCTACCAGTGGTGCGGTCAACTAAAATGCGAGTAGCAACCATATCTATTTCCCATTCTCCTAGTCTTATTGCTCTCGGTTCTGATAGATAGGAAATAATAGTTGTACTGCGAAGCTGTCCTGTAAAAACACTAGTAGGAACTAATTCAGCAATCTTAGGTAAAGAAGCTTGGGCGAATTTTGGTTCTAGTAGTAGAGAAGCAAACCAAGCTGTTGTAGGAATGCGCCCTTTTTTACCAACTTGAACACCTTGGTCTAGTTGATTAGTATCAGTGAGTTTATCATCCCAATTAAATGTTAGAGTTGTCCAATCACTAACTACTTTTTGAATCACTCCTGGATAGCGCCAATTGCGGTCTTGTTCGGAAATATAAATTGTTTCGCCATTCAATAATTGAGCAAAGGTAGTCTTGCGTTCAGCAATTTTATTGACCCTAAAAGCAGTGAATAGGATTAACAGAAATATCAGACTATTGAATGCCGTTAAACACAGAAAACAAATAGCTAATAAATTTTTGGATTCCGGCAGCAGTGGTGATTGCAGTCGTTTGATTTTCATAGCTATCTCAGTTCAATAGGACGGTGTGCAGTTGAGTGAGATATAAAAAAAATGCGGTATTTTTTTGGATATACCTTAAACCCTGCGGATCAAAGCAACACTAGTTGCTGTACCAATAGCACTACTAAGAATATCAATTAAACCTTTGACATTAGCAGAAATGCCGTTATAAATTGCCATTCCCCCACCTCCAGCTATTAGCATTGCCAAAATTGGCGCAAAGATACTCAAGAAAAACATGAAAGCCACATCAGATGCTAATGCTGCACCTGATTTGACCAGGACAACGGCTGTTAAACCCACCAAAATGTTGTATCCAAGTTGGACACCAAACAGAGAAATAAACCCAGTTAACCAAGCCCAAATAGGACGACCTTGCAATGGTAAAAGTGATAAACCAACTGCGATTGGTGCAAATAAAGCAGTTAGCAATAATGCTGCTTCTAAAATGTTTACAAATCCCCATTGTAGGGCATAAAGTATTAAGCGAATAATGGGAATAGCAGTATCTCGAAATACACTGCCAGGATCATTCACAAATTGAATAGCAGTACCAATCTGACCGGGCAATGTGCGTTCCCAAAGAAATTTAGCAAAATCTCGTAGTGGTTGAAGTGCAGATTTAGCTTTCTCTTCAGCTTCGGTAACAATTGCTTTTGCTTGTTCTTGCTTTGAATCCCAGCATTCAATTAAATCCCCTCCAACTTGTCCCTGACATTCACTGTAAAGATTTTCTAGCTGTTGTCTGGCAATACTGCTAATAGTTACATTAGAAATCGCAGCCTTGAATGTTAATTCACTAACTTGAATTTCTAGCACATTTTGTACTTGGTTATAAGCAAAGCCTCGGATAAGAAAAATGGTTTTGGCTAAAAAATTGCCATTACCACCAAGAAATATCATAATTACGAGTGGCCAGACAAAAATAGCTGCTAATTCCGACCAAGATTGTTTTTCAATAATTTCCTTCCCCGTTGTTAGTGTCACAAACAAGATACTGGCCGCTCCCAAGGTGATACCCAATCGAATTAAGCCGTACCATAAACTAGATGAGGGGTCTAGGGTAACTTGCCAAACTAAATTCCAAGATTCAACTGTGGCACGAGATAGTTCTAAAGCACTGGAGACAATATCTAAAGCTTGAGTTTCTCCACCAGTAACAGGAAATGATTGAGCGATAAAGTACATCATACTTTTCAAAAGCTTTAGCTGCTAAAATTGAACGTTGCTTTGCTCAAATTATTTACAGCTATTTTCAGGTAAATGAACCACACTTTAATGAAAGTTTCGCCCATAGACACCGGCAGGGTAGACACAAAGTAGCTGTGAGAGGGAGCGGCTTCTCGCAGAGTAGGCACAAAAGAAAAAATAGATTGGTTGTTTAGGGTGTGGTCTAAATACATGAAAACTGCTGTAACTGCTTTGAAAATTTATCCGCAGTAGGATTTTTGGTTCTTCGGTTCTTTTTATGGAAAACCTGGTTTAAAACCATTGAAAGCCTTATTGTGTGGGCATTTCATTAAAAATATGGGCATAATTGTTTATAACCCTTACGGGGCAAGGGTTTTGTTATAATCAATCCTCAATCACCATAAAAACAACGCAAGAGCCGGATTTTTAAAATTTTTATCTCAATGATTAAGATTCTTGCTGAATTTTGATTTTAAAGTTAATTATCGTCGCCCAAAGTCACGCCACCAGGCATCATCAGTAATCCAGCTTGTTGAGTCATGGCATTACCAGCGGCTATACTTTTACGTCGGTCAGCAGTATTGATAGCTGCAAGTTCTTTAGCTGTTTGAGTAATCAAAGTATTGTTTAATGCCCGGTCAACTCTTGCTTGCTGTGCTTCTTTAAATATTCGTTCATTAATTTGACTATTGAGGGCTGTTTGTTGAGACAAGTTTTGTAAAATCTGTTGGGTGACATCCAAGCTTTGGGACTCTTCTCCTAAATTGATAATTGCTTGAGTGTCTTGTCGAGTAGCTTCCTTAATTTGAGCCATTTGAGTTTGGGCTGTTTCTCCTAAACTTGCTTGATTAGCAATTTCAGTCACAACATTTCTAGTAGTATTCTTGCCCATATCTTCTCGAATACCATAAGAACTTTGACCATTGGTTTTATTCTCCAAAATTTCAGACAATATAGAACCAGGGCTTGTACTGGCTGAACCACCCAAAATCTGATTCCACAATTTAGAAATATCGGGAATTTGGAATGCGCCAATTGTCGAGTTAATCAAATCGGTTATGGGACTGAACAAGTCATCTTGGACAAAGTTTGTTACATCTCCAATGAAGTTATTAATCTGGTTTTCAGTATTTTCCACCAAAATACTATTGCCGTTAACTGCATTGTTGTTTGATGTGTTGTTAGGCTGAGTAGCAGCTAAAGTTGGTTTATTAAGTGAACTAATACCCAACACTAAAATCATGGTAATGAATTGAATTGACATCCATTTCAGTTTCATAATCAAAATTCCTTTAGCTAACACTTTTTGGGATTTTAGATTTTAGATTTTAGATTGAAAACACCTAATCGTTCAGGATTTTACTTAGTGAGAACTTAGGCTCACTTTATGATGCAAAAATTTTTAGGTTGTGAATTGAGAACTTAGGCTCACTTTATGGTTCAAAAATTTTTAGGTTGTGAATTGAAAACTTAGGCTCACTTTATGGTTCAAAAATTTTTAGGTTGTGAATTGAAAACTTAGGCTCACTTTATGGTTCAAAAATTTTGATGTAATATCAATTCCGAATGATGAAACAATCGCAAACAGAGAGAATTCACAAGTAAAGATTCAAAAAATAATACAGACAAGATGGGATGTAATTCTGAACTCTTGCCTGTTGCAAAAGTGCCTTTTGCCTGCCCTGATGAATAATACCGATACACCCGGAAACGATAAGTAGGTAGACACTAAAAAACCAAAGTATGCAACGAAATGTAAATTTGCCCAAAAACCTCTTCCCTTCTGCCTCCTGCCCTCTGCCTCCTGCCTTGTCTCAACGATAAATATTTATGCCCACCTACTTATAAGTATTCATAGCTGCTGCTATACTTCGTTTTTAACTAGCAATTAAAGAACGATTTTCAGCCTGTTCACCAGAATTAAATCGAGAATGCGATGTATTCACAGTAGATACATCCTGTCCAATATGTTGAAAACCTTTATTTTCCTTCAAAGCTAAGATATATGCATCTGCAAAGGCTTTGAGTCCTAACAGTCTACCTTTTGCTGTTGGTGGATACTGTGCCATTACCCGTGATCTTGCTTCTCGCTCATTTTGGTTATTAGCAACACTGGCCAACATCATTTCCCCTGGGTAAAAACGACTACGCCAAAATCTGCCCCCTGTTTCTACAAGCCAACAAGAATAAAGGTCGCTAATCCGTGGTAAAAATGCCTCAGTTGCATTCTGGCTAATAATCTGGGCAGGATAACCCAGATAACGTTGAAAAGAAGTAACTCCTGTACTGGTAATCCGTCCAGTGATTCGGTAAGTCATGTTTTGCATGATTTGAGAACCTGTTGCACAATCACAAATGGTGTCTGGGTCTTGAGATAGTAGTAAAACTGCAATACCTTCCTTGCGTCCTGTAGCACAAGTTTCACCGATGACTTGAGCAAAACCATCTTTACGTAAAAGCACTGAAAGCTCATCACCAATAAACAAACTTTTAGGATGGGATAAAGCATTACGAATGCAAGCAGTATGGGCATTAATCGCCATCAAATACGCATCTTGTTCGTTAGTTAATCCACTCAAGGCAAAGAATTTAATCGCTGGTTCAGGGGAAAATGTACTGGGACGGGCGATAGCGAAGCGCTCCGTAGGAATCGCTTTCCCTAACCTCGATGCCAGTAATGCACTCACCTGATTTTGGATTTGATTCAGTGCTTGGCGGTCAATCTCTTCAAATGAACGCAGATTAAGGCGTTCTCTGGTGCAAAACTTGACAAAATCCGGCAACGTGGGGATTTCTTGCCATTCTGCGGAAAGCCAACCCCTGGAAAATGCGCGGTTATAACGAGCAATCATATCTGCGTCTTTGAGAAACACATCCAAAGCCTTGACTAGCATTGCATCAACTCGTTGGGACAGGTGGGGATTTTCAACTTTACCCATTGCAATAGCTACCAAAGCTTTACGTATAAAATCCTTCCAAGATTCCATCCGTCGTTCCCGTTCTGGCTTGTCAAACCTACGTAAGTCCGGTGGTTCTAGCAGATTACTACTGCCACTAGAAATGTCATAATATGCACCTTGTTCACCCAGTAATTCAATCGCTGTTTTAAAAGTGCTGTTACCACCTGCGGAAATATCCATACCGACTACGGGAATATTGTTCACTAAGGCTTCTTGGGCAAATCGCCACCCCAAAACACTCTTGCCTGAGCCAGAAGTACCTGTAATTAAAGCCCGTCCGATTTGTTGATGAAATAAATCTACGTAAATGGGTTTACCACCACGGCTAGTTAAAAACTCTACACCTTGCTGATCAATATCTTTAGGAATGGTCAGAGGCATCAATCCAGCAATTGTCTGGGTATCAAGTGTTAAGCGGCGCTCACTCAAATTACCATCATGTAATAAGCGTTTGCAGGTGATAGGTAAAGTTTGTAACCATATTTCCCAAGCAATATTCCGTTCTCTCAGTACCTTGGCGGTTTCAAAACTGTTAGCCAGTAGATTGCAAGCATGAGTTAATTCCTCGGCACTATGACGGTATACTAAAAAGACTGGCGCACAATGTAAGGCTTTTGTACCTTCGTACAACCGCCGTTGTGCTTCAAATGATTCTTCTTGTTTGATTTCTGCACCAATATCACGTCCCTGCCCTTTAGTAATTGCTACGGTACGGGCGACTTTAGACTGCTTTGCTTGACGGGCTAAGTTGTCTTGAATCAAAAAGTCGTTACCACGGCTGATTTCCACCCATGCTTCTGTATCATGGACATAGCTGGAAGACAGTATTTTCCACACCCATTTGAGTTGTTCTTGGGTATTTGTCCAACCTAGTGGCGGGTCTGTCATTGTCATCACACCGCAGACTTTACCCTTGCCTATGAGATAAACTCGGTCATGATCTCCGCGATGTTCTGGACTTGCAGAGCGCCCTTGTGTACCTTCAATTAGTAAGGTGCAAATATGTTTGTCTGTGGTTACAGTTTCTGTGAGTTGTAGTCCCGTTTCGGTTTCTTCTAAGGTGATAACTTGGGGAATGGCAGGTGCAACACCTTCGTTAAATCTATTCCACAACCATTGCCATAAATCACCTGCGCTACAAGGTGTGACTTCTAAGCCAATTTTAGTATTTAGTAACACTTCCCATTGAATAAATCCCTGTTGAAAGCCTTGCAGTAATAGCTTTTTGAAGAATGTTTCTTGGTATATGCGTTTATTGCCTGTGATTGATTCTACTACCCAAGTGCCAAGATTGCGGCATTTTTCAATCACACTACCGACAAAATCTTTTTGCTGGGAACTACCTTGTTGATCACTGGTCCAGGTACAAAAGGCTATTTGCTGCCACTGTTGGCGTGTACCTGCATTTTTCAATTCTTCTATTCGCAGTTGTTCGTTGCGAATAAGAACGGAAATGGGTTTGAGGTGACAATCATTTGCCAAAGCATTAAGTTGGGTTTGGCGTTGAGTATCATCACTATAGCAGCCTGTACAAAAAGTGATGCGTTCTCCAATTGGTAAATCTTTCATCCCCTCTGCAATGGCATGAGCAAATTCACTAACTTCACTTTCATGTAAGATGTTGTGCAGTCCAGCAATGTGAAAACCAAATACTAGTTGATATTGTGATTTTCCTTGTTCTAATAATAGGGCAGCAACTTGTCGGTCATCTTTTTTAATTTCTGCAATACAGCAGATATTGACTTCATTTTGGAAGGGCATAAATCTACTTTTACCTCCATACTGATTTGGTACAATTAGGGGTTTAAACCTGACGTTGATTTGTGAATCACTGTAGCGACGACGTACCCAAGCTGGACGGTTTTCTGGTAATGGGGAAATGTAAATGTTGTTGCAGTTATACCATTCGTTTCCGGGTGGTTTACGCCATCTATCTAGGAATTGATGGGGTTGGTTGCCGGTTAAAATCCACCAACTGACAATGAGCCAGAATGATGTGGCGAAAAACCAACCCATTCCTAAACTGAGTAACCCATTAGTAATGATGTAGGAAACTATGATGATGGCAATCCAAGGGACAAGTTGCTCTGCTGGTATTGGTCCGATGCTGGCTTGTTTACCTAAAATCCGGTTAACTTTGATAAATTCGTTTTGCGGATTGTTTTCCATAAATCATGATCTTGATTTTGTAATTCACAATTTTTCTGTAGTTTATTCTTTTCAACTTGGTTTAAGTTATCAAAAAAGGCAGCCAGATAAATCCTATTTAATTGGTGCTAATGTAGGATTTGATAGAGCAAAATATGCTGCCTTATTTCTTCTTAAATTGACTGTTTGATATTATCCACCTGCTGTTGTGCCATTACCAATAAAGATAAAAGTGATGACATCTATGGCAATAACAATGGCAAAAGCTAAACCAACTTGAGTCACAATTGGTCGCCAATCATTACCTTGTTGTGCTTGGTTATAAGCAAATAAAGAAGCAGATGCAACCAGCAATAAAAATGCTCCTCGAATCAAGTTAAATGTTAAACCAACAACGTTGGCATCCAATGTGGTAGCACCACCTCCTGCTTGTGAACTCTGTTGGGCTAAAGTAACAAAGAAGTTTTCTAACCCACTTAAAAAAATGGCTTGGGCTGGAGTTGCCAGGGTATCAAGTAAAGCAGTAATAGTGATAATGACGGACACAATATGCCAAAAGCGAATTTTTCTGCCTAAATACTTTTCTAAAATTGGTACTGTCTGAATTACGTACCCCATACTCAAGAAAACTATGCTGGCACATCCCAAAATAGTTACAAATATGGGTTTTGTCGCCAATAAATAAATTCCAATTGCCAAAGAGAGGAAAATAAAAATGAAGTCAGTGTGGTTGATTTTCAGGTTTTTCAAGTTAGTGGAAACTTTGGCAGATGGTAGTAATTTAAACTGAGAATTGGGAGATTTTAGGTTATTCATCTTGCTTTTCTCGGTAAAATTCAACTAATTAAACTGAATCTTGCTTGGTGAATATTTGCTATTACTGCTATTAGATTGCTTACGGTAAACTTAAACTTGCATTTCTGATTTGCTGGTTTTAGTTTGCTTCTTTTGTTGTTTGGCGGTATTTTGATTAGCCTGTTGAGAACGAGTTGATTGCTGATTATCTAACAACGCTTCCATTTCTCTCAAGGAGATGCTACATTGCCTAATCTCCGGTGGTTCTCCTGGTACTAAAGCGGCATCAAGCACTTGTTCATTGTGACGATTGGGGTTAAATCCTTGAAGTATTTGTGTGCCATTAGACAGTTTCACTATTTCAAAGTCGTACTTGGCTTTACCTTTTTCAGCCCAGGTAAAGGTGGGTTCATCATCACCATTAAATTTGTGAGGTAGTTGTGTTTGAAACTCTTGAATCAATTCTTGGGTGGTAGCTTTAAGGGCATATTCTTCTTTTGACTGTGGTAGTTTACAAATGCCAGTTTTTTCCTCAGCGGTAAGATTATCTTGTGTAATTTTCCACTGTCCCTGAGTGCAAGTACCCGCAAAAAGTGTTTCCCCTTGGTTATTTTCTAAAGCAATAGCTACGTCCGCAGATATTCCTGTTTGTGCTGTTTGTTTACCCTGTTGTTTTACTCCTTGTTGTTTGACTGTTAAAGTTTTATTACTGGAAATGGCAATACCATCTTCAGGTGATTGGTCTAATAACTCACTGGCAACATTAGCAAATCCAACTAAAGCCTCAGCACAAGCAATTTGTTGTTGCTTATCTTGGCGTTTTGCTAGATATCCTAAAACATCATTTTCTGGTTGGTTAGTAGGGTTAGATTGAACAGTTTCTTCAGCACTTTTTGATGCAATGACAGAACTGTTTTGTTGTGCTGCCATTTGTTTTTCAAGGCGACTAACTACCATTTCTAAACGGTCAAGTCGCTTGGATATAACTTGCAAGTAATCTTCAATTTGCTGGAGTTGTTCTGTAATGCTGGCATCTTGATCTAACTCAAAAGGTTGCGACTGATTATTAGGGTCTAATTGAGAACCCAATTTATCTACTTTAGAGCCGATTTTCATAGTAGCTACAGCCACTGGATTATCTGCTGTGGATGCTTCAGATACAACTTTATAATCTTGAGAAGTTGGGGAATTTAAAGAAGTTTGAGAATTTCCAGAAGTTTGAGAATTTGAAGAATCTGGAAATTCCGATGAATCAGGCTTTATTTCCTGTAAGCGACTGGTGAGGTTATCAACTCGGTCATTCTGTTTTTGTAGTTGTTTGAGAATTCGTTCTAGCCGCTTTTCATCAGCTTCGGCTGCAAGTTGTTCTAAAACTCCTTGTCCGACAGCAATTCCTAAAGTTGCTAATTGTCCAGCTAATCCTCCCAAATTTACCCCATTTACTTCTCGTCCGTTGGTGGCTGCTGTGGCACTTAAACGGGAAGCTTCGTCTAGTGGTTCTTGGGATTTGGATTTTTTGGCAGCAGTTTTATTAGTTGGGGTTTTATCTTGAGTTTTAGTTGGTGTTTTCGGTTGGGACTTACTTTGGGGTTTAGTTACAGTTTTGGCTTGAGATTTACTTGGGGCTACACTAACACGACTAACAGGTAATTCATCTTCTTCATCTAAGTCGTCTGGGTCATCTAGTTCATTGTTGAAATCGTCGTTTAATAGGTCGTCTAGTTCGTCGTCAATTTCATCTATTTCTTCGTTTTCCTCTTCTAAATCGAGTAGGTCATCATCAAATTCATCATCTAAATCATCAAGTTCTGTTTCTGCAAAACCGCAAATTTCGGCAATGTTGGAAGGGGTAAAGTAGTTTTCGTCTTTGTTAGTGATTCCTTCGAGGTTTTTAATCAGGTATTTACCACTGGTTCTGTGTCCAGGGTCACTGGTAAGGTAGAAGCGATAGCCTCTAATCTCGTCATCATCGTCACCTCCTACGCAAAGTTCTACGGTTATGGGGGCTTTCCCTGATTCCTGGCTATAATTTTCTACACAGTCTTTAAAGTCTTGATGGGACTGGATAGAATCGTTCTGAATTGACTCAGAAATGGCTTTATCGAGTGTGTTTTCTATATGGCGGAGTTTACGGCGGTCTGTCAGGTTTTCCCAGGAGCGAGTTTGAGAGCTTTGTTTGCGCTTCGGTTTGGTCAGTGTTTTGGTAGCCATTATGTACTCAACTCTGATTGCCTTAGAATTAAGCTAACAAGGCTTTGTATGAATTGACATAGACCTATTGGCTATTTATTTATTGTCCATCTGGCTATTAATGTCAGTTGTTAGTTGAGCGATAGGTGATATGCTAAGTATACTCAAAGCGCGATATTACCCAGTGACCTCAACTATCAATCAGTACCCAATATATTCGGTAATCGCTTACAAGTTGATTTACTTGGTAACATTGTTGAATAAACTAGCATTAAGAAGAGGAAATAAATAATTATGCAAAATCCAAAACAAGAGATTCAGAAAATATTTAATGAAACAGGTCAATCTGAAAGAGATGCGGAAAACCTTGCTAATGCTTTAACTAGACTTACTGGTGATCTGTATACAGAAACAGAAAGATTTATCTTTGAACTATTACAAAATGCTGACGATATACCTAACGAAAGTCGGAAGGTAGATGTAGTATTTGTTATTCTTAAAGAACATTTTCTTATTTTGCATAATGGTAAGCCTTTTAATAGCAATAATGTAGACGCAATTTCAAGTATCTCTAAAAGTACAAAAGCTAATAATTCTGAGCAAACAGGTTACAAAGGTATAGGTTTTAAATCTGTCTTTGCAGATTCAGAATGCGTATATATTAATTCAGGTGATTTTTCATTCAAGTTTGATAAACGAGACAAAAAACATACAAATATCGAGAAAACTCCTTGGCAAATCAAACCAATTTGGATGGATAAAAAAGAGTATCCTCTAGAAATTCAGCAATACCAACAATTTTTCACTTCTCCTGTTGCTACTGCTATTTATGTAGGACAGTCCAAAATTCAAGAGTATAAAACAAAGTTAGAAAGACTATTTCAAGATCCTAGATTAATTTTATTTTTACGCCATGTTCAAAAGATTGATGTTATAGGTTTAAATAATACAAAAACAGCTAATATTTCTATTAATAAAGAAAAACAAGGAGAAAAATATAAAATCTGTAGGAATAACCAAATTACTTACTGGTTAGTACAAGATTTTGAATTCAATGTACCTCAACAAATACGAGATAAAATGGAGGGGGATAAAAAAATTCCTGACAAACTAAAATTAGTTCAACGCTCAAAAATTACTTTTGCTGCTCAACTTATAGATAATAAACTAACAGGTGTAAATGAAGAAGATTCGGTTTTATTTACATATTTACCCACTAATGTTAAAGAATATAAATTTCCTTTCTTAGTCAATGCTGATTTTTTAACTACAGCTAACCGTCAAGAGATTCATCATGATAATATTTGGAACATATTTCTTTTTTCTAATATAGCTTACTATTCTTTAAAATGGATGTCTGAAGTTGCTCACAAGGCAGAATATAGAAATCAAATCACTAATATTTTACCATCTAAATTTTCTGCTTTCTTAGCTAAAAGCGAGACTTTTATCGCATTTAATCAAGAATTTGATTTAGCCCTACAACTAATTCCTTTTCTTCCTTCAGAACAGGGAAATAAGTTATTAACAGTAAATGAGTCCATATTAGATGAAACGGAAATTACTAGAATAATATCAGCTGAAACTGTAAGAATATCTTTTGATTCGCAGCGATATTTTACAAGTAATTCATTAATCAATAAAAACAAACTCAAGGATCTTGGTGTTAAAACTTTTGATGTAAAATCACTTTGTAACTTTTTGAAATCAACACATTATAGAAATATTACTCAAAACAATTACCAGATTATTTTTCAAGTGATTTCTCATTTGAAAATAAAAAACTTATCTAATAAAGAATTACTGTCTATAGAATTTATTTTGGATGAAGAAAATAAATTAGCTAGTCCTCAAATATTATATTTCCAAATTAGTGAATCAGAAAAACAATTATTAAATTTTGCCTTTTTTAATTTTATACACCCCGACATAGATAAACAACTTAGAAAAGATGAAGACCTCTTAAAATGGGTAATAAACAATTTAAAAATTAAATTTTTTGATGGGTGTGAAGCGAGAGCTTAATGTAGAAAGTTGTTTAAATATCTTAGATGATATTACTAAAAAATACACTGAGCATACAAAAAAACAAGATAGACGACTAAATCAAGTTTTTGAACATCTTTCAAGATGTATTATGCAAGGGGTAAATAAAGAAGATCAAGAAAAAATCAACAGTTGGATAAACAGTGGAAAGTTACTAACTTATGATGAAAAATTCCGTTCTATCAATGATGTGTTCTATTTTAGTACATCACTGGAATTACCTCCTAAACGTAACTCTAATTTAGTTAAATTTCCTGATTCTAGTGTAAATTGTTCTCAATTTGAAAAAATACTTGATATTTTAGGAGTAAGAAAAATAGATACTGAAGATATGCAAATTGATTTAAATCAAAATGTACTTGATAATTATCTACCACGTTTAATTAAAGCAAGGAGTATATTCATAGGTATATTAATTACTGGGTCACGTAGTATTTCAATAGAAGATCAAATTAAAGATAAAGTAGATAACATTCGATTTTATAATCCTCCTAAAATTACTATGACGTGCAGTTTAATAGACTATAAAGAGTCTTTACCTAATTACTATGATCAAGATAATAATTCTATTTACTATGTAAGGAAGTGGAATAGTATTAAAAATATTAATTTGAGTACATATTTACTTGATGCTTTGAAGTTAGATAGAATGAAAATTACAAATTTGTTAATGTTACAGTTACTAGATGATGATATTGAAGACATAAAAGAATACTTACTAGAAAATGGTTATGATATTGGGGATATTCCTGAAGAAGAAAAATTTACGCCTGATCCAGAAAATATCCAAGAAACACCAGAATTTACAGATAATACTCAGTTAAAACCAGAAAATATATCTAGTAACTCTATATTTGTTTATTCTCCTGATGGTACAGGTGAGAATAAAGAGTATTGGGGAGAATGGGGTGAGAAAAAAGCAAAAAGAATGTATGAATTATTAGGTTATTGTGCTGAAAAACAAAGTGATTATTTAGCTTTAGGTTATGATTTTTTGTGCAAAGCCTCAAAAGGTAAAAATATTTACAGTGAAGTCAAAACTATAAGTTATAACAATCCTATCATTCGCTTAAAAACAAGCCAGTGGAAATGTTTATGTTCAGAAAATCGAAAGGATAATTATGAACTTGTGATAGTAGTTCATGAAGGAGATAGATTAATAGAAATTATTAGAGTAAGTTCAGTTTGGGCTACTTTAAAAAATATTTTAAGTAAACTTAACGACCAAAGTATAACTCAAGCTAATTATCAAGAAATTGTTGAAGTGATACTTGGGTTACAAAAAAATCAGGCAGGAAACGCTAATGAAATTTTAATCAACTGGCAGAGACTTTTTCAATCAATACAACATTCGCATATAAATATATATCCACAAGGCATACCAAATGTTACAAAGGGATCGTGAGTGCTTTCAGAAAATTACTAACTTTCTTTTATCCATTTTACACGCTCGTCACTCACATTTCTCTTTCCCTCACTATACCGAAATCCTTTCAACCAAAACCTGTTGAATAATTTGCTGCTTCAACGAATCCGCCGCAACTGAAGCAATCATTTCCCAATCTTCTTGAGTCAACATTAACCCAAGCAGTTCCCGCAATACCTGATGATTAGAAATAAATTCTTCCCCAAACAGTTCATCCCTCTGCAACACAGCTTGAATATGTTCTTTAACAGTAGGTGTAGGTAGCCTGAATCTTTCCAGCAACTTCTCTCTGGCGGTAGCAGATGCTATAGAAGTGGCAGTTCCTAAATTCCAATCTTTGAGCAACAAACGCACTTCTCGATTCAAAGAAATCCGCAAAGTTTTTAAACGATAAAATAATTCGGGATTAAGTAACAGTTGACTAAAACCAGAACCCCAATCTAAACCAGCACCAATATTACCCCCTACCTCTTCCTCAGCTTGGATGCTTTTTCTCAACCATTCTTCATTAAGTAATAAATCCATCGGGTTTGCTAATTCTTGGTTAGAGGTGAACGGAATATAATTAGATTCTTGCTGATTCATTACTTACCCTCACTGCTTTTGTTATAAGAACGCCATACACCGTACTCAAAATAAACTAAATCATCGTAATCTTCATCTTGCCCTAAATCTAGCATTCCTTGATTATCGTAGAATTTTTCCGTTCCTGGTAAAGAATGCAAGCCTACCCTACCTTCATAACCTAGCTGGAAACTGCGGGTTCGGGCAAATACCAGAAATACACTCCCGACACCTTTATATCGTGGTGGGCGTTGGACATCCTGGCGATTCCAAGGTGCTGTAGCAATTCCATCAATATATACTAAGCCTTTACCGTCTGTGATGCGTGATCCGTGCATCTGAGTTTCCATCAGCATCAATCCTTGGGTTTCACCTTCGCACTCAATGGCATAACCTTCACGGTTTGAACTGCTGGCAATAAATCTCAGTTTAAACTCCCAGTCCCAAAATTTATCAGCTTGTACGTATAAATTTAGTCGGCTTTTCCACAGCAATAGATAATCGTCAACGTGCTTTTGTACCATTTCCATTAAATACGCATTTACAAAAGTGCTATCCTCACCACGAATTAACTGAACTTGCCTTTGCACTCCTTACTCCTGATTGGTGAAAATGACTGTGGTAACAAACTAAAATACTATCATTAATATAGCGTTTTCTAATCTAACGAGGTACAAAATTATCTGCGTTCATTTGCGTTTATCTGCGTTCAATTCTTACTGCTTGTACCTCACTTGAATGGTAATTACTATAGTTGAGTTTCCTGAGTGCAGCAAACAAGATTTACGAATGCTTCTGTACAACCTTCACCAAGTTTATCAGTTCAATTCTATATTTTGACTTTGACTCTGGTTTCTATTATTTGATATTTCCTGTTTATTATTTAGCGATGCCTGGGTTGAGTATAGCGACTTCCCAAAGGATATATTTGCTGATAATCGCTCCCTCTCTAAAATCATCTCCTCTAACTCACTTGCGGCTGCTTCTGAAAGTGGAAATATCTCCTCACCCGTGTGAATATTCCCTCTACAAATCGTTCGCTTATTCTCATTCCGCACAATAAAATCACCACTAGACTGAACATAAGCCGTCCACTGTCCACCAATTTTGAATTGCTCAATTTCCTTACTTTCAGATTGATTGGCTTGTCGCTGTTCGTAGGTAATACCAATTGCTTCTACCAAATTATCAAACATTTCCTGCCGCCAAAATTCACGGTGAATAGCTCGCAATTCCCCAGCATTATCTAACTTTGGTTCTGATTCTGGTAATGTCACATCTGGTAACTCTATCGAATCAGAATTAACCTTGAGGATAATACTAGAACCTTCTGGTTTTAATGTAGCTGCAAATGTAGTTCCCACAGGCAACTTCGGACTATCAGGTGCAAAAGTTCCTAAATTCTGACCATCAATTTGTAATATTGGTGTCCCGTTATAACGATAAAAATCTGGATGTGATTCTGGTAATTCAAAAACTCCTACTTCTAGAGTCACACTCCGCTTTCTCCATTGCTGGCTGGCAAAGTTTTCATCAGCAAAATCATTGTATTTAATCCCCAACACTTTCATTTCTTCAAACTGAAAATCCTGAAGCTGCTGACATACTTCCTCAGTAAATAAATTATATGCCAAAGCCCCCACACCCGCATCCTGACGTGATGTTGCCCAACTATGATCTACAGGAGGGATAATTCGCAAATCTTTGGGGATATTCAATTCATCTAAATCGTGAATGTTGTCACCAAATTTAGCTGCTAATTTCTCAACTAATTTGGGAGATAAATCTTTAAACGCAAATTCAATCACAGGTAATTGGGGATGAATAGTGGCATCAAATTCAATTCCCTTTTGGTCTAAAGATTCCTTCCATTTAATCGCATCTTTCCCAAACGGAACAGTCAATACATAAGTATCTTGTGGTAATGCTGCACTAGGCATTTCATAATTATGCTCAAAGGAAAACGTAATTTCCATCTGTGCTGCCAACTGTAAACAATCTTTACGATGTCGGTCTAATTCTGGACGAGTGTGTTGGGTATGCCATAGTGCTGCTGCACCCTCAAATCTATCCTCTGGAGTGGTGAATAATTCATCAATTTCGGCTCTGTAACTATCGTAAAGTTTGCCCAATTCTTCATTAAATGCTTCTCTATCATCTCCCACCCGTTCTTTAATTTCATCTCTCGATTGTTGAAACCTAGTTTTTAATTCTTCTGCCCATTCTAAAGCATCTACAGATAATGTTTCTTTGGGAAACAAATAACGAAATTCATGTCTATCTCTACTGCGAATCCGTGTTGGTTCCCACAAGGGATTTACTACTTCTCTGGCAATCACATTTATTGCTCCTGGGGCATCTGCTGGCATAGCAAAGGAACGATAAAGCCGGTCATCTTTTTTAAAGTCAAAGAAGTAACTGGGATGGGATTCTGACCATTTTTTAGCATCTGCTAATAAATTTGCACCATCAATTTCTTTGATGTCCTCCAATCTTTCGGCACTTTTGGGTGAATCTACTTCTACTTGCAGTGCCTGAAAAAGACGATTCAGCAGCTTCCTTTGTCGTCTGACAAATCGTTCCGTATTTTCACCTTCACGGGGCGTTGAGGACTGGACACGCCCAATATTTGTCGCCACTAGACCTACTTTATTTTGACTGCTGGCAGCGGCAATTTGCGATAAATCACGGTATTTTAAATTGCCTTCTTCATCTATAATTTCTGTATATGCCAGTTTAGGACGTTGTTTAACTGGTTTAAAATGTCCGGATTCACCTGCGCGGAGTGTTTCTTTGGCAATATTGGGCAGTTTATTAGCAGGACTAACCATTAATTGGTCGCCGTCAAAATCAGCTTGGTGATATTCCTCAGCATCTTTGGGGTGAATCCAAACTACGTTGCGAGTTTTCTTTAATTCTGGATCATGGACGTTACTGTAAAGGCGGATATTGTCTGAGTTGACAATGGGGTAACGGGTGAGAATTACATCTCCTTCTGGTAGATGGGGGACACAAATTGTCCCTCGTGGTAAAGTGTCGCATGGCATGGCCATACCTGAATTATGACTGTATCCACTTTTAATGGCTAAGTCACGCCATTGATTGGCTATATAATCAGTAGCAAATTTGCGAAATTTGGGTGTTTCAATTAATTGACCATATTTATCACTGCGAAGTAGAGAAATCCAGCGAGATTCCTGTACTTGATTGTTAGTATTATCATCTATTCCATTAACAGTTTCTTCTGTTTGTTCTTGTTGAGATTGTTGTTTATCATATTGTTGAATAATGTATTTTGCCAAAGTCAAGGGATTACTTTGTAACTGTGCCAATTCCTGAGCTTTTTTCTCAGTTGGTTGACTTAAATCTTGTTCAATTGCTGCTTCTGAATACCAAATGGTAAACTGCCAACTATTATCGTAACTGGTGGCTTTGGCATTACCTCGATTACCTATTACTGCTTGGGGAAACTGATATTCACCACAAGAGATTAAATCTTGAAGTTGGGATTTTTTGATCCCTTTAATTGAGGAACGATCCATAACAATATCGTAACCTTCAGCATCTGTTAATTTAGCATCTGGTAAAAAAGTTCCTTTGGCTAAAAAGCTGGTTTTTGGAGATTGTGTGGTTAAAAAGCTAGTTTTTGGAGATTGCGAGTTATCACTTTCAGCCCAACATTTCATCCATGCAAATCGAAATTGTAGTGGACAATTGCCTTCTCCTCCCAGTTGTTTAGCTAGTCGCGGTGAAATCTTGCCGTGACAGTCTCCGGTTTTGTAATCAGCATATTGTGGGTCTGTAAAGTCTACGATTTTGACTCGTAAGTTGGTAAATGTTTCTGTACCTTTATAGCAATTACTAACTAATAATGAACCATAACGACAAGCGGTATCTGGTTCGGTGGCAAATAACCGTTTAATTTTTTGACGCAGTGTATCATCAGCGAAGTAATAGTTGTCGCCTGAACTAAAGGCTAATTTGCGTTTAATGCCATCTGTAAATGTTCTTTGTCTTAAATGATTGGCATCGGGATTTTTACTATCAATTTTCACCAGGAGGAGAGATTGTAATTCTGATGGCTCAAATATTTGTGCTAATAGGGAATTTTTGATAATTTCTGGTTCAGATAAATATCTCCCCTTGCCATTGTTGTACGACCCATCAAAGATAGGTATACTCAGTCCAGAACCTTCTATGATTTTAGTAGTTAAATCCATTACCAGTAATCTATTAGACGGCTGATCTAGCAAGCATCAGATTCTAATATTTATCCTGGCATGGATTTACACTCAGCAAAATCGTCCAAGTGGATATTTTACTGATGTCAAAAGATAACTTGGCAAGTGGGAAACGAGCGAACCGATAGCTAGTACAACACAGCATAAGTAAACCCACCATTAAAGTTGGCGAGAAATCTGTGATTTGAAACCCTGGAAGTAAATGATAGTGCAGTGATGATTTTGGGAGATGACACCCTCAAAGCGATCGCCCACCGCAATTATCGCTCCCATACTTCAGAGAAGTTACAAAACCGCACCCCGTAATTAGTAAAAGAGCAATGCAGTATCAGAACTAATGACATAATTTTTGAGGGAAACCAGAATCAGGGACATTGACTAAGGCAGGCATTCTGCGATCGCACATTTTTATTCTTATCAATTTGTAACCGTTCACGGGGGGGATCAGAAAAATGCCTAACAGGAAATTACACAGAATCAATACGAAAACCAATCTAGATTTGATTTTTTCCGGTTAATTGTGAATAGTCAAAAGTGCAGTGCTATAGTCGTCTGTCAATTGTTTTTTAGACATTTCAGGTGCTATTAGTCGATACCATAAATCACTCTAAACCATTACCAAGTAAGAACTTTAGCATTTGGGCGAATGTTTTACCCCCCCCCCTGAACGGTTACAAAAAAACCAAAATACAGCAGTTTGCTCCCGTTAGGAGGTACAACATCTAAATTCAAACCTATACACCAAGCCAGTTTTACTCCTGACTCCTGACTCCTGACTCCTGACTCCTGACTCCTGACTCCTGAATTCTGAATTCTGCTGTATGAGCGAAAGATTCAAACCAAATCCTCCAATAAAGCTGTAATTTTCCCCTGGGCTTTAGTGCGGTTGTCATCATAAATCATTAAAGTATTCAGATTGGCATGGCGGCTCAACTTCTGCACACTCCTAACATCCCCACTACTAGCATCCAACGCCGCTGTCACTGATGAGTGTCTAATTTTATGGGGGCTGACAACTTTGGATATCCCCGCCACACTAGCAATCTTGACAACAATCTTGCGAATTCCATCCCCCGTCAGCCGATGTCCGTAGTGAGGTCGCAGGGAAATAAACAACGGTTGCTTGATATCTAATTCCTTCCTCTCCCACAACCAATCCTGGAGAGCCTTGCAAGTCTTGGGATGCAAGTCAATATTTTCCTTCTGAGTACCCTTTCCCTTGCCCAAGATACTCAAAGTCCGTACTTCTAAATCCAAATCTTCAATATTACAGTGAGAAATTTCCTCGCGTCGCAGAGCATTGGCCCACAACAGCCGCAGCAGTGCATAATCCCGTTTCCCTTTCATTGTTTCCCTGTTTGGCACCTGAAGCATTTTTCTAAATGCTTCGGGAGTAATTCCCGTCGTATCTCGGTAAGGTTGAATTTTCTCGCTCTTAATATCAGCTAACGTCCAGTCACACATACCCACCTTATAGGCGTAGTTAACCAACGCCTTAATTGCCGCCAAGCGGCGGTTAACAGTTGCTTCCTTCAACCCACAGTCAACCAACTCCGCCTTGTACCGCAAAACCAAAGTTACAGCCGAGTACCTGTGCATCTGCAAAAATTGCCCCACTAAAGTTGGTGTTGGCATCTGGTCGCACACAGAGAGGAAAAATTTGTTTAAATCTTTAGCGTATTCATGACGGGTGCTTTTATTGCGCTTGCCCACCAACAATTCTGCCAACAAATCGCGTTCAGCGGCAATTTGGAAGGGGTTGACCTTGGCAAGTGAATCTGACTCTTGGGGCGGCAACATACAATTATCGAAAATGACTCTTTTCGATAATTACTTTATCATTTATCTGGGGGTTTGAGTTCCGCGCACCGACACCTGCTCCCACAACACATCTGGTAAACTGTCTGTACTAGGGTATATATCCGGTGTAGAAAGACATGGCTAACGTGGAACGCGAATCGATTAATTTCAAACTCCCCAAAACCCTCACTAATGCACTCCGCTCCGCTGCACGAGAACGTAATACCACTGCTACTGATTTAGTCATACTCGGCTTGCATCACGTTTTGGGGCAAGTTCCTGGTACAGCCAATAGTTTAGAATTTCGTCTACAGGAACTAGAAACTCAATTTTCCCAAGTCGCCTCTGGTATAGAGCCACGTGTAGAAAGTGGTGTAGATGAGAACTTAAAAGAGAGACTTTCGCAGTGTGAACTCAAACTTGAAGGAATCGCTTTGAGATTGGCACAAATTGAAGGGGCAATCTCCTTACTCGCACAGCGTTCTTCAACTAATTCGAGGAGACAATCTTTTAATTACCACCCACCACAGATGAAACTTGAAGCTTATATGGGAGAAAATCTGGCTAAACGATTGGGTATTGATTCAGCTACTTTGGAACGAGAACAAAAAAATCAGAGTTCTCAGGATTTTGAAAGGTGGAGCAGGTCAAAAGATCCCGGTTCAGTTGGCTGGCGGTTTGGCGACGATGGACTCTACCACCCGATCAAATAAATTAGGGCTTGCTGTATGCACAATACCAATACCTTTGCATTTAATTTTTGAGATGAAATTTTATTTTAATTAGTTTTCTCCGGGGAGTTTGGAATTCCCCTGCTCCCTTATCCCCGGATGTATTTCAGACATCAACGTTAATATTTTCAATTTGTCTAGCAGCTTTCTCCCAAAACTTGGCTGTAATCTCATCTTTCCAATTATTTCGGAGATTTTCCGCTTTTTTGTGGCAGATTCGTTCTAACATTTCTAGGATAGCGGCTAATGTCAATTTATCGACTAATTTTTCCAAAACATCCATATCATCGTTTTTCATCACAGAAACCTCCTGAAGGTTTTAAACTCTGCTCAAATTGATGTATGCTAAACATTAAAGTTTATCTACAGAGATAATTGATATAAAAGCTATAAATCGCTATAATCACCAAACAATCCAGATAGATTACAACTATGAAAATCCTTCATGGCACCTGGATACCTCACACAGAAACTGACTTTATTCAGTCAGGATCATTTTATCTGTGGATAGAAACGCCTGTACCAAAAAGCAGCCGCAATCATAAACAACAGATTCATCCTGGACATCTAGCTAAGGGTGAATTAATCAACTTCTTAGTCCAGGAATTGGGAATTAAAGAACCAGCACCCCAATTAAGCCAACGCATATCTCCTAAATATTTTGCTTTACCAACTGCCGATAATCAACCCCTGCCTTCACCAGAATTAATTAAATATCTAGAAATAGAAATCCCAGAAGAATATACAGAATTTCAATATTGGCAAGTAGATTGTTACCAAACCTTAACTTCTGTTAAAAACAATACACCTGCAATTAATATTATTAGACTACTCAATGATATTCATTTTTTAGCAATTAATAACCTGAGTGAAATTCAACTCGGTTATGATTTATTATTTTGGTATCACTATACGCAATCATTTAAACAAATAATTCTCAAAGACCAATATATCCCAGCCCTTAAATATCGCCAATTAGAAACTCCTCCACCCAAAGGTAAAACTAAAAAACCAATTCCACCTGCATTTGAAATCTATGCTGGTTGGTCAATTATTTCTGAGCAGTATGAAGCCAATATTCAAAAATATATTGAATATATGCCCTTGATTTGTGTGGCAGGTTCAAACGTAAAAAATGAAAATATTGAGTTTTTTGATGAAGAAACCCTATTACGTCACTTTTCTGAATCTATCCTCCATAATATAGTTAATCACACTCCCTCTACTGCTGCCTTTGATAAACAAATTACAGATTCCTTAGTTTACTATTGTTTTTCTCAACAACATAATCCCCGCACAGCAAATATAACTTTAGAAGAATACAAACAATGGCAAACATGGAAAAGTAAAATTACTCGCTCCCAATCAGAATTACCTTTTTATCTGTGTTTTCAATTAAATTCACCTGCTGCTGAACAAATAGATAACTGGGAAATGCAGTTTTTGGTATCTAGTAAACAAGACCCTTCTCTGAAGTTGGATTTGGCAGATTATTGGCCAATGAGTCAAAAAGCTAAAACAGCTTTACATAAGCAATATGGTGAAAACTTTGAAACTAATTTGCTATTAAATTTAGGATATGCAGCACGAATGTATCCGCAGTTATGGCAAGGATTAGAAACAGATACTCCCGTGGGAATGCAACTAACGTTAGAAGAGGCATTTTCATTCCTTCAAGAAAGTGCTTGGGTGTTAGAAGATGCAGGTTTTAAAGTTACTGTTCCGGCTTGGTATACCCCTGCTGGTCGTCGTCGTGCTAAACTACGACTCAAAGCTTCCGGTAAAAGTCGTTCTGCAACTAAGGGAGAAAACAAAAGCTATTTTGGTTTGAATTCTTTGGTGCAGTATGAATATGAATTAGCAATTGGTGAACAAGCTGTTACTAAGCAAGAATGGGAGCAATTAATTAATGCTAAAGCTCCTTTAGTACATTTTCGCGGTCAGTGGATGGAATTAGACCGGGATAAAATGCAACAATTACTAGAATTTTGGCAATCTCATGGTGATGAAAAACCAGAGATGTCTGTGCTGGAATTTCTCCAACGTAATGCTGAATCTGGGGAAGATTGGGATATTGAACATGATGAAGTTTTGTCAGATATGATGGCGAAACTACAAGATAAAAGTAGTTTAGAGCCAATTTCTGACCAGTTAAATCTGCAAGGTAATCTGCGCGAATATCAAAAGCGTGGTGTGGCTTGGTTAGAATATTTGGAACGTTTGGGTTTAAATGGCTGTTTAGCGGACGATATGGGTTTAGGTAAGTCGGTACAAGTGATTGCTAGACTTGTCCAGGAGCGAGAATTGTTTTCCTCTGAGGAAGAGATAGGAAGGTGGGAAGATGAGGGAGATGGTGAAAATAAGGAAAATAAGGGAAATAAGGGAAATAAGGGAGAGAAAAGCGACAGGGGGGACGGACAAACAAGATTATCTAATGTGCCACCAACTCTGTTAATTGCACCTACTTCTGTGGTTGGTAACTGGCAGAAGGAAATTGCTAAATTTGCTCCGCATCTGCAAAGTATGATACATCATGGAAGCGATCGCATCCAAACTACTCCTGAATTCAAAACAGCTTGTCAACAGCATGATGTCGTCATTACCTCTTTTACCTTAGCTCGCAAAGATGAAAAGCTTTTACATGGTATTAAGTGGCAAAGAATTGTTTTAGATGAAGCGCAAAATATTAAAAATCCTAAAGCTGCACAAACCAAAGCTATTCTTAAACTTTCAGCTAAACACCGACTGGCTTTAACAGGAACTCCGGTGGAAAACCGTTTGTTAGATTTATGGTCAATTTTTAACTTTCTCAATCCTGGATACTTGGGTAAAGAAGCACAATTTCGTAAATCTTTTGAGATTCCCATTCAAAAAGATAACGACAGAATAAAATCAAGTACGCTGAAGAAATTAGTTGAACCTTTGATTTTACGTCGGGTTAAAACAGACAAATCTATTATTAATGATTTACCTGATAAAGTTGAACAAAAACTCTACACCAATTTGACTAAAGAACAAGCTTCATTATATGAAGTAGTTGTTAAAGATGTAGAAGAGAAGTTACAAACAGTGGAGGGAATTCAACGCAAAGGTTTGATTCTCTCTACTTTGATGAAGTTGAAACAAATTTGTAACCATCCTGCTCAGTTTTTACAGGATAATAGCGAATTTTCAACAGAACGTTCTCACAAACTTAGCCGCTTAGTAGAAATGGTAGATGAGGCTGTTTCTGAAGGGGAAAGTTTATTGATATTTAGTCAATTTACGGAGGTATGCGAACAAGTAGAAAAATACATTAAACACAATTTACGTTGCAATACTTACTATTTGCATGGTGGCACAAGTCGTCCACGTCGAGAAAAGATGATTACAGAATTTCAAGAACCAGATACAGAAGCTTCGGTGTTTATCTTATCATTGAAAGCAGGTGGTGTAGGGATTACTTTAACTAAAGCTAATCACGTTTTTCATTTTGATAGATGGTGGAATCCTGCGGTGGAAAATCAAGCCACAGATAGAGCTTTTCGGATTGGACAACAAAAGAATGTGTTTGTCCATAAATTTGTGGCTATTGGTACTTTAGAAGAGAAAATTGACCAAATGATAGAAGATAAGAAAAAACTTGCTAATGCTGTGGTAGGAAATGATGAATCTTGGTTAACTGAGTTAGATAATGATGCTTTCAAACAATTAATTGCTTTAAATAAAAGTGCAATTTTGGAGTAAAATATTATGGTTAAATTTAGTAGAACATGGTGGGGTGATAGGTTTATTAAAGCATTAGAAAATTTTACTGATGATGGTCGCTTGCAACGAGGACGTTCCTATGCAAGTAGTGGTAAAGTTCTGAATTTTGAAATAGAACAAAATCATATTACTGCTAGAGTCAAAGGTTCAGTTAATCCTTACTTTGGTGTGTATAAAGAACCAACTTACAATATTTATATTGAAATTAAATCTATTCCTAAAAGCAGTTGGAATGAAGTTATTGACAAGCTATCATCTAAAGCTAGTATTGTTTCTAGGTTGCTACTAAATGAAGTCCCAGAGAATATTGAAGATACTTTTAAGCAATTGGGATTAAATTTATTACCCCATAGTAGTAAGGACTTTCAAACCAAATGTTCTTGTCCAGATTATGCTAATCCCTGTAAACATATTGCTGGGGTTTATTATTTAGTTGCGTCCCAATTGGATAATAATCCATTTCTGTTATTTGAATTGCGGGGGTTATCAAAGGAGGAACTTCAATCTAAACTGGCTAAATCTAATTTAGGTAAAGCACTTTCACAGGAATTGAATACTCAAGAAGTTAGTTTAGAATCTTCTACTTCGTTTTATACTAAGTTGGAAAAACAATCTGTTGATGAAAAGCCAAGTGTGCGGGAATTTTGGTTAGGAACTAAGCGTTTACCCCAAACTATAGAAGTACCAAGTTCTAGTGGTGTTTCGGCAATTCTTGTCAAGAAACAGGGCGATTTTCCGGCTTTTTGGCATAAAGATAATTCTTTTATTGAAACAATGGAGGAACTTTATCAACGGGTGAAAACAAAAAATCAAAGTTTACTTTAGTTTTAGCAGCATAAACTGTTTTTGGTGCAGCAAGTGTGGACAAATACTACATAGGGTTTGCTGTAAAGCCCTGCGGCCATAGCTCCGCTTACCGCGTAGCGTGCCGTTAGGCATAAAAGTTATCTGTGTTCGCGCAGCGTGACGTAAGTCATGGGCTAGGAGTCAGAATTCAGGAGTCAGAATTAGAAGAAGAGAAGAATCGTCTTCAATCTGGTCAAGTGATAGGTAAATGAAAAGTTTCAACGCTTATTCCTTGCACCTGATTCACCTTTTTCACCTTCAAACTTTTGATATATAGCGTTTCCCAGTCTAATGAAGTACACACCAATTTATTCACTGTTCCCTGTTCCCTAAAACGAAAAAACTTTGTACCTCACGAGCATAGGAACGGCTATATCTAAGTTTTAGCTTTATTAAGCAAGCCCTACATAAAGATACCTACTCTTTCGTGACGTACCTACACCGCCTGAGTACAGGTCGGTGTAGGCTTCTCAGAGACTCTTCAACGAAGACATAATCTGAGCTTTAAGATCGTGCGTCCCACGATTCTTTATATTTAGAGAGGCGTTCAGATCCCTACACAAGCTGACCTTACAATCAGGGCAATTGTGTGTTCTTTCTGATAGCACCTTTATTACCTTAGTGCCACAATTAGAGCATTCTTGACTAGTGCCGTTAGGATTTACAGCAATTACCTTCAAACCAGCATTTTCGGCTTTGTTCAAGAGGATTGAAATAAACTGCCCCCAACCTGCGTCATTAATACTTTTAGCCAATCGTGACTTAGCTAGACCTTTGATATTCAATTTTTCTACTGCGACAACATCATACTTTTTGAGTAAGTTATTAGCGGTTTTAAAATGAAAGTCTTTCCGAGTATCAGCGACTTTCTTATGCTGTTTTCCCAACTTCTGAATAGCTTTTTTGCGACGATTAGAACCCTTTTTACGTCTTGATACTCTGCGCTGTGCCGATTTTAATTTACGTTCAGCTTTACGTAAAAATTTTGGTGCAGGAATTCTTTCGTCGTCAGAAGTAACAATAAAGTCAATCAATCCTACATCAATTCCAACAATATTATTAACATCAAAATCATGACTAACAACTGGAACTGTTTTATCTTCTAAGCTCAAAGTTACATAGTATCCGTCTGCTTTTTTGGTTACAGATACAGTTTTAATGTCAAATATGCTGAACAGACTAAATACTGTAATGGAAGAATTGCTAGAAAAGTGGGATTGTAAACTAGTAGAGTTTAATGGTGAGGAGGATCACGTACACCTACTCTTTCAGTATCATCCAGACGTTGAACTTAGCAAGTTAGTCAATAATCTAAAGTCTGTATCATCTAGAAAACTCCGCAAAGAATTTGCAGAACATCTTGAAAAATTTTACCGGAAAGACGTATTTTGGAGTGGTTCTTATTTTGTTGCTAGTTGTGGCGGTGTTACGGTTTCTACTCTTAAAAAATATATTGAAGCGCAGGAATCGCCTACAGAATCAACGTAAGAATTTGTTCGTTTCCTCCATGTCTTCCTCTCTCGCCTACGGCATTGGTCAGAGGACTGTCGTCAACTCACTCGCATTCATCCCACACTCCTAAAAGTGAGATGTGGGACTTCTGCTGAAATTAGTTAAAAAAATGTCCACAAATTGTGGACAAAAATCGAAGTTCTTAATCTTTCACAACCGGGTTAGGTGCTAGTTTTCACAAAAATGTCCACAAATTGTGGACAATAAACAAAACCTATGCAACATCCTATTCCACGAATTATCTAAATTTTCTCCCTCCACCTTTTCAAGTTTATCTCTCCATCCTTCAAACCCATTACTCAACTTGCTTGCGGCTTATCTTAGTGCCATTCGGCTATGATGCTTATACAGCAACTACTTTAACTTCTTTGTCGCCCCCTAAAAAATCTTAGTTCAATGATGGGTTCTTACGTTCAATAGAATCCCTTGTAGCTTTATATGCCTCAATAAAAGTTCGGAATGATTCTTGAGAAATATTTTCTAATACCAAATCACTCACTACTTGTTCGAGAATTTGATCTAACTTTTGTTGAATCAGTACATTTTGATTTTGTTGACGATATTGCAGTAATTTAACCACTATTTTAATATATTTAGCCGCATTCTCTCTTTGTGTTTTTTCAATAGTTTGTTGAGCAATTTGTTTATCTCTTTCTATCGCTTCCCTAGTATTTTTATAGGCTTCGTTAAATGTACGAAATGACTCTTGAGAAATATTTTCAGCAACCAGAGCTTTAGCAGCTTCATTAAAGGTTTTATCAAGCATTTTTTGTCTTTCTTCAAGCTGGTATTGACCTTCTTTCATTAAGCTGATAGCTGATTTAAGATATTCATCAGCTTCATCTTTTTTACTCTGTTCAATCCATAACTTGAGTTGATGAATCCATTGTACTATCAGTAAAAACACTGTTAATAATAAACCAATATAATCGGCGTATTCTTGAATAAAAGATGGTTTATTTCTTTCATAGAAAGCCAAAGCACCAGGATGTAAAAAAATATCAACACCACTATTTTCTCTAGGGCGATTAATACTAGAAATTAAAGGTTTAACTTCAGCATAATTTAGAGGAATTTCATTAGCTATTTCTTGGCGATTTTCATAGATAGCCTGAATAAATTTTCTAATCACATTAGCATCTACTTGATTACTTGTTAATAGTAATCTTGATACTGCTACTGTAGGTAAATTAGTATTAGGAACAGGGTAATTACCTCTATATGCACCCTGAGGAATTATCGCAGCTTCAAAGGCAGGTTGCTTAATTTTCATCGCCTCGGCTTGGGGAATTGATATTAATCTCCCCTGATAATTATTGACAAGATTAGCAATAGATTTATTACCTACAGCACGGACACGAAACACAGCATCGGCTTTATTTTCACGAAAATCTTGATCCGCTATCTGATCATTATAACCAGGAATAGGTTTACCACTACTATCTACACCTGTAATTTTAAAGTCTTTTTCACTCAAACCAAAATGCTTTGCTACGGTCAAAAAAGACTGATATTGTCCACCATTAGCGGCTAAAGCAATAGTTTTCCCTTTAAGTTGCACAAATTGATTAATCTGAGGATTTTTCACAACTAACTGAAAAGTATCTTTATACAATAAAGCTACTGTTCTCGCATTAGCTTTAGACTGAGAATTTAAAGTACCAATTTCCTCAGCAGCAACATCCACCTGAGCCATTGCTAACTGAGCTTTTCCTACTGATAACATTTCTAGATTTTGTGTTGTCCCTCTAGTTTCTTCTATTTCCATTTTGATATTAGTTCTACGTTCAATTACCTTTTTTATAGCTTCACTGATAATATAACTTTCTCCGGTTTTATCTCCAGCAGCTATAGTCAATTGAGGTGGTGTCAGATAATTAAAAATATTCCAAACAATGATGACAAACGTACCAATACTAGTAAAACCAAGTCCTAAAAAAATTAGCCTAGAGAAAGGATCTAGCACTAAAAAAAAATTCAAAAACTTGGATTGATGGTTATTTTTAAATGTTGCCATATCTGCAAACTAGTGTATTTACAAATTGATAGATATGCACTTTTATACAATAACAGAAGACAATATTCCAGGAAAGCAACAGTTACAGTGTGTAGGGTGCGATCGGCGAGTTAGGTTTAATTTCATAAAAAAGGATGACTGAAAATTAGCTGTATCTGGTATTGAGTGAGAACTTTGGCTCGCTCGACCGTGCCGATTGATTTTCATTGTCCCAACTGTAGACCCTGTATCACAGCGTACACCTGATCTAAGCCCCAGCGATACCCGTTTCTACGTCTAAGGATACAAGTTTATTTAATTTTGAGAGATTAATGAGATATTAAGTTGAAAAACGATTCTTCAGATAGAAACTTATGACAACCGAGCAAGAGCTTCAATCTCTTTTTAATACCTTAGATCGCGATCTAGACGGCAAAGTGTCCATTAATGAGCTTTTTTTAAGTCCTGGCTTAAGTGCAATCATCTCATCAGAAACAAATACCAGTAGCCCCCAGGAGTTACTAGCACGGTATGATTCAGACGAAGACGGTAGTATTACCTTTGAAGAGTTAAAGGAAGCAGTTGAGAAAGCAAATAATTTAACCTAGCAGTCAAAAAACCCAATACCCAAAATCCCTCTCTAGCCCACGCTTTGAGGGATCTCGGCTTACTACCAATATTCCCAGAGTTGAGAGATTGCTCCCCTTAGCAACGCCGTTCGCTCATCCGCCCCCAAGGGATGAAATCCTGCCTCACTCCCCTTCAAGCGGTTAATCCACACCGCATTTTCCGCCAACATCACCGCATCCCACTTCAAGCTGCCCGCTTCACTCGCTCTTAAACCGTGTCGAAACATCATCAACAACAAAGTGCGATCGTCTCAGCCCAAGCAGAACTGAAATTAAATCAACGACAGTATGAAGATAGAAAAATTACCACAGTTGCGGAAGTAAGAGAGGCTCAAGCCGCCTTAGAGTTAGCAACAGAAGAACTTGCTAGATATCAACAACTAGCCAACACAGGGGCGATCGCACAACTGCAACTAAAAGAACGGGAAGCAGCCCTGAAAACTGCGGAAGCGAAACTCCAAAGAGTGCAAGCAGCAATTAATCCTAGCAATGCAGCCGTAACAATGGCACAGGAAAAAATTGCCCAAGCCAGCGCCGGTGGGAAAGCAACTCTTGCCCGATTAAACCAAGAAAAGGAAGAATTAGTCCAGCGGCGAACAGAAGTCGAGACTCGACTGAGTAGCGATCGCCTCGAACTCCTACAAATTGCCACCGAACTGAAAAATACAGTCATTCGTGCCTCTGTTTCTGGTATCCTTCAAAAACTCAATCTCCGTAATATTAAGCAAGTCGTTCGTCCCGGTGATGAAATTGCCCAAATTGCTCCCAAGGATGCGCCCTTAATCGTAAAAGCTTTTGTCGCTTCTGCTGATATCGGCAAGTTGGAAACAAACCAAAATGTGCAGATCCGGGTTTTTGCTTGTCCTTATCCAGATTATGGCATTCTCCAAGGGACGGTAAGTGCTGTTTCCCCAGATGTGTTTATGTTTGCAGTTCGCTACAGCTACCCTTCTAGGCGATCGCATGAACTTAACGAGTAATGCGGAGAATTTTATCCCGCTGTGGAGGACAATTTCCGCGTCCATCACAGTTACTGGTGGTGACATATAATTCACCATCTGTCCCCATAATTGCTTCTCGCAGTCGTCCATATTGACCTTGCAAATACACCTCATGACGCTCAATTTTTTGGGGAGATTGGGGGTTGAAAACAACGCGCTGCAAGTGTTGGGAACGGAGACTGGCAATTATTAAGCTCCCTTTCCACTCAGGAATAGAATTGCCAGTATAAATTGCTGCCCCACCAGGAGGTAAAGCTTCACGCCAAACAATTGACGGAGTAACCATTCCTTTCTTTGATTCACAACGGTAGATAGTAGGCCAGCCCAGATTGTCTCCTGCTTTTGCTAAACTGAGTTCATCGTGACCCCTTCTTCCCAAATCCCCACTAGGTCCGTGATCTGTCACCCATAGTGTCGATTTATCCAGCCAATCAAACCCTTGAGTGTTGCGAATCCCAGTTATATAGACAGGATTTTTAGCAAACGGATTGTCTTGCGGTACTTGTCCGTCAGGTGTCACACGCAGGATTTTACCAGCAAGGCTATTAACATCCTGGGAACTTTGCGGTTCTCTGGCATCACCTGTGCCAATGTAAAGCATTCCATCTGGTCCAAAGCGAATGCGACCACCGTTATGAAATTGTGCTACGGGAATATTATCAACAATTACTTTATCAGGGGAAGCAGTAAGTCCATTCTCAGACAGTCGCCATCGTTCAACACGATTAACCTGTGATCCATTTTTATCAGCAGTGTAGTAAATGTAAAAAAATCGGTTTTTAACAAAGTTAGGATGAGTGGCAATACCCAATAAACCATCTTCACCGCTTTCTGTGACATTGATAGTAGCGACTGGTTTGGGAATAAGTTTACCATTCCGCACGAGGCGGACTCGTCCCGGTCGTTCGGTAATTAACATATCTCTATTTGGCAGAAAAGCTATTCCCCAAGGAACTTCTAGACCTGTTACTACTTCTTCTACCCGCAGTTTTACCTGCCCTTGGGAACCGAAGCCATTTTCTACTAAAGTACAGGCTTGATTGTTAGTAGCAGTTTGTTGGCTTACTTGTTGGGCTGTTTGTGTTTGTTGATTATTAGTGTTTGCGGACTCAGTTGTTGCTAAGTTGCAAGCTGAAATTCCTACTAAAACCATGCTAAAAAGTAATTTTCTAGCAAGAATAGTTCTGATCTGTTTCATGATTTTTTATCTCCACAAAATCACTATGTGCATAATTTTTGGTATGGCTAAATAATTTCTGTAAATTGCCAATAAATGATGTATGGACACTGGTAAGCTATTAAATATTTAAGTTGCACATTGAGGCAAGCAGGGGAGGCAGCCGCGTGGGCGGGTTTCCCGACTTGTAGAAGCGTTCGCGTAGCGGTGCGTAGCACTCAGCGGCTTCCCGCAGGGTGCGGACTGCCGTGGTTTCCCCCAGAAGCAACTGCCGTTGAGCTGAGGTGCTTCAGGTGCAGGGGAGAAGGATTCACGGTTTTTCCCTAAAATTAAAAATAGGGGTGAAATGAGTAACGGTACAGAAAGTTACGCTAAGGCTGAAACGGTTATTACATAGGCATTCTAATCATCCTGTTCTAGTGGGTCGTTTGGATCACGCAGCGATCGCATTTCCCCCTGCATAACAGCAACAGGCAAAGAGAAATGATAACGTCCCAACATATTGATGTGAGAATGTCCCAAAGGTGATAGCCGCGCTACATCTTCTTGATTTATGCTCTGTTGGGAGCCAATAGAAGTCAGTGCAGCATCCATATAATATGTATTCCATAGTACTAAAGCATTGACGACCAAGCCCAAAGCCGAAAGTTGGTCTTCTTGTCCCTCCCGGTAACGTTGGCGCAACTCTCCCTTTTGACCATGAAATATAACTCTGGCCAGCCCATGCCGTCCTTCACCCCGATTTAGCTGAGTCAAAATGCGACGACGGTAAGCCTCATCATCAATATAGTTCAATAGGTACAAAGTTTTGGCTATACGCCCCAATTCCCCAATCGCCCGACCCAGAACAGAAGGTTTATCACCTCGGTATAAAGTTCGGATAATATCTATTGCACTCACCGTTCCCAACTTCAAAGAACCTGCAACTCGCAACATATCATCCCAATAATTCTCAATAAAAGAAGTATTGATCCGCTGCCGTGCTATTCCATTAAGAACGCCATAATCTGCTTCCGAGTCCAAACGCCAAAAGCGAGCTTCCCCCACATCAGCCAGTCGAGGGCTAAACTGGTAGCCCAGTAGCCAGAAAAGACCAAATATCACATCACTATAACCGCTTGTGTCAGTCATAAGTTCTTTGGGACGAAGAGAAGTCTGTTGCTCCAAAAGCCCAACCAACACAACCAGAGAGTCGCGGAGCGTTCCAGGAACCACCAAACCGTGAAAACCTGTAAACTGGTCTGAAGTAAAGTTGTAGTAAGTAATACCCCGACCCCGACCAAAATATTTGCTATTGGGTCCTGAATTCAGCGTCTGCACAGGCACTACAAAACGCAACCCATCTGCCGAAGCGACTTCTCCTCCACCCCAAGTCTGCGCCAATGGAATCTGAGTTTGAGCATCGACCAATCGCCTGAACTCGAATTGTTGCTGCATGGCGGGCAAGAGCTTTTAATCTGCTGGCTGGGATACCAGAGAAATTTAAAGTGTTGATACCCAGGGAACGCAATTTTACTAGACGATTTAAAGCATTAATCAAGGCGGGACTGCTGTGACGAGTTGGCGCTCGCCGTAACTGATCTAATGGCGTGTACCAAGTTTTCTCATCAGGTACTAGTAAGGCTTCAAGCTTTTCCTGCTGTGCTGAAGAAGGAAATTTGGATAAAATTCGCCACAGCCTTTTAGCCGTTCGTTCCCGTACACTGGCAACCAGACGCTCCAGAACTGTAACTCCAGGTAAAAGAATTTTATGTTCAACCAACCTTGCTGTCACCAAGTCAAATAAAACACTTGGACTTTCCGAACCAACCCAGGCACGTCCGTACAGCCAACGAACTAAATGTATGTATTAGGATTAAATTATTACAAATCAGCCTGAAAAACTTGAGCATATTGACAGATTGACTGTAATTTTTTAGGTTAATTTTGTACAGACTTGCGCCAAGCCTGTACAAATATAATACTAGTTTCCCAGTTCACTGTTTGGTTAAGCAAATACTGCGTGAAAATCTCCTTTATAGCTTTTAATTCCTGTGGTTTTAGAGTCAGAGCTAAACGGTCTAAATAACTTGGTCGTTTTGCATTGGTAGCAAACAAACGATTGAGAAAGGCTGGTGTAATGTGCATTGGGGTGGAACTTTGCTCCAGAACCGCTGCCACTTTCAAACCAGCTACTTCAAAAGCCTTTCGCAAATCCTCTACATCCCAATTCAGCATTGGGTCTGAGGAATGAGTATAAATAGCTTCTTCAGCCGTTACTAGGCGTTCGCCTAGGTTGGGGCGTAGTCCATCGTACAACTTAGCACCAAGCTTTTGCTGTTCCAGCAAACGATAAAGTCTTTGTGTATGCCGTGGCACAGTTTCTGCCAGTACAAGTCTTCCTGACTGGGGTAGGATTTGAGCTAAAACTTGGGCAGCCGCCATTTTATCAGGCTCATTTAATAGCGCATTCCGACCGATGATACAGTCAAATTGCACACTTGGTACTTGGGAGGCTAATACAGCAGGTAAGTCAGTTATCTTTGCAGTTATCACCATTGGTTGCCTTAATTCGTCCAGCGTCGCAGCCTGTTCCAGTAAAGCTTGGACATCGCTTTCACTGCGAACACAAGCATACACTCCACCTTCTGGGACATGGCGGACTGCTTCCCAGGTCAGTAAACCAGTACCTGCATTGATATCTAAAACGACATGATGACGCTGTAATTGAGCGATGGTGAAAATGCGATCGCGTACCGCTGCTAACTGTGTACCTATTTGCGAAAGTGTGCGTTGCAACCAACGTTCTGAAGCTGCATCAGTATTGCCGTAAGTTAGGACTTCTAGTGGTTCAGTACCTAAGCCGGACATCATAGCAGCAAGTTGAGCTTCACGACGACGTGCTACCTGTGTATTAATTTCCCCCTCAAAACCTTGGGTTGAGGGTTGGTAAAATACCTGTCCTTGCAGGCTAGCTGGTAGATATTGTTGTGCCACCCAGTGGTCACGGTAAGCATGAGGATAGAGATAACCTGCTCCATGCCCAAAACCTTTTTGATCACGATTGGCATCTTTGAGGTGGGTGGGAACTTCTGCTTCTCGTTCCTGCTCAACTGCTGCTAAAGCATCGAAGAATCCCATGATACTGTTGGACTTAGGTGCAGTTGCCAAATAAAGGGCTGCTTGGGCTAAATGATAACGTCCTTCTGGCATTCCTACACGGTCAAAAGCTTCTGCACAGGCATTGACAACTACCACAGCCTGGGGGTCAGCTAGTCCCACATCTTCGCTGGCTAAAATTAACATTCGCCGGAAGATAAAGCGTGGATCTTCTCCAGCATAAACCATTTTTGCCAGCCAATATAGTGCTGCATCTGGGTCAGAACCACGCAAACTTTTAATGAAGGCACTGATAGTATCAAAGTGAACATCGCCTTCTTTATCGTATAAAACGGCTCGCTGTTGAATGGATTCTTCTGCAACTGCTAATGTGATATGAATAACGCCTGTGGTATTAGCTGATGTTGACTGTTGACTGGTAGCTGTTAACGGTTGGCTTTTAACAGTGAACGGTGAATCCTCAGCAGTTAAGGGTGTTGTTCCTACTGCCAATTCCAAAGCATTTAATAATGAACGAGCATCACCGTTAGCAACATTAATAAGATGAGCCAAAGCATCAGGGTCTATGGTTATTGCTAAGTTGCCATAACCACGCTGTTTATCAGTTAATGTTTGTTCAACTACCCGATATAAATCTTGCTCGTTAAGTGGCTTGAGTTGAAAAATACGTGAACGACTAATGAGTGCTTTATTGACTTCAAAGTAAGGATTTTCTGTAGTTGCTCCAATCAAGATGACTGTACCATTTTCTACCCAAGGTAGTAGGGCATCTTGTTGGGATTTATTGAAACGGTGGACTTCATCTACAAAAAGAATCGTTTTTTGGTGGTGGTACTTGCGTTGTGCTTGGGCTGTTTCAATGGCAGCGCGAATTTCTTTAACACCAGACAATACGGCATTGATAGCAATGAAATGAGCGCGGGTAGTGTTGGCAATTACACGGGCAAGAGTAGTTTTACCAGTTCCTGGTGGCCCGTAAAAAATTAGTGATGATAATTGATCTAAACTAATGGCACGTTGCAGGAGTCGTCCCTGTCCGATGATATGGTCTTGACCAATAAATTCATCCAGAGTTCGGGGACGCATCCGTGCTGCTAGTGGTGCTTCCGTTTCTGTTAGTTGAATCAAATTTTGGTCAAATAAATCCATAAAATGCTGTGGTAAAAAATTTTTGTAGCTCTGGCGTTGCTTTTATAGAATCGAATAATAAATAAACCAATGTTATAGGCTGTAATCTTTATGAGGTTTGGGTTTTAAGGTTTTGAGTCCCTATAAACCTGTGATTTTAATGACGCAGCATAAAGTAGCGGAAGAACCAATAATTCTATGAGGAGCCTTGCAATAATAACTTGAACACTTTTGATAGAGAAGTTAAGCTCACAACTTGTTCCAGATTAAATTTGTACAACTTATTTTTACATGATGCCTTAACTTATCTGAGTTGTTTGTTTAGCAACTAAATATTGCTCGATGGCTTCACGAATCAAATCAGGTACTGTGCATTTTTCTAGATCAGCGATATTTTTAAGTTGCTGCTTCATCTGTGGATGCATCAATACTTTCACTTGTTCTGAAAGTGGCTCATCTCTGCCATAATCAAAGCGATACTTGGTTCCAAAATCGGGATTACCACCAGGTCTACCTCTTCCTAGCCCGTCAGTGTCTTTTCCTTCAACAGTGGTTCGATTAAGTGAAGGTTGAAACCATTCAATCAATGCTTTTTCAATTTCTGCCAGTAACGAGCAATCACTGATGTTTAACCAAGCTATTTTAATATTGTGATGTTTATCTAACTGACTCAATCTATGATGCTGTTTCCATCTGTTTCTTAGATTGTTAGTACGTCCAATATATCGGATAGTACCTTGCTGATCAATGACAAAATAAATAGCTGATATTTCTGGTAGGTTGTTGCGATTTACCAGCGGAAGATGGGGTAGAGCATGAGGATTTATTAATTCTGGACTATTCATCAAATTTGATCCCAAAATTTACGCCCAATACGAATTCAATGCGCCTAAGAGTTTCTATTGGTAAAGCTTTTGTTTCTTCGGCTTCTATTTTGTACCAGTTCATCGTGGTCATAGGAATTTGACGGCAGATTTCAGCCAAAGAACGCTTGTCTGCTTCTCTGACTTCTCTGATTTTTAGACCTAAGTTGGGAATTTCAATGTCTGTAATCTTCCTGACTTTCATTGCTAACTTTGCAGTAAACCTCCCGTCATAAACTGCCAACTGTTAGTTTATTATAGTATATAGTTTAGTAATTTTAACTTTTGCTTAACTTGTTACCAGATACTACGGACAAAACCATTATCTCAAAGAGCGCAGTTGAAATTCTTACCACTAAAGAATTAACTGAGGAAGAAGAGCGCGATCGCTTCCGTTTAGAGCGTCAAGTAGAGAGGGCGTTCTCCGCAGCTGGGAAAGCCTTGAGAGAATTGAGAGACAGAAAGCTATATCGCAACTCCCATCAAACTTTTGAGGAATACTGCAAAGACAGGTTTAGCTATAACCGTTCCCGTTCCTACCAACTCATCGACGCGGCCGATGTTGTGGACAACCTGGAAGAATGTCCACAATTTGTGGACATTTTGCCAACCGCTGAAGGACAGGTGCGACCACTGACAAAACTGGAAGCAGAGGAACAAGTTAGCTGTTGGCAGGAGGCAGTAGAGGCGGCAGGTGGTAAAGTACCATCAGGACGGATTGTTAAAAGTATTGTGGACAAATTACGCGAGAAAACGAACTTACCCAACCCCTACTATTTAGGACAAGTGTGTCAAATTTTACCTAAAGATATTCCAGAAATCAAAGGCAAAAACGGTTGTTGGGGAATTATTACTCATGTGGGTAATTATAGTTGCACAATTACCACTTGGGAAGGAGAGTATTTGGTGAAGATAGAAAACCTCAAGTCATTGGATTATGATGAGACTGAGTGTGAATATATGCAGCAATTGTGTCAGCGTCTTGTCAGGTTGCATCAAGTCGGGAATCTTGATGATGCTGTGGGTTGGTTACTGACTGGTTTAGGTAAGCGATATCAACCGTTTTTGACACCACTGCAAGAAAAGTTACTGGCTGTTGCTGAAGAAGAGTGTGGATTGATCTTGACTTAATTGTCTAAGTACAGGATTTGACAAGTTCATAACCTTACTGAGTCATCTTTCTTTATTAATTTGATTTGACCACCAAATCCATGTGCTTTTATTCAGTGGGGTTCAGAGTATTATATCATGACCGGGTAATTACTTACAGCGGTTTCCTCTGTTATAAGGTACAGTCCAATCTTCTTGCTATCTTACTTCTACTTTCTGCCTTAAAAGAAAGTGTACCTCATTACACCGGGAAGTGCTGTATAATAAGCTTTTTCCCATTCCCTCTTCTCTGTCAAGAGTTCCCAGCCCTAACAGATAAGTAGCTACGAAAAAATCTTTACCCATTAAAAAAAACAGAACTCACTGTATTTCTTCACTGTTGCCTGTTCCCTTGCCTAACGGGAGCAATTTATGTTGCACAAGTACTTATGATAACAGTAGTAAGTTTTATGCTCTAATTGCTGTAAACTAAACTCTTTAAACTGCGAGCATCACGAATTGCATATGCTTCGGCATCGTTATTAAAATATACATATACATCACAACCCTGTGTTATAAATGAACGAATACGTTCACTCCAAGTAAGTAATTCTTCCTCACCATAGCCAGTTCCCCATTTACCACTGTGCATCCGAATATAAGTCCAAGGCGCAGTGAGGCAAATGTCTAAAGGTACTGTTGGGCTGACTGGTAAGCAGAGGGCTACACCGGCACTTTCAAGTAGTTTGTAAACTTCGGGAATTAGCCAGCTTGGGTGGCGAAATTCCAATACATATCTTTGCTGCGGGTGGATTTGGAGTAATTCTAAAAAAGGTTGCAGGCGCTCTAGATTAATGTGCCATTGATGCGGAAATTGAAATAAAATTGGCCCTAGTTTTTCTTGCAAACCGTAGGCTCGCTCCATCAGGCGAGATACTGGCTCATCTGGGTCTTTTAACTTCTTCATGTGGGTGAGATAGCGGCTACCTTTAACAGCAAAAATGAATTTTTCTGGTGTTTGTAATCGCCAATTTTCAAACACAGCCAATTCTGGCAAGCGGTAGAAAGAAAAGTTAATTTCTACAGTAGAGAAGTGCTGAGAGTAAAATGATAATTGCTGGTTTTTTGGTAAATTCACTGGATAAAAAATTTCCATCCAGTGCTTATAAACCCAGCCACTAGTGCCAATTTGTAATTGGGGAGGATTTGATGTCATCGAATGTTCACTGATTAGAATGCTTGCTTGAAGCAATGCCCTCATCAAAATGATCGTCTTGTTGTCTTGATTAATATACTCGTCTAAATAGGGCTTGCTAACTGCAATTTTTTGGGGGTGATTACCAGCAATGGTCAAGTCTTCTTGGAGGAAATAATCATCTTGTTGCCCCTGGTTGATATTTTCTGGTTACTCATTTGTGTAAATCATTTTTAATGCTCCTAATCTTTTAAAATCCCTCTGTTTCTAGACTTTACTAGAGTTACTGTTGTGCTTTTATTTCCTGTAGCAATGCCTCATCCGAGTAGACACTTTCCCATTCCTCTTTTACAGCACTTCCCGGTGTAATGAGGTACACTTTCTTTTAAGGCAGAAAGTAGAAGTAAGATAGCAAGAAGATTGGACTGTACCTCATAACAGAGGAAACCGCTGTAGCTTTAAACGCACAGACCGAGCGCCACTTTTTGGTGTGCAAACAACCCAGTAATTATCAGGTTCTCCTTTGACTTGAGCCGCATCTTTGGTTTCTATGCTATCGGTCAGACCTGAAAATGTTTGCACACAAGTCCAAGTAATGACATTTGGATCTGTGACTTCCCATTCCATATTTGACTTTGAGTTACTGTACATCTGCGACTTGAGCAATAATCCCTTGATGTTGTTCTAGCCAATTTGCAGCCCATTGGAACCGTATTCCAGCACGACGAGCGGCTGTTTCATCCTCAGAGCGATCACCCACATAGCAGGTATTTTCTGGAATTTGTTTGTGCCGAACCATCGCTAACTGCAACATTCCGGCTCCCGGTTTGCGGTAATGTCCAGACCATTTGGTTTTACTGTGGTTATGGACATTATGCCGGGTGATGCGAAAACACTTCCTCCCTTCAAAGTCGGGGCAAAAATAGATTTCTCTTAATTCTGGAAATAGCTCAAGCGTGTACTGCTGTTCTTGAATACACTCTTGAAAAGACTTGTGTCCGGCAGCAACCCCGCCCTGATTGGTGATGCCAACAATAATCGAATCATCTTTATAGGTACTAAGAGCTACATCAGCACCTACAATAATTTCTTGGTCTTCAGGATGTAGAAAGTATTGCTGTCCGCTCAGTGGTTTGCGGATTGTGCCGTCCAAGTCTACCAGTAATAAGCTCATTGTTGCTGTATGTAATTTTCGCTTTTATTAGACTTTAGGGACTTCCAATTTAAAAAACATTCAACCTCCGGGGCGGAAGGTCTTGCACCCCTAAAAATATACAAATCTTTTGGGGCAATTTATTTGTTAGAAGCCCCTTAAGATTCACTGTCTTCTCCCAACCGTTCAGGATTATTCACTCCTGTCAACCGATTCCAAAGTTGATAACCTACCTCTGTTTTTGGTACATACAAGTTATCTGGCCCAACTTCCATTCCACCCATCGCGGTAAACTCTTTTCGTTCTGGGTCATTTAAATCTATATAAGTTGCGCCCTGTTCTAAACGACTTCCAGGTGGTAAAAGTGTAATTTGCCTAAGTTCGTCGCTTGTATACTGTGGAAACTTTGTATGTAAATCTTTGATTTCAAAAGCATTTAGACTTAAATCTGATTTTCAGGGTTAGCGCGTCTCAAACTCCCTGGACAAGGGGATTCATCGGATACATGGGGGATGTTCAAGTGAGACAACTCAAATTAGATTAAGGTATAACCCATAGATCTGCCAATCTGAGTAATGTCAACAGGATTTGAGAAAAAGAAGCGGAAAGCCAAAACGTCTGTTCTACCCAGTCTAGACAGTCAAGATATTGCCAGTAAATTTCAGCGACACTTTACAGAAGTAAAAGACCCTAGAGTGGAAAGGACTAGACTGCATTTACTCACTGATATTATCACCATTTCCTTGTTGGCAGTAATAGCAGGCGCAGAGGGTTGGGAAGATATTGAGGAATATGGACTCAGTAAAAAAGAGTGGTTAGAGACATTTTTAGAATTACCAGAAGGAATACCCAGTGCAGATACATTTAGAAGAGTATTTGAGAGAATAAACCCCAAAGAATTTGAGCAATGTTTTCGTAAGTGGGTGCAATCACTAGTTGACAACTTAGGTGTAGAAGTAGTCGCTATAGATGGTAAAACTCATCGAGGATCATATGATCGAGAATCGAAACTAAAAGCCTTACATACAGTGAGTGCATGGGCTTGTGAAAATAGGTTGATTTTAGGACAAATGAAGGTCAATTGTAAATCAAATGAAATCACAGCAATTCCAGCACTGTTAGAAACTCTAGACTTATCCGGCTGCATTATCACTATTGATGCAATGGGTACACAGAAATCAATTGCTGAACAAATCATAGCCGGAAATGCTGATTATATTAGCTTGAAAGATAATCATCCCACCCTACATCAACAAGTGAAAAATTGGTTTGAAACAGCACAATTACTAGACTTTAAAGGTGTTGATGTCAGTATTAGTCAACGGGTAGAAAAAGGACATCATCGCATCGAAAATCGCACAGTTTATACCGTTCCAATTTTACAATTACCAGCACTTTATGAACAAAACCAATGGGCAGAATTGACAACAGTAGTCATGGTAGTTCGTAAGATTCAGCATTGGAATAAAACTACCCATGAAGTGCAATTTTATATTACTAGTCTGAAGAGTGATGCTAACAAAATTGGGAGTGCTATTCGACAACATTGGGGGATTGAAAACTCTGTTCATTGGACATTGGATGTCACTTTCCATGAAGATGAATCTCGAATTCGTTCTATGCACAGCCCACAAAACTTTGCTTTACTACGTCGCATTGCTCTCAATGCCTTAGACCGAGAACCTACTTTTCGTCGCAGTATTCGACAAAAGTCACGGCGAGCTGCTATGAATAATCTGTACATGGTTTCTGTGTTAGCCGCATCTCTACCAAACTCTTCTCCTTGAGTAGAATCCTCTTGTCAATAGGTTTTGAGATGCGCTAACCCTGATCTGATTTTTCTGGATGTAATCCCTGAAGATGAGGATTTTGCCCAGCCTCAAGTTGTGGATTTAAATCCTGTTGCCATTCGTCTGCCTTAGCATCTGTTGGCCGCCCTTGTTTCTGCATCTGTGCCATGACAAAATTCTCCTTGGCTGTGATTAATACCCTACCTCCTAACTCTTAAGCAGCATCTGCTGTTTCTTTGCTGTTAAGAAATGGAAGTCAGACATTTGTAGCAATACTTTTTGTCTTACTACCAATAAGCCTCAGTCAAATGAAAATGCCGACTGCCAAAAGAAGGAACTAAAAAATTTTCCCTCTTATTATGGTGGTATTTACAAGGTCAAAAGCTTTTTATACTTTGCTAGAACCTCTTTTGCTTAAGCGGAGGGTAGGGAGGATATCAAATAGGCAAATGAACTGTGAAAATGCTGCCTTTCCCTACAGTCGATGAAACGGAGATATTACCTTGATGGGCTTCAACAATTTGACGGGACAAATATAGTCCTATACCGTTACCCGGACGCTGATGCTTACCCTGTCGAAAGCGTTCAAATAAAAGTGATTTTTCTGACCGACTTATGCCAATACCTGTATCCTCTACTTCAATCGTTACTCCTTGAAAAGTGGAACTGAGACGAATTTCTACTGACCCAGCATCAGTGAAACGAATGGCATTACCAACTAAGTTAATTAGTAGTCGGTGTAGTTCTATCCTATCGCCCCGCACTTTTACCGCAGATGGTTGTATGTTGTTTAATTTGGCGTTGAGAGTTAAATTTTTCACAACAGCTAAAGGTTTTAGTTCCCTAACTACTTTTTGACTTAACTCCCACAAGTCAACGAGAAAAAATTACAAATTCTTACATCCTGCTTCATACTGATAAACCTCCAGCATATTTTCAACCATTGACAGTAGCATTTGATTACTTTCAGTAATTTGTTGCAGATATTCTTGGATTTCTGACAATTGTTGACCAAAATTTCCTTTTTGTATCATTCCCAGGAGTTGAATTGCTGAGGTCAACGGAGTGCGTAAATCGTGAGTTATGTTCATCACAAAATCTTCGCGGCGTTGGCAGGCAATTTGATCACGTTGATTGATACTGTGTTTTAACCGGAGGAGCGAGCGCACTCGTGCTAACAATTCTTTTTGCTCTACAGGCTTAATCAAAAAATCGTCAGCACCCGCCTGTAAACCTTGAATGAAAGAGAACTCATCACAATTGGTAACGAGCAAAACGGGTATGAAAGGTAAATCGGAATTCTGCTTAATCTGTTTAGTGATTTCATAGCCATCAATATTTGGCATCAAGGTATCTAATAGCACTAAATCAGGGGGAGATTTGGCAATCTTAATTAAGGCTTCACTATCACTGTCTGTTACTGTTACCCTGTATCCTTGTTGCTTGAGAGTAGATTTTAGCAAGCAAAAATTTTTTGCTGAGTCATCTACCAAAAGGATACTTTCTGTTGAAGTTTGATTCAAAGAGAAAGGTGTCATACACATCCAGTAGATTTATTTAAATCAAGTTTGCTATTTATTTTTTTCTACGTATCTTAACCTTTAGATAGATTTTTACTAAACTTTAAAAATTTTCATACCTCAATAGGTAGATTTTGGTAAAAATGCAGACAAAATTCAACCGATAGAGTGAGACGTTTGTAGTCAATGATTTCCGACATTAGAGAGATTACATTTAGCTAGTCGCTGAGGTACGTCATGGAAAACATTAGAGCGGCAATTATCGAAGACCACAATTTGACTAGGGTGGGTATACGCAGTTATTTAAATGAGCAAAAAAATATTCAAGTTGTGGGAGATGCAGAGACAGCTGCTGCTGGTCTAGAATTACTTCACGATACCAAGCCAGATATTGCTATTGTTGATATTGGTTTACCGGATATTGACGGGATAGCACTGGTGCAACGGTTTCGACAATCTATGCCACCAGAAGCCGCAGAGCAAACGAAAATCATTATGCTCACTTCTTTTGCTCAAGAACAGATGGTCTTAGCTGCGTTTGCAGCTGGGGCAGATTCTTATTGTGTCAAAACCATTAAGTTTGAGTTGCTGTTAGAAGCACTGTACATGACTTATGATGGCTATTCTTGGATTGACCCAGCGATCGCTCGTATTGTTCTCAAACATATTCGTCAATCGGCGGTGGCTACGGCGAAATTGAATATTGTTCAAACAGCGCCGATTTCGGCGATTGATCCAGAACAAGCCAGTATTCTAGAAGCAAATCCACTCACAAATCGGGAAATGGAAGTTTTGGAGTTAATTGTTCAAGGCTTCACCAATCAAGAGATTGCCGATAAACTCTATATCAGCTTGGGAAGTGTAAAAGTATATGTGCGGGGTGTTTTAAACAAACTTTGTGCCAGTCACCGCACTCAAGCGGCTATCATCGCCTTACGGGCTGGTTTGCTTAATTGAAGTCACTGTTTAGCTCTTTAGTTACAGCACTTTTCTTAATGATAGGACTTACGCTCAGAGTTAGAGAAATCGGGGGGCTGGGCATTGGCAATTTGAAAAATCTTCAATACCATAATGCGCTATGCCCTATTCCTGACCTCAACAACAATAGCTGCGTAAGTCCTGAATTAGTTGAATAAACAACTAAGGTAATAGTGAATCTTGGAAGTCTTGAATTGCTGTTGCTGTCAAGGCATAAACAACCCGCCGCTTACGTTCAACATGAGTACCATCCACAGGAATTCCTTTCTTCCAAGCTGCAATAATTGCTTTCTTGTCTGCTGAGTAAACAGTCTTTTCTCTGCGATATTTTAGAGGCAATTTTTCTGCATCTAAAAGAATGTCACAACTTGGTGGGTTTTCTTTAATTGTGATCCGCAGTGAATTACCAACTATTTGCTCAGGGATAATTCCTGTGGCATTATGTTCTAAAATGGTTTCATCTAATTTCTGTCGCCACCGTTCTAGTCTTAATAGTGCTGATTGATGCACGGCTTTGAGATGTTCTAATCGTTGCTTAATAGCTGTTATTTCTGCATCTAGTTGCAATGCCAATTCGGCTTGAATATCAACAGCTTCTGATTGTACTTCTTGAGTTTCCCAAATAGCGGTGATGATAGCTGCTTCTTCTTCAGGAGTCTGACAATTGGTTAACTGTTCCCAGAGATGAGCAGCAGTTTGAGATAATCCTGCTAAAGATTGTTGAGCGAGTGATAAAACCATGATTACCACCTGCCACAAGTTTGATAGTAGTTATGTTCAGCTTCAATTTGGTTTAGAATAGCTATCGTGCCTGAATCTAAATTAGCATCGAGGCATAAATCGGAAATGACCTTTTGTGTAACTTGATTATTTTGCTCAATTACGGCAGTCAACTTAGGTTTAAGTGTGGTTACACTTTCTGTTACAATTACTGTTAGTTGTTGCATTGTTTGGGTTACATAACGCCATCAATTTGAGCGCGGTAGCGCATCTAAACTCCATCCATTTTGAAAACTTGAGTTTGCGCTATAGAAAAACTATAGGTTTCAACTTGAACGGTGTTTACCTGTGTTTGTATCCCACTTTTTTAAGTTAATTTTGTGTCCTCTGTTCGTTATTTTGTCAATATCAAGAATTAAAACTACAAAGAGATATGAAACTTATCAAAAAATCTGAAAAGCTCCTCCAAGAAACAAAAATAACCAAGGAAACGAAAAAGGAAACTAAAGAACCAAATTTGCAAGTTGCTTTTGCAAATAATCCTGATTTTGTAAATAATATAGAAGAACTAACAGGTGTAGAACAGCCAAAAGTAGGGATAGAATATCAAGAACCTAATTATGTTCCTTTACGATATCATCCCATAGTTCACTCTGTTGGCAAGACGGGATGGCAGGTTTCTGATATTTGGAAAGATATTAGATTGGATAGTTTTTAACTATTATTTAATTCCACTGCTTTTTGCTTCTAAATTGGTAAATTTTTACAGAAAGTGTGGTTATTTGGTTATGTCTAATGCGTATTATCCAATCATTCTTTATCCACCTCTAGCCAGGCGGTTTACTGATGGTAATCAAGAACAGAAGCATCTCCAAGCTTCGTTTCAAGGATGCGTGGCATTACCAGATGATAAAAGTACAGCCAAGCAAGGTGTGAGCGAAAAGCAGTTTTTTCGGCATTTACTGGCAGCTTTTCCTGGAAATTTGATTTGTCAAGCGGTTGAGTTTGAAATTCCAGGTTATCCTCTACATTACTCGGCTGATTTTATCTTTTATCATCACTTATCTGGGTTAGCTTTGGATATTGAAATTGATGAACCTTATACTGGAAATACAGGTAAACCTCACCACTGTATTGATGTTGATGATGATAAAATTCGTAACCGATTTTTCTTGGAACGGAATTGGGGTGTAATCAGGTTTGCAGAAATTCAGGTGGTTTACTAATCACTGGTGTTACAATTCATTAAAATAGTTGTCCTCCAAGTTAATGGACAAACTAAAATTGTCAAGTAGAAATTAATTGAGTATTATTATGTTTGGACTTGACAAAATTACACCAGAAAAAGTTTTGAAAGCCGGACTTATCAGTGCTGGTGCTTGTGTAGCCGCAATAGCAGCACCGATAGGAGCAGTAGCTGTTGTAGGAATTACAGTTGCAACGGCTGCTACAACTTGGGCTGCTGAGAGTATTGATGATGAACTTAAGGGGAAAAATAACAATGAAAATAAAAGTTAGTTCTTTTATTTAATTTAGCTTTAGTTTATTTTCATCTAGCAAGTAATATAGCATTTCCTAGTCTGCTGAGGTACGAAATTATCTGCGTTTATCTGCGTTCATCCTCTTCTATCTGCGGTTAATTCTTTCTTCGGTGTACCTCACTGGGATGAGAATCGCTATAAAACCCTTCCCTAATATGAGTAAGGGTTTTATTTTGCAAAAAATTTGGGCAAGCAATATCGCATTTAGTTGTAGGGTGCGTCAGATATCAAAAATCTGTTTATTTGCAGGATTTATGCAGTCTGACGCACCCTACCAATATGCCAGTTGCGTAAGTCCTGTTAAAGTACCACACCTCAATATCCAAAAGGTTTATGGGACAAAGGTTATAGGATTTCGTTTTGTAGTAGATAGTTGAGCAAAGTGCTGTAAGTAGGTTCGTGTTATAAAATTTAAATATATTGGGTTTTGTAAAATGGCTAAAACTCAACAACAATAACGGATTGAACCAACTTTACGTACCGTTATATGATTTGAATTTTTCCAGCCAACTTGCTGCTAACCAAAGTTGACGAGAATTTAGAATAAGTCCATTATCTATAATTTTTGAAAAAGCCCAGTCATCAAGCATTCTTTATGAGTAACACAGAAGTAGTCGTAATTGGTAGCGGTATTGGCGGATTGAGTTGCGCTGCACTCTTAGCACGCTATGGAATTGATGTCACAGTAGTAGAAAGCCACTCCATTGCCGGTGGTGCGGCTCATGCTTTTGAACGCAACGGTTACAAATTTGAGTCTGGACCCTCTTTATACTCTGGTTTATCTTATACCCCTTCACCTAATCCCTTACGTCAAGTTTTAGATGCCATTGGCGAAGATTTACCCTGCGTTAATTACGATACCTGGGGTTGTTATTTACCAGAAGGCTACTTTGATGCTCAAGTTGGTGCTGACCAATTCTGTGAAATATTACAACAACTGCGGGGAGATAAAGCTGTAGCACAATGGCGCAAACTCCAGGAAATTATGACACCTTTGGGTAAGAGTGCGATCGCTCTCCCACCATCTGCCTTGCGCTACGATTTAGGTGCGGTGTTAACTATGGGTAAATTTGCCCCAGCTTTACTGCAACAAGCCGCTAACGTCATCAAATTAACAGGGTCTTTTTCTAACATTATTGATGGTGTAATCACAGACCCATTTATTCGCAACTGGTTAGATTTACTTTGCTTTCTCTTATCTGGATTACCCGCAGATGGGACAATTGCCGCAGAAGTGGCTTTCATGTTTGCAGATTGGTATCGTCCTGATGTGCAGTTAGATTATCCGATTGGGGGAAGTGGTGCATTAGTTGATGCACTGGTACGGGGGTTGACTAAACATGGTGGTAAGTTAGTTTTGAATGCTCATGTGGAGCAAGTTTTAGTAGAAAATAACCGCGCTGTCGGGGTACGTCTGCGGAGTGGTCAAGAAATCCGAGCCAGTAAAGCTGTTGTTTCTAATGCTTCTGTTTGGGATACTCTCAAACTCATTCCTGAAGGGGCTTTACCTAAACGGTATGTAGAAAAGCAACAAGCAACACCTGAATGTGATAGTTTCATGCACCTGCATTTAGGTATTGATGCAGCAGGATTGCCTGAAAATCTGGGTATTCACTACATTGTAGTTAACGACTGGGACAAAGGCGTAACTGCACCGCAAAATGTGGTAGTTGTATCTATTCCTTCAGTTCTTGACCCGTCTTTAGCACCAGTGGGTAAGCACGTGATTCACGTTTATACTCCTGGTAATGAACCTTATGCTATTTGGCAAGGAAAGGAACGCAATAGCGAAGAATATGCGTTGTTAAAACAAGAACGTGCGGAGGTGATGTGGCAAGCTTTAGAAAGAATTATTCCTGATATTCGTTCCCGTTGCGAAGTTAGTTTGGTAGGTACTCCCCTTACTCATGGGCGATTTTTGCGTCGTCATCATGGTAGTTATGGACCAGCTATAGCGGCAGGGAAGGGTTTATTTCCTGGTGGGAATACACCTTTATCGGGGTTGTTGTGTTGTGGAGATTCGACTTTTCCGGGGATTGGGTTGCCGGCTGTGGCTGCTAGTGGGATGATTGTTGCTAATACTATTGCGCCTGTGCAGCAACATTTACAATTGCTGAATGATATTCTCTAGTAGCGATCGCTTCCCTCACTGTAGGCATCTCTTTTTTGTTTCTCACAGAGTTGCAAAGGAGCAAAAAATAAGATGGAAAATAAGGGTTTTGGTAACTGATCGCTATGAAAAAGAATTAGTTTAATTCAACAAACATCTATCTACTAATTAATCAAATTTCTTTCAATTGGAACTGCTAATTTTTCAGATAGTTCTAATAGATTATTGCTAAAATCAGCCGCTCCAGCAATAAGATTAAAAAGCATAGCAATTATGGTTAATAAACTTATTATTCTAATCTTGATTCTTTGGGGTTTTAGCTTCTCTGGTTTTGTAATATCTTCCTCTAAGTCTTCTAAATGTACCATAATCTCTTCACGTTTCTTTTCTGGTGAAAGCAAGAAACTGGCTTGTCCGAGCATGAGTTGAAGCTTTTCTGCACCGTAGTTGTCAAGAAGGGTTTGAGTTTTGGTAAGAAGGTTTTGTTGTTCCTGTACTAAGGCAAGTCTGAGTTGTAGTTCTTCTATAGCGCGGTTTTGAACTTCGGTAGGGTTTATTGTAGCGTGAATAAATTTGCCGTTGATATCCATCGAATTGACCTTTATTGACATTAAGCACAGCCTAGAGTTTGGGAACTTCCCAATGGAAGAGATCAGTTTTGGAAGGCTATGCGTCAGCTATCATGGAACATAGAGTAGTTTGGGAACTTGTGAAAGTTTAGTAATTCCCAAACTTTTTTGAAAAATTTGGTGCTAAATTTATGCCTAAAGTTAGTTGGAGTTCTGAAGTTAAAAAGCGAGTAGAGCGTTTTATAAGCGAATTGCTGTCTTATGCACTGGATCATAGGGATGACCTTAAACTGCAATACAAATGGGAAGATCAGGATAGTAATAGACCTAAGCTAGTAATTAAGACTCAGAAAAGATTTTTGCTTCAGTTAGCACAATTTGAAGAAAAAAGCTATCTTTACGAAGCGATTAACCGTTTAAAAGATTTAACAATTTTTGAGGATAGACGCTTTCATAAGCGAGGTCAGGATTTATGGGACTTTGCTTTGAAACTGTGGGGAAAGGATCTTGATAAAAATCTTCGAGAGTTCGATCAAGCATGGAGAAACAAACAACCTGAAAAGTCAAAACAGATAGCATCGAACAAAGTACAAGTTTCTCCAAGTTCAACAAAAACCTTTGCACCTTTATCCAAATTACCCTCAAACGTTCCTTACAGCGTTACTCCTGATAAGTTTATCGGACGTTCAGACGAATTAATAAGGCTACATCAAATTTTACAAGAAGAAAATCAGGTAGCGATAACTGCGATTGCGGGAATGGGAGGAGTCGGTAAAACAGAACTAGCTATTCAATATACTCTGAAACATTTAGATGATTATCCAGGTGGGGTCTGTTGGCTATCAGCAAGTGCGTTTGATTTAGAATCACAAATTATTGAGTTTGTTAAAACCCATTTTCCAAATTTCACCATTCCTGAAGGCATTAAAAACCAAACACAATACTGCTGGCAAAATTGGGGACAATCTGGAAAAATATTAGTAGTGGTTGATAATGTTACCAATTTTCAATCAATTCGCGCCTTTTTACCGCTCCAGTTACCTAACTTCAAAGTCCTTTGTACCACACGAGAACGTTTTATTTTTCCCTTTATACGCTTAGATGTTGATGTTCTGAAACCCTTAGCAGCAATGAGACTTCTAAAGTCTTTCATAGGTAGACAAAGACTTCAACAAGAACCTTGGACTGCAAGAGAAATTTGTAAACGACTTGGATATTTACCATTAGCATTAGAATTAGTCGGACGCTATTTAGCAGATTTAGAAGATTTATCTTTAGGAGGAATGCTTTCATGCTTAGAGAAGAAGGGACTTAGCCATCAAGCTTTAGAAAATGCTAAACCTGAAATGAGATATCAACTCGGTATAGCTGCTGCATTTGAGTTGAGTTGGGAACGTCTTGATAAAGATGCACAAGAGTTAGGATGTTTGTTAAGTTTATTTGTCTCTGCACCTATTCCTTGGTCGTTAGTAGAATCTACAAATATTTGTGAAGACTCTGATGATTTACAAGATTATAAAGCAGTCCTTATACGTTTAAATCTAATCAAACAAAAAGAACAATCAACTATTCAGTTACATTCTTTAATTCGCGAATATTTTCAGCAGAAACTAGAACAATGTGAAAACATTAACCAGTTAAAATACAAGTTTATTCAGGCAATGGTCAACAAAGCGAGAACACTTCCTGGGATTCCGACTCGTAAATTAATATCTGATATAGCTCCACACATTGCCCATATAGAAGAAGCAGCAAAAAAATTCACTGAATCCCTTAGTAACAAAGATTTAGAAGAACCTTTCATTTTTGTTACTATAGCTAGATTTTATAAATATCAAGGATTAAACGAGCAGGCATTTTTCTGGTTTGAACAATGTTTATATACAACAGAAAATCGCTTAGGTTCAGAGCATCCTACTGTAGCAATGAGTTTAAATAATTTGGGTAGTATGTGTATCAATCAAGGACATCAAAAACAAGCAGATAAATATTTAACAAGAGCCATCAAAATTTATATTCATCTTCCAAAAGTTCACCCTAATTTAGCTTTAGCTCTTAATCACTTAGCATCACTTCGCCAATTTCAACATCGCTATGAAGAGGCAATAAGTTTGTATGAAAAAAGTATACAACATTTGAAATTAACTTTAGGTAAACATCATCATTCTATTGTTAGTGTTCTTAACAACTGGGCAGGTCTTTATAGAGAGCAAGGTAATTACAAAAAAGCTATTGAATTATTAATGGAGTCTGCTGAAATCTGTCATGTTTCACAAAAAATACATCCTCTAGAAGTATCAGGAATACTAAACCATTTGGGGTTGCTGTTTTTCTTTCAAGGTTGTTATTTCAAAGAAGATCCTTCGTATTGGGAAATGTCAGAGTTCATGTATATGATGGCTTTAGATATAAGAAAAAGTTTATTGGAAGAAGATCACTTTAGTGTTGCAGTAGTTCTAAATAATATTGGCAGCCTTTATTATGCCCAAGGATTTTTAAAAGAAGCTAAGACATGGTTAGAAAAAGCATTTGAAATACTTGTATCTCGATTAGGATTAGAACATGAAGATACAATAATGTGTCGTAATAACCTTAATAAGCTTCAGTCTGAAATTACTATTGCCTAACCAAAAACCGCAAAGATACACATTTAAAAAAGCTGGCAAGAAAGTTTACATCTACACCCAATCAAAAGTCCTACTAACCGCCTTCTTCCACAACCGATAACAACCTTCTCTCTCCACCTCATCCATCTTCGCTTCCCAAGTCTGATCTAAAAGCCAATTCTCAGACAACTCCTCTAAACTACTCCAGAAACCAGTCGCTAACCCAGCAGCATAAGCTGCCCCTAAAGCAGTAGTTTCTGATACCTGGGGACGAATCACTGGCACACCTAACACATCGCTTTGAAATTGCATCAGCAGGTTGTTGTAGACCATCCCCCCATCTACCTTCAAAGCCGTTAAATTTACCTGCGCGTCTTCTCTCATCGCATCTAAAACTTCACGAGTCTGCCATGCTGTAGCTTCTAACACTGCACGGGCAATATGACCTTTATTTGTGTAGCGAGTCATCCCCACAATTGCACCCCTAGCATCATTGCGCCAATAGGGTGCAAATAACCCAGAAAACGCAGGGACAAAATAAACACCACCGTTATCTGTAACTGTACTGGCTAAAGTTTCTACCTCTGCACTGCTTTGAATTAATCCCAAATTGTCACGCAACCATTGAACCAAAGCACCTGCGATCGCAATACTCCCCTCCAAAGCATAAACCGCCGGAGTATCACCCAACTTGTAAGCTACCGTTGTCAATAAACCATGTTGGGAAATCACCTTTTGCTGGCCTGTATTCAGCAGCATAAAGCAACCTGTACCATAAGTATTTTTGGCTTCACCTACCTGAAAACAAGTTTGTCCAATTAATGCGGCTTGTTGATCACCTAAATCAGCAGCAATGGGAACTCCTGCCAAAATACCTGTAGCTTTGCCATAGATAGCTGATGAAGGGCGAATTTCTGGCAGCATTTGCCGGGTAATGCCCATAATATCCAAAATTTCCGGTTCCCAGTCCAGAGAATTCAAATTCATCAGCAAAGTCCGACTGGCATTGGTAACATCAGTAATATGCAAACCGCCTTCTGTACCACCTGTTAAATGCCACATCAAAAAAGTGTCAATTGTGCCAAAAAGAGCATTACCATTTGCGGCTGCGGCTTTTAATCCTGGTATGTTTTCCAGTAACCACTTAATTTTGGGGGCGCTGAAATAGGTAGCCAGTGGTAAACCTGTTGTGGCGCGAAAACGGTCTATTCCACCATCTGCTGCTAGTTGATTACAAATATAATCAGTTCTGGTATCTTGCCAGACAATGGCGTTGTAGTAAGATTCGCCTGTTTGCTTATCCCAAACAACTACTGTTTCGCGCTGATTCGTAATGCCAATCGCTGTTATCTCAGCAACAGTAATATTACTCTGCTCTAAGGCATCTTTAATCACAGTTTGAGTACATGACCAAATTTCCTTGGGGTCGTGTTCTACCCAACCAGGTTGAGGATAAATCTGCTGGTGTTCTTTTTGGGCATAGCCAACAATTTTACCCTTCTTGTCAAAGATGATGAAGCGGGTGCTGGTCGTTCCTTGGTCAATTGCAGCGACGTATTTGGTCATGAGTTTATGTTGCTTGGCTATGCACTGGTGAATAATATCAAAGTTCCCAATCTTGAGGTTGTGGTATTTGGCTATGCTTGGGTTGCATTTTACTATCAGTTAACAGCTTATTCCAACCCGCTTGACCAGGAAAAACTCGTTTGGCCTGTGGTAGTTCAGCTAATATCTCAGATACCAAGTCCTCATTCTCATTATCTTTAACCGCGATGATCACTGTATCAAGTGAGCGTAAAAATTCTAAAGGTATTTGAGAGCGATTTTCTGGGACAGTTTGCAAAGCATTATCAAGACTGGACAAAGTGCGATTGTCTGCGGTAGTGTGCAAAGTGCGATCGCGAAGCACTCCGTAGGAATCGCCTGGGGTAGCTTGCAAAGCATAATCGGCTACACTCCAATACAATGTTGGTTGCCGGTTTCTTTTGTCAATAGTTGATTCTAAGGCAATGACAGAAAGAACTTCGATGGGGTCACTGAGTAACACTGCTCTTGTGACCGTGGTATCCGTAGCAATCCAAAAACTACCATTTTTCGTAGGTTCAGAGTTGAGAGGAATAGGAGTAAAATCACCAGTTGGTTCTAGCTGTTTGGCAAGAGTGGGAATATCATCAAGTGTGCGTTCTACAAATACTGGTTGACCTGTTTTACTGGGATATAGCCAACCTTTTTGATACAGTTCTGTGAGCAGAGAATTGGGTAAATTGTACTGCTGGTGTAAATTTAGCTGTATTTGTTCCCAGTTTGCGGATTCTGGTGTAGGTAAAGAATTTGGTTGCCTGATAGGTGGTGTTGAATGGTCAACAGTTTGTGCTGTTAATCGTTGGATACGCTCATCATCTTGTTTTGCTCCGACTGTTGATGTTGAATGGTCAACTGTTTGCACTGTCAGTCTTTGGACGAGTTCATCATCTTGTTTTGCTCCGACTGTTGATGTTGAATGGTCAACTGTTTGTTGGATTTGAAGATGTTTGTCATTGTGTTTTTGAGCAACTTTTGGTGTGGAATTTTCAACAGGTTGCCCGATTTCAATGTGTTTTTTATCCAGTGGTGAAGCAACTTTTATTGTGCTATTTTCAACATTTGCCTGAACTTGAATGCCTTGCTCGTCCTGGTTTGGTTGATTGGATGTAACATTTTCAATATTTCGTTCCATCAGTTTTTGGATGAGTTGATCATCCCGCTTAGGAATATAGCTTACACCTAGATGCTTTTGTAAACCGGGAAAAGTATATGCTTTACCAAGATGCGTCCCACTGAAAGCCACGCCATCAAGTTGGTAACTAATGCCTTTGACTTTGCCTGTGCGAGTGTAACCAACGCAGACATTAATACCTTGTTGTTGCGATTCCTTGATAAACTCTGGCATAGTTGGGCGGTCATGGGTTGCTGCATCAAGCGATAGCGAAGCACTGCTGCAAGCAGTTCGCAACGTCCGCCGTAGACATCCCTGAAGTCTGACTCTAACACTTTCCTCTCCAGTTCTAGCAAGTTGTCTGCGTTCACCAGTAGTAGGACTGCTGTTTTCCTTTCTCTTACTTGATTCTACTGATTGCAAATTGTATTCTTTTTCTAACTTGCGAATCACAGCTTCACTTCTGGGATAGTCCCAGCTATCGGAAACTGTAGTTCCATCTAAGCGAATGCGATTGGCAACAATATGTGCATGATCATGAGTCCGGTCAGTGTGTCGCACTACGATATATTGGTTCATAGTAAAACCCATTGCTTGCAGATATTTCTGGGCGATTTCATGCCAAGTATCATCGTCTAAACTCTCATTGTGGGGCAAGCTGAGAGAGGCATGATAAACATTTCTAGTAACTTTTGGGTTAATGCGTGTAGAAAATTGCAACTCAGCAGCTAATGAACGTGGGGTCGTTTCCTCCATATTGCCACCAATTTGTCTTGCTCCTTCCTTGCCAAAAAGGTATTTGAGCAATTTGATAAAACTTTTACCTTTAACCTGTTTACCAATCAATTTTCCTCATTTTGTAAATCAGTGGTTAAATCAACTTCCGTAATTTCTCGCCGCACTTGTTTGACAAATCAATCTTCCTCGTCTTGTAAATCAGTGATTAAATCAACTTCTGTAATCTCTCTCCGCACTTGTTTCACCAAATCTCTTACCTGTTCTAACAATCCTCTATCAACAACCACTGGCTCACCCATGAGTACCGATGTATTGATAGCTTTAGCTATTTGGTTGAGGTTATTGCCTATTTTCCCCAATTCCCAGTAAGTTTGACCTGCTACTTTGGTGACACGCCTGGGTAATCTATTTTTGATAGTCTTAGCACGGAATAATTCTGCCATCGTTAAGCTATTTTCTGCTGCCATTTGTCGCACCTGTTCTTTCTCTTGCGGTGTGAGGCAGATATGAAATCTAATTGTGCGCTGCTATATAAAACCTAGACAAGTCTAGACATTTATTTCTTACTTCAATGGGAGCATGGGAGCGGTTATCCCTCAGTAAGCTTTCACGCTTTAGCCAAACGCGATAAATTAATTGCTGCATTTAGATCCCTATCCATCTCAAAACCACAGTTTTCACAGTGATAAGTTCTTTCAGACAAAGAAAGATGTTCTTTCTTGTGTCCACAATGAGAACAGGTTTTACTTGATGGATACCATCTATCAGCAATTATGATTTCACAACCAAACTTCTTAGCTTTATATTCTAACTGACGCTTAAATTCATAAAAGCCACAATCAGCTATTACTTGGGCTAATTTATGATTTGACAACATCCCTGAAATATTCAAATCTTCTACTACTATCCTCGCGTGGTTTTTGCATAAGTAAGTAGTGATTTTATGAAGAGTATCTTTTCTCAGGTTTGTTATTCTTGCGTGATGTCTAGCTAGTTTAATTTTGGCTTTGTACTTATTATTGGAGCATGAAGCTTTTCTACAGTAAATCTTAGATAATCTTTGCAGTTTAGCTAAGTTCTGCTTGTAGTGTTTAGGATTAGGGAATGTAACACGAGTGCTAAGAGTAGCTAGTTCTTTTACTCCTAAATCAACACCAACAACATCATGTTGTTTAATAGTTGGTTGACATTCTTGTTCATAAGAAAAGGCAATAAACCAACTATCAGCAGTCCTAGAAATAGTAATTGACTTACAAGTGGTATGAGGTAAACCTTCATAGGTTTTCACCCATCCCATTGTAGGTAGTTTTATTGATTTACCACCTACAGGAATTGGTTTACCGCTATTATCAATAGTAAAACTATCGTTCTTTCCCTTCTTTTTAAATTTTGGATATTCAGATAATCCTTTAAAGAATCTCTGAAAGGATTCACCTAAATTATCAAAAGCATATTGAGTAATTTTTTGACAAATACCTTTTTCTTTAATCCATGTAAATTCAGGTTTAACATAATTATTAAAAAATTTTTTGAGTATATATTTATCTGGTTTTAGTCCATCTTTATACAAATTTTGCCAAGTCGCTAAACCCCAATTATAGGTAAACCTTGCTATGCCAGCGTGTTTAGCCATTAATATTTCTTGGTTTTTATTTAACTTGAGTTTCGTTTTGATGGATAAAAGCATTGCTTGACCTCAAGAGGCTCATTTCTTCCTCCTCTGATTTTATCAAAGAATAATGACATCACACTGGTGAAAGATCCATCTTTACGCGACTAAAATCTGTTCATGAAGTCGATATAACAGGCTTGTGAACCCAGTGACCTACATTGTTCTTCAACTTGTCTCGCTTGTTCACGACCATATGGATTTCTGTCTTCTACATAACAAGCAGGCTCACGTCCGCCAGTTCTAATATACGCAGAAGTTTTTCCACAGGTATATGTTTTGTCTTCATCCGTAAAAGCCAGGCTTATACCTTCAGTCACTACTTGATCATAAGGGCATAGACAAACTCCGTCACCTGCCCAAGTTCTTATTGGCGCACGTAATTTCATGGGAACTGAATAGGGATTAGAAATTTGTGCGAAAGCACCCTGCTGAATAATAAATACAAATGGAATAGCAAGAAAAGCTAGAGGAAACTTCATGATTACACTACAGAAAAAGTTTGATGTATGGAGAATGCCAAAGTTGCTTGCAATCTAGCTATCTATTATACAGAATTTTTATAGTGTTTTTACGTTGAACTGAATATTAGTGATCACTTTCAAGATGAATAGTGTCAAAATTAATAGGTATAAATTAAAGCCAGTATATGGCTTTACACGACTTCAGAAAAAACGAAGTTTAGGGTGCAAAAGGTGGGTTGTATAATCAAACCATATACAAAATCATACAAATCCTATAGAATAAGAACATTCATCATAATACTCTTGCTCGATATTACCTATGACTGATAAACTTTACGATCCGAATATCTTATATGAAAACGAAAAAAAATACACAATTTATTTTGAAAACTTAAAAGCTGAATTTAGTAATAATTTTCAAATCTGGATTAGGAGAGCAGATTTTAATAGATCATTAGCAGTAGGTATAGTTCATACAGATTTACAAGTAGCCGTGATAATTTATCTTAAATATGGTAATTTAGATATCACAGATCCGCTAAAACCAAGAGTAATTAATTTAGCTATAAATCATTTTTTGTCAGAAAAAACTGGAGATTTAATCCTTAATATTCCACAATGAGCTATACTCATACCTTGCATATCTACGTATAGACACAGAGGATTTTAAAAAATGGGCGATAAAGATACCTGATTGTTACAGTATTTTATCTCTAAATCAATGGTTTTGGTATTATATAGAGTAATAAAATTTCATCAATTTTTATTGGTGCAAGATGTGAGTATAACAACATTGTTCAATTTCATTTACAGGATGTTTGAAAATTATTAATATGAAAAATTTATTTGATAATGAAAACGAATCTTTTTTAAAAAAACTAAATGAATTGATCAAAAATTCTATACAAGTTGATATTTGTGTTGGTTATTTTAAATTTAGTGGGTGGTGTTTAATTGTAGAATCTTTACAAGATATTTTATATATAAATAATGGTACTATTAGATTGTTAGTAGGAACAGGAGAAAATAATGATATTAATAAAACATTATTTTTTGATGATTTTTTCCACAAAGATATTAATCTAAAAAAAGAAACTCAAAATTTAAATAAATTAGTTCAGTTTCTACAATTTGGTGAACAGACAAAGAAGTTAACTGTTAAACTTATACCAAATACTCATTCTAAAATATATATTTTCACACATGAAAATCTTGAGAACGAAAATAGTATTTTTATAGGGAGTAGCAACCTTACAAGAAATGGGTTAACAAACACTATAAGAGAACTAAATTGTTATTTCACAGATAAACATATTTGCGACGAAGCAAAAAATTGGTTTGAACAAAAATGGAATCTTGATTTAAGCAAAGATATTACTTCAGAGTTATGGAATTCTGTATATGAAAAAAATCTTTTGAAATGTGATGAATATGATGAATATTATGATGTTATAGAAGATGAATTAGAAAAATACTACTATGAACATTATTATGATATGAACTAAAACTATAAGATATCGGCTGCTATGTTGTTTTTAGACAAAAATTAACAGCCGCAATATGGAATATATCAGCTTCTCGATAAGATAAATTAGAACAAGTCAGTTTTCTAGTCAAAGAATTGCCACGTTTGGTGGTGTTGGTTGTGAACCTCTACCTGTACCTGTGAAGAAAAAGTGATTTTTCAACCTAAATTCATGTCTGGAGTTCCGTCCATGACGTAAATTAACCATACATTCAAATGTCTTGTTTATCCCGATGTATCTAGTT
>NZ_KB235896.1:600000-829254 GCF_000332135.1 Anabaena sp. PCC 7108
TGCTTGATATTTTAATTTTAAGATTGTTTCTTTTTTAACTTTTGCTTCTTCCGGCGTTTTTCTGTAGCAGCTACAGCGTGTTCCACTGGATAACCAACTACAGGAATCACTTGAAACTTGCGGTCTTCTTCTAGGTTTTTCAATTCGGTGTAATCAACCCAGTGAATACAATCAACTGGACAGGTATCTATAGCCTCTTGAACTACCTCTTCTACATCTCCATCTTGGCGAACTACGCGCGATCGCCCATAATCTGGTTCAATATAAAAGGTATTACGGGCAACATGGGCGCAATGCTTACAACCGATGCAGGTAATTTCATCTACATAAACGCCCCTTTGCCGCAGCACACCGCCTAGTTCCGGTTCTAAACCAGAACGTTCTGGCTCGTCTCGTAAAAAACCCCCTAATTCTGGCTCTAAACCAGAACGATTATTTTCTGCTTCTGGTGACTGCGGCAAATCAGACATGATTAACTCCAGCGCTGTACAACTAGACGAATCGAACCATCTTCATTTTTTTGTTGTTCGGTCACTTGAAAACCGACTCGCGCAGTTTCTTTTACCACTGCTTGGTAAGCATAACGTTGGGTTACTTGGCGCAAAAATCCATCTACAGACAAGTTTTGCTGCCAATATTGCAAATCAGCTACCAATTCATATTCTTTGCCATTCCATCTAAAACCGATATCATAACCATTTTCCTGCTCAATGGAAACTTCAGCAGGATGGGTTTGGCCACGATAACCGCGTACTTCTTGTGGGCCTGGCTTCCAGTCTATACCCAAGTCAGTGAGCGCATCTTTCAAGGATTCAAGGTTACGGATTTGAGTTTTGATTTGGCTAAAGTGTGACATGGTGATTGTGAATGAATGACAATAAACTAGTTGGAAAATTTACCATTCGCTAAACGCGGTTTGCGTATTCGCTACACCAGATTCCTGCACATTATTATTGGTGGCGAAAAATTCTGAGGTTGGCTCCTGATTCAGTACTTGTCCCAGCTGCGCCTCTATGGCTGCCGTGACTTCAGCACAAGAAGCCCCTATAATACCCGTGACTTTCTCTTGTACCCGACCGTCTGGATAAATTATGAATTCTAATGTCTCCATGCTCTGAAAGCCAACCTCGATAGTACAATTGAACTTTACTGCTTTAGTAGAGTTGCTGAAAACCTAGCCGCAGGAACAAATTAGATACAAACTTGCCATTTGTTAACTAATGTTCCATCTTTCGCAACATATATCTCAGAATCTTTACAAAAATTATTATTTTTATAAGTAGGCACGTCTGTTATTAGTAAGTTTCCCTTAACCTGATTAATTAGTCAAGGTCAATATCACTGAGGACAGCTATCTGTAAAAACTCTTAAAAATCAGGATTGCAGCCCATAGAGACATAAAGGAGAATATAAAAAAATAGTAAAGCTTATTGAAATAATTTATTATTACCATTGGCATAAAAATATCGCTAAGAACCAAATTTAACGGTAAAACGACTTATTTTAGCTTTGCGCCCCGAACTATCAGCCGCAACCACAGCCATCCTAACCCACTGCCAATCAAATAATAGGGAAAATCTGCCCAAGTGAAAGCAGTACCGATTAACATTTTTCCCCACCAAAATGAACGTACCCAATTTAGAAATGGTGGATGCCACAATTGCATAAATTCCAACAAGCAAGTAATTATGAATACCCAGATAGGGATTTGCCACACTGCTTGGCGAGTAGGAATAAACACAAAGGCGAACAAGCACCAAAATATCTCATAGAAAATCCCTCCTACCTCTTGGTTCAACCACCAAATAGAATAGCGATAGTGGCTGTATAAAAGTCCAATGGGGAGAATAATTGCTAGAGAAAGAATGGAACGCCTGCGAATATTTGTAAGTAGTGGCATTATTTCTGGTGGGTACTAGCTCTGTACACGGGCAAGTATGGCTTCAATTACTGTCTGGGCGGCTTCCCTTTGGATAAAATGCCCAACTCCTGGTATTACAAATCGCTGGTAATCTTTTGCAAAAAAATGTTCTTTGTTGGCACTAGTTTCTGGTAAGGTTGCACCATCAGCGCCGCCGTGCAGTACGGTTGTTGGCACATAAATTTTAGGTGCAGACATCAGTTGCTGGTGAATAGTATCGTAATCAGGATCATTAGGAGAATTGCCCCAACGACTACGGTATGAGTCAATAGTAATATCGATCCAGTCTGGGTTATCAAATGATTGTGCAGTAGCCTCAAACTCAACTTCACTAAAACGCCAGGTAGGACACCACAATTGCCATAGCTGGCGTGTAAAGCCCCGTCTCTCTGCTGCTAAGGTGGCACGTCCCCGTTCTGTAGCAAAAAACCATTGATACCAGTATTGTTGCACCTGTTCAAAGGATAGCGTCTGTTGAGGATTGTTGGTTCCATAACCGACTGACAATGTGGTGAGAGTATGTACCAGGTCGGGACGTAAAGCCGCTATATTGTAGGCAATGCGTGCGCCCCAGTCGTGACCTACCAAATGTACAGACCCGATTTTTGCAGTTTCAATGAACTCAATTAGGTCTTGTCCCAAGGCTGCAAGTTGTCCGCTACGTAGGGTCTGAGTATCAAGAAACTGTGTCAAACCGCAACCTCTCAGAAATGGTGTAATACAGCGGTAGTTTTCACTCACCAATGCAGGAACGATTGCATTCCAAGTCAGTGCATCATCAGGCCAGCCATGCAAAAGAATTATAGTTGCTGCATCACTAGTACCATAACTGTGATAAGCGATGTTGAGACGGGAGGTTTTAATGTACTGGATCATAAATTTATTGAATCTAAAAAATAATAGGCGTTGCATAATTGCGGGATGATTTGAGAATCTGCATCAACAGGACTTACGCAACTGGCACATTGGTAGGGTGCGTCAGATATCAACAATCTGTTTATTTGCCGGATTTATGCAGTAGTAAAGCACCCTACAACAGATTTTTAGTGTGACACTTGCGTAAGTCCTAATCAATATATAATCACCGCGTCTGGAGTGTCCCCGCGTCAGCCTCAATCATCCCCTTATTCAGCAACGCCAAATACAAATAATATAGCGATCGCTATCCAGGTAGTAAAAATCCGATTTATTCAACCGCACCTGATTACGACTTTCTGTTCAGGACAGATGCTCTGAGTCCGAGATACATTTTTAGCTTTAATTTAAGTGGATTACGTAAGTATTTTGATACTACTCAATAAATCTACTTAAATCTTCATCTAACCCTATATTCAGGAATTTGGTGAATTAGATACCTTTATTGTGGTAAAAGTTATCTGGGGCTGGAAGATGCACAGTTAAGTATTGGTTAAGGAATTTTACTGATCTTCAGTTAGTTTCTGCACTCGATCTAAAATGAGTAATATCTTGTCTGGTCAATGACTTATAAAACATTTATGGGTAATCGGTAATATGTTATTGGTAATAATTATATTTCTATAAATAGTTAACTATTACCTATGATCAGCTTGACCGATAGTATAAGTATTCAAGCAGACACGATATAAATTGCCAACTTTAATGGTGATTTCCGCCAGGATGCCTTACTCTAATGTATGAGCCATGCCAAATAATGAGCGATCGCTGACTACCTATAATTCTGCACTGTTAACCCAAATAGTCTCTCATGTCTGCCAAGCAATCATTGCTATTCAACAACAGCAGCCAGAATTATTACTGGAAAAGTATAGAAAAGTTCAGTGGCAAAGTAATTCTAATCAATCTGCTTTGAGCGCAAAGTTTACAGAATTACTCAGCCAAACTCAAGGCTGGGAAGAGTTATTACACAAGCTGCAATTATACCTCAAAGCTATTGTTGTCACTGAAGCTTTTGATTCACCAATCTTATTAGAACTAATTGCTAGGATTCAGCAACTAAATCCTGTAAAATCTGCCTTAAATGGCTCATTAAATTCCATATTTGCCCCATCTTTACAGCCGGTAGGAATAGCAGTTTTACTTTTAGATGCCGAAAATTTACAAATTAATAGCAGTACAGAAAAGTTTTTCTCAACTATTTGTAATTGTCCAATTCAAGTAAAAATTGCCTTTGCTAATTGGAGTAGTCGCGGCAAGCTGGATGTAGAATTGCATGAACGCGGTTATGATTTGATTCATGTTCCTGCTGGTAGAGACAATGCCGATGGGAAAATGATTGCTTTTGGCTCTTCAATTCATGAACGTTACCCCAATGCAAAAGAAGTTTTGGTTTGCTCATCAGATAAAGTGATGACTAATTTATGCAACAATTTACAGCAACATGGATTAATAGTCTATCAAGTTAGTCAGCATGGAGAAAACATTAATTTATTCAATAGCTCTACAGGAGAAACTCAAACCTATTGTGTGAAACCTTTACCAGAAATACCTTCATTAATTCAAATACTCAAAGACTTAATTAACGATGAGAAAAAAGCTACAGGTAATCACTGGATAAAGGTTTCTAAGGTATTTCAGTTACTGAATACAAAACATAAAATCAATATGGGTCAGGTGATTGCCACTCATCTTCCTGGTAAAAAGCCCAAAGATATCTTCACTCGTTATCCGGCTGATTTTGTGGTTCATAAAGTTGATGATTCATCTGATTTTTATGTAACAGTTTTTGATAAAAGTCTCATTGAAGTTGTTAATGATGAAGTTGAGAATAATCACCAAAGTATTAACTCCCTAGATGATTTAGAAAAATCCCTGCATCTAATTCTAGAAAAATTAATTAAAGAATCTGTTAGTGGTTTTGTTGATGTTAGTATTTTAGGAAGCAAATTTAATCAAGAGTATGGTAAAGCGATTACTAAACAATTAAAAGATTTACAGATTAGTGGTAGTTATATACAATTTTTACAGTCTTGTAGTTCTTTCCAAATCAGGCAGAAAGGAGTAAAATGGGAAGTAAGTCAATCTCAAACAAATAATAGTCAGTCTAGTTTTTTAGCTAGGATAAATTCTCAAGCAGATTTAGAGGAAGTACTCAAAAATATTCTGGGAGAATTAACCAAAAAATATTCTCAAAAATACATTGACATTAGCATTTTAGGAACTAAATTTAATCAAGAATATGGTAAAACCATTACCGAGCAAATCAAAGAATTAAAAATCAAGACTACTTATATGCAGTTTTTGCAGTCTTGCAGTTCTTTACAGCTAAAGCAAACAGACAGAAAATGGGAAGTGGCTATATCCTAAACCCCAGTCCACCCACGCGGGGACGCTCCAGATGGGGAGATGGGGAGACGCGGGGATGTAATTTGAATGATTTGATAATGGCTTACATCGTGCGTTAGCACTACAGTTAATGTCCTTACTACCTGGCGGTTGCTATACTAAAAGTAGTTTGTAAAGAAATGTAAATAAATATTGTGATGCAGGATAAAGTCGTTGTCATTGTCGGTGCTACGGGCGGTATTGGTTCAGCCTTAACTCGTAAACTTGCGCCCACAGGAGCTAAGTTGGTACTAGCAGCTAGAGATGCCGTGAATTTAGCAACATTGGCCGAGGAGTTATCAGGAGAAGTCTTGACAGTTCCGACAGACATTACTCAACCCCAACAGGTAGAGGCATTAATACAAGCAACTGTTGCCCAGTTTGGTCAAATCGATGTTTTAGTAAATGCTGCGGGTGCAGGTATTCTCAAACCATACAACAGTATAGAGCCAGCCGATTTAGATAGGATGCTGGATCTCAATTTAAAAGGCAACTTCTACACCACTCAGGCTGCTGCTGAAGAGATGCAAAAACGTAAGTCTGGTCATATCTGTAATGTGGTGGGAATTCTCGGAAAGCATTCGATGTCTATGGCTGCGGCTTATTCTGCTTCTAAGTTTGGTGTTGTTGGTTTTAGCAAGTGTATGGCCGAAGAACTCAAGCGTTTTGGAGTCAAATTCACTCTATTCTACTTTGGTGGAGTAGATTCTTCTTTCTGGGACAATGTAAGTTTAAAAGTAGACCGAAAAAAAATGCTTAGTTGCGAAACTGCTGCTAATGCTATTTTTTATGCCTTATCAGCCGAACCTCAGGCTATACCAATGGAAATTAATATTCAACCGGATAGTCACCTATTTTTCTAAGTTCACTATTATGGCTGAGGGAATACATGAAAATCTAGTATAAAAGGCAAAATTGACTGTATATAAGCTGTTGCGCTGGATTTTCAGAGATTATGCTCCAAATTGATCACGTTCACTTTTATGTAGAAGATGCCCAATGGTGGCGAGATTGGTTTGTCAAGTATCTGGGGTTTCAAGCGGTAGTGAGTTCAATTTTCCCTACTCTTGTTAATCGAGGAAAATCGTTTCATACTTGTACGGAAGTTGTCAAAAATGGCAATGTCTATTTTTTACTGTCTTCACCGTTGTTACCCACCAGCCCAGTAGCTGAGTTTTTGCGTCATCATCCCCCTGGTGTGGCAGATGTGGCTTTGCTGGTGACAGATGTGGAAACGGTGACGGCAAGGGCTTCTGCAAACGGTGCTAAAGTCTTGCAACCTGTTCAAGATGCGGTATCCATTAAATTTGCCAAAATTGCGGCTTGGGGTGGGTTAACTCATACGTTGATTGAAAGACAACACGCAAAAGACGAGGACGAGGAGAAAAATCTTTTACCAATCCCCAATCATCAATCACCCAACATTTTTACGGCTATAGATCATGTAGTTCTAAATGTGAAAGTCGGTGATTTACAAGCTGCGGTAAGTTGGTATGAAAATATTCTCGATTTTCAATCTCAACAAAGCTTTAAAATTCAAACCAATCGTTCCGCTTTGTCTAGTCAGGTGATGATTTCTGCCAACGGTGGCATACAGCTACCGATTAATGAGCCGGCTTCACCTAATTCGCAAATTCAGGAGTTTTTAAATGTGAACAGGGGGGCGGGAATTCAACATATTGCTTTACGTACGTCTAGTCTTGTGAGTGCGATCGCTCGTTTTCGGACTGCTGGTTTATCTTTTCTCTCTGTCCCCCCAAGCTATTACTCACAGCTACAAGAGCGTTTAGAGGTTCCACTCTCACCCCAAGAACTGCAAGCGATCGCACAACAAGAAATCTTGGTAGATTGTCAACAAGATGCTCCTTTAGGGGCTTTACTATTGCAAATTTTCACTCAGCCGATTTTTTCTGAGCCGACTTTTTTCTTTGAGTTTATTGAACGCCGTTCCCAAGCTCAAGGTTTTGGTGAAGGTAACTTTCGTGCTTTATTTGAAGCCATTGAAAGCGAACAAATTAAACGCGGATTTGTCAGGTGACAGGTAACAGTTGTATCTATTCCCTACACCTTATTCCCGGTTCCCTGAGATAATGTTCATAAAAATTCCCACCATCAACTAATGCTGAGACTAATTACTGATTTCGACGGACCGATTATGGATGTTTCTGAGCGGTACTATCGTGTTTATCAATTGTGTTTGGATAAAACCAAATATCCTGATCAAGTAGTGACAGAACTTTCTAAAGCCGAATTTTGGCAACTCAAGCGATCGCACACCCCCGAAAAGCAAATAGCCTTAAAATCAGGTTTAGACCCAGAACAAGCACAAGACTTTTCCCTTCTCCGCAAACAAACAGTACATACAGAGCCTTACTTTGAGTATGATAGCCTCGTATCTGGAGCCGAAGATGCCCTCTCCAAAGTTCAAGAAGCTGGAATTGATTTAGTAGTGATGACGATGCGTCGGGTGCGGGAACTGGACTACGCTGTCAATAAGTATAATTTAGGTAGATTTTTTCCAGAAAATCGCCGTTATTGTCTCAGTAACGACTATGTAAAAACCCGCGACGTTGAAGATAAACCTCTACTAATGGCCAAAGCATTGGCGGAACTTCCCCCTGCTGCTGATACTTGGATGGTAGGTGATACAGAAGCCGACATTACCGCTGCGAAAAGACATGGTGTGAAAGTAATAGGTGTAGAAAGTGGAATCCGCGATCGCACTCAATTAGAACTTTACCAACCAGACTTAATTGTTAATAATTTGAGAGATGCTGTAGATTTAATTCTCTCTTATTACTAGAGTGCGTTAGCTCGTAGTAAGGGCTTTAGCCCTTATTCTAGGACTAAAGTCCTGACTACAAACATTGAATTATTTGTGGCTTTCTACTCAAAAGCTTGTGGAATTTACTTTTTAGTTTTTAATTTCTAATTGTTAATTCCGAGAAAGCTGTACTAGGTTGAATAATCAAAGTAATTTCTGGACAAAACTAAATTAATTATGTCTATGTGATTGAGATCAAAGTCTTGATTTATGAGAATTTATTTGAAATTATTATAAATAAGATTAGTTGAAATCTAGTCTCATCTTACGAATGAGTTGCAAAACACTCAGATAGAAATAAAGGAGAAATTCTCATGGCTAATATCCAAATTTCTACACTACTTCCTACTGGTTATGAACTATTTAATGATTCCGCCAGTTTTCTGGATGAACTAGCTACTCAGGAAATGCAAGGTATTGCTGGAGGTGGTCATCATTCTTGCCATTATCATAAACAAAAGTCCCATGATGGCTCATACAACAACAATAACTTTCAGTCTTTGTGGTAACTCATTAATTGAAAAGAACAGCTGTTAGTTAACGGCTAATTACATTCATAGGGAGAGTAATCAAAATTACTCTTCCCACTCTTTTATGTACTACTTACTGAATAAACTACATTTTTGGTGTTCTTATCCACGAAGTACTTTGTAAAGTGAGTTCATAAAAATTTCACTTCCAGCGATAAATTAATTGCTGAGAACTTATCCGCCACAGAATTGCGGCTACATTAGTTAACAAACACGTAACTGCTAGACCCAATAAAATATAAGTTGGTAACATCACCACGCCAATGATAAACCAAGTGTAAACGTGCATAATCATTATGAAAGCAAATATACTGGCAAATCCTACAGCTTGCCATACTTGAACTGTTGGACGGTTGAGGACTGTGAGGATTATTGTTAATAATGTAGCGAGTATGTTCGCTGGAACCAGGAATGTACAAATGCCTGCACAGTTTGTTCGAGAGAATTCAGCTAAGGTATGGAAATCTAGCATTAATTTATCGTAGGTAAGATTAGCTTAGGATTAATTTTAACGTTTATTTATTTAACTGAATTTACCTTAGCATAGAAGTGATTACGCACATCATTTTTTTACATTATTTAAAGAATCAACTAGAATAAATTTGAGAACAGATATGGTGGACAATGCCCACCATGACTGAATTAACCCATCAAAATTACCGTATCGATAACGTGAATTACGCCATTATCTGCGGCAATATCGGCTGCTAAAACTGTGGCATTTTTCACCTCAAAACCATCTTCACAATTAATTTTAATCAAAGACCCTTCCACAGAAGTCACCGTACCCAATTTTGCTAAATCAGCTTTAGTCAGCTTTCCGGGAACCACATGATAGGTTAAAATCCGTGCTAACTGAGGAAGATTTTGTAATAAAGTTGTAATTGTGCCTGGGGGTAACTTAGCAAAAGCATCATCAGTCGGTGCAAACACAGTGAATGGACCAGGACTTTTTAATGTTTCCACTAAACCAGCAGCTTGGACAGCTGCCACCAAAGTTTTAAACGAATCATTACTAACTGCAATATCAACAATATCCGCCATTGATGTCACCTCATATCTACCAAAGGTTCTAAAGAATAGTAAATCATGTTTAACTTTTATTAAAAAAAATCCTGGTACAATATCTACTGATAATTTTCTTAAGATTTTTTTATAGATGAAATGGGTAATCGTACATACGCAATTTTGGGAACTGGTGCATTAGGCGGGTTTTATGGCGCTAAACTGCAAAAAGCAGGTAATGAAGTCCACTTTTTGCTTAAAAGCGATTACTTAGAGGTGAGTCAACATGGTTTAGTTATAGAGTCTAAAGACGGTGACTTTACCCTCCCCCAAGTTTTTGCCTACAGTGATGTCAAAAAAATGCCTAGCTGTGATGTCGTCATAGTAGCGCTAAAAACCACACAAAACCACTTGCTACCGCACATATTACCACCAGTAATCAAGGATGATGGAGTGGTGTTGGTATTGCAGAATGGACTAGGTATAGAAGAAGAAATTGCTGAACTGGTGGGAAATGTAAGAGTTATTGGTGGGTTATGTTTTCTGTGTTCCAACAAAGTTGCCCCAGGACATATTCGCCATTTAGACTATGGACAAATTACCTTGGGTGAATATCAATCCAACTATCAGCCCACAGGAATTACCGAAAAAATGCAGCAAATTGCTGAAGATTTTCAAAATGCGGGGATATCAATCGAACTAGCAGCAGATTTACTATTAGGACGTTGGAAAAAACTAGTTTGGAATATTCCCTACAACGGATTATCTGTAATTCTCAACGCCAGAACCGATGAATTAATGGCAGATATTCACACTCGTCAGTTAGTTGAACAGTTGATGTATGAAGTGGCATTAGGGGCGAAAAGTACAGGACGTTTAATTCCTGAAAGCTTCATTCAAACAATGCTTGATTACACTATTAAAATGAACCCCTACCGCACCAGTATGAAAATTGATTTTGATGAACATCGTCCTTTAGAAGTAGAAGCAATTTTTGGCAACCCATTAAGAAAAGCCGAAACGGCTGGTGTAAATTTACCGCAAATTCGCAGTTTATATCAACAACTGAAGTTTTTGGATACGAGAATAATTCGTAATATTTCCTATGGCTACGCCACGCAAGCTATCGGAAACGCTACGCGAACGTAATTCGTAATTCGTAATCAGAAGAGTTCTCTGTCATATCAATTCACATAATTAAAGCTACAAATGAATCTCCCCTTCTCCGCGTCCCCGCGTCCCCTTCTCCGCGTCCCCGCGTCTCCCCTTCTCCGCGTCCCCGCGTCCCCTTCCCCTTCTCCGCGTCCCCTTCCCCGCGCCTCTGCGTGAGAAAAAAATATAGTTCATTCACATCAAAATTCCTGCAAATCCTGGATTTTTTCCGGTAAATGAGTGCTGGTTGTTGCAGAAAGAATGGAAATTTGCATTTTTTGTGTTATAACCCTCACAGAAAATGAACTAAGGCAGACTTCTACTCTATGGAACCAGACAAGCTGGCCCGGTTTAAAGAGTACGGTGAATTTATCCTCAGGAAAATTGACTCAGTACCCCAACGTCCTTCCCAACAAGAAGATTGGGTTCCTACTAGCCTCGATGATTGTTTAATGCGCCTGCGGGAGGCTGCACAGAAAACTCTAGAACTGGCTACCTCACCCGTCAAAATCGGCGTTATGGGTGAATTCAGTAGCGGTAAGAGTTTGCTGCTGGGTAGTCTGATTGGTTATGCTGATGCTTTACCGGTCAGCGAAAATCCCACGACTGGGAACGTTACGGCTATTCATATTAAACCTCAGGATGGCTTTGTTACCACCAAAATAGATAATTACACGGTGGAGTATTTATCTCATGAAGGGGTGAATGAGTGTTTACACTTTATGTTGGGGGAAGCAAACCGCCGGGCGATTGCTGCTGGACTCCCACCATTACAAGTCTCCAAAATCAAAACTGGTAAAGATATTTCTAAATGGTGTGAAGAAGCATGGAAAAGCTCAAGTAATTTAGAATTACGCTATTTGCTGCGAGAATTAGTGTTATTTCTGCGGGCTTATCAAGCTTATGGTGAGGCTTTGTGTGGTAGTCATTATCACATTGATAGTACAACAGCCCATGAGGGATTACAACTGACGGAAATGCCAATGGCTATCCAAACTCTCAAATTTGATGATCTACCGCCAGCGCATATCCGTTTACCAAGTGCGCCCCAAAGACTACAAACGCAATTATTACAAAATAGCTTTCTCCTCATTCGCCGTGTTGATATTGATGTGAAAATATCACAGGAAATTTGGGATGTAAATGGTGCTGAAGAATTTGTGCTGTTAGATTTTCCCGGCTTGGGGGCGGCGAATTCCGGTGCAAGGGATACTTTCTTGTCGCTGCGGGAATTGGCGCAGGTACAGACAATTCTGGTGTTGCTCAATGGTAAATCACCGGGGAGCGATCGCGCTAATAAAATCTTCACGATGATGCAGCAGCAACGACCAGGACAAGATTTAAAAGATTTAATTCTTGTTGGTGTAGGACGTTTTGACCAATTACCCTTAGATAGTGAAGGTGGCGAAAGAATACTTGATTTTTTAATTGAAGATCATCCCAATTCTCAACCATTACAAACAGATGTAGTTTTCCAAAAGCTGAAGGTTTTACAAACTATTATTGATGGGGCGGAAGCTTTTACTAGCCAAAAAGATCGCATCGTTTTATTATCTCCTTTGTTAGGATTAGCTGAACTAGCCAAACGTTCGACAACAGTTAAAGCTGGTTCGGAAGAGTTTATTGCTAACTTAGATTATCCTGATTATCTAGAACGGTCGAAGCGAATACAACAAAAATGGGGTAAATTAAGCGAACGGTTGTTAATAACTGAAACGCGGAATCATCTAGGTAGACAGTTAGGTTATTTTGCCCAAGATGGCGGTATTAGTAAACTGCGAGAATTGATTCAAAATCATGTGACTACACATGGGTTAAAGCAATTATATGAAGATACTCGCAGGGCGGCTGATATAGTGCGTCAGCAACAGGAACAACTCAAAGATATCATTGCAGAAATTCATGAACAAGGTATACCCACAGTTGATAATCCTGCTTTACTTGAATTGCGGTTGGGAATTGAAAGTTTAGATAAAGCTTATAGAAACTTTCAAAAAGATTTGGGTAAAGAACCACTTAAAGATCGGCGAGGAGTTATTGTTAGTGATGTCATTAAAGATGAATTAACTTATCGAATTCTGAATTGGAGTCAGTGGACACTGCTATTTAATAAATCCCAAAATGGGACAATTACTTTAGCAGAATCTAAAGGTGCAGCCGGAAAATTATTTGATAGAGGAAATAGGATTAATAATTCTTTACCTACTAAAAGTGATGACCTTTATCCAGAGTTTGAAAAGACAGTTAAAGAACTAGAAGATTTTGCCCGCGAACGTATTCGTCAAGCGGTGATAGACTTGTTAGGTAAACTCGCCAGTCAAGTAGTTTTAGAACGGGAAAATTTGCAAGCCATTCTCAATCCAGAAATTGAACCAGTTATTGAAGAAAAATTTGGAGTAGAAGCAGCAGACCTATTTTATAAACTTCTCTTAGGATGTGATCCTCATCAATGGAAAGAAGCTATTATCTTAGAGATAAACAGCCAAGATAAAGCTATTTCACCAGAAATGATGTTTCCTTTAGCACGGCAAAATGAGAAACATAATATTGGGCAAATTTTTGATTGGTCGCCTGAGAAAAACCAGAATTTAACTCGTTCTGCTAATCATCAAATGTTTGTTTTGCGTCTACGAGATGAAATTACAGCTAGTGCGAGTCTTCATCTTGTCCAATATGTCAGTGAAGTAAATCAGCAAGTCAATGCAGAATTACAAGGCATTTTAGATCAAATTATTCCCAGTTTACAAAATCTATCTAAAAAGGAAGAATTACTACGATATATTGCGGCGGGAGACGCACCCTCGGAGTTAGCAATTCCCACCTGGTTGCAGATTCTTTCGGGTATTGTAGAAATCAATGAAAGTGATACTTATGAGTATCTTTAATAAACAGGGGTGCAAAGGAGATTATTTGCCTAATGAACAATGACTAATAAGGAACCTACATAATGCCTGTGGAAATTAGCCTTCCACCTCGTTATCAATTGCGTGTTAAAGAAAATAAAAGTTTGGATTTACCTGCTATTCAAATTGTGGCAGCTAATAGCAATATACCGCATATTTCTCGCATTATTTGCACTGTGAAAGGTACGCCAACGAAATTAGCAGCAGAAATTCAACAAAAATATAAACACTTTAACTCGGCTACACCCAAAAAAATCTCTAACTTATGTCAACTAGGTCAATATCCTTATCAGTTAAAGGAACCAATAACAGAAGTAGTAAACTGTACTTTACAGGTAATTGTTGAGTATTTCGATTCTAATGCTACAGGAAATCCAATTTTATCTAATCGTAAACATCTTAGTGTTTCCTGTAATCTTTGGTTTTCACCAGATTTTCAAACAATAGCAATGGATACGCACATGAACCCTTTTGAATTAGATACTTATCTGAATAAATTAAGTCAGCAATTGAGTGAAAAATTGAACGAAAAATCACAAAAAAGATTTCCTGGTTGGTTGGCTTTAGATTTTGGGACTTCTAACTCTACAGTGACACTTTTCGATCCTATTGAAGTCCCAATTGCGGAAATTTTACCACGAGAACAAGAACTCAGATTACGTCAACGTTTAGCAGAGTGGTTAAATTCTCCTGTGACTTCTGCTTTACCTGACGTAAGTGTGGGTGAGTGGGAAAAATTTATTGCTAACATTAGTAAAAATTTAGAAATTGAACCAGAACAGTTAAGTGACGTTTTTGAAAGTGATAACAAAGCGCTATTTTTAGAAGCTATTCGCCAAATTGAATTATGTCTAGGAAACAGTGACAGATTTCGTCGTGCTGTCAGTAAAAAACTTTATCAAATATATCACGAAGTCTTCCGTGTCCCAACTTTAGAATCACAGAATTTAATTCCTATAGTTTTAGATATTGACAGACGAGATACAGAAATTCCCAGTGAAATGGAAGTATTGCAACTAGCACCATTAAAGTTGGGAATGGGTAGAGAAGCCAGAGATAATAGAAAAAAAGCGATTGCATACGGTGCGTCAAAGACAAACCCTCAAGGTACAACTACTTCTGTTAAAGAAATTATTAGCAGATTTCACCACTCTCCCAAACGCTATTTTGGTCAAAATCGTACTTTCCCAGTAATTATAGATGGGCAAGAAGAAAATATTCAAGTTAATCAACTAATTCAAGCAGCTTGGGCGCATTTAATTGAATTAACTGAAGATTATCGTCAACGGGCTAGACGGAGATTTTCTGAGGGAGATTTATTAACAGCAGTTGTTACATACCCAACAGTAGCACCCCCAGTAGTTCGCAAAGAAGTTAAACAACTGGTGGAACAATTAGGAATTGATGATGTGCAAACAGCCTATGATGAAGCTGTGTCTGTAGCTATATTCTTTTTATGGCGAGAATTTGGGGGAAATCTCAATATTGGGATTGAATCTTTTAAAACTCGCTGTCGCCAAATTGGGAATAAATGGTCACAAAATGTTTTAGTTTTGGATATTGGTGGTGGGACTACAGATTTAGCTTTAATTGAATTAACATTAGAAGACAAAACTCCATTTTTTGCTGATAATGAAGACCGGGGTTTAGGCGGACGTTACTATAAACTGACTCCTAAATTATTAGGTTCTTCTGGGCATTTACAATTAGGTGGTGAATTAATTACTTTGCGGATTTTCCGCCTTTTAAAAATAGCACTGGCTGATTTTCTTTTAACGGCATTAACCAATGGAGATATCGAAAGCGATAAATTAGAAGACTTAATTAACTCCGAATTAAATGAACGCTTTTTAGAAGAAGGTAACTTTAAACCTGGTAGTTTATTAAAATGTGTAGATAAGGAAAATCCAGAAGGTGATGTTGCTTTTAAAGATGCTTTAGATACAGCCGAAAAAGTATTACCTACCCGCTGGCAACAAGCAACTCAACGCCTACAAACATTTTACACACTTTGGGATCATGCTGAAGCTGCTAAACTCAAATTAGGACAAAAACCACTTAACGATGGTTCTTTATTTGTTTTCACTCTTTCTGAACAACAAATTAGTGAACTACTTGCCCAAAGTGGAGTTAAGTTTCAAATTATTATCCCTGATGCTATTTCTCTGACTATCGATAGTCAGCAATTTGAACGCAGTGCAATTTCGCCAATTAAAGAAGCAATTGGAATTGCCAAAGGACTCATGGAAAGTCGCTTGAATTCTCGAGATAGTCAAAAAGTAGATTGGTTAATTCTCTCTGGTAAAACTTGCAATCTTGACTTGGTACAACATCAAATCTACCAAGAATTTAGTAAGTCTCCCTATTTTGTTTGGAACCCGGAACGCATTACTTTTGTTTTAGAATTTACTAAACTCGCTACTTCTGCTGGTGCTTGTTATGCTGAAAAGTTACGTCGATTAAGATTTGATCCTGAAGAATCAAAAAGTCTACTGCGTAAAGGTGCAAACCAGCTAGAAATAGATGTGAAAAATCTATTTTATTATTTACCTTGTAACTTCAAACGTAAAACCCAAAGTAATGAATTGTTAGGAATATTCAATGCTGGACAAGAACTCTATCAACTTGCAGTCTGGGAAAGTGTTGCTAAAGTTCGTACCTATTGGCAAGGTATACAATTAACAAACATTATCTATCGTCAAGACTATGAAGATGGCGATTTACGTCTATGGGGCAGTTTTGATGGTAAAACTTTAATGGAGAAATTAGGCATGGAAGAAGCACAGTTTCTCAAACAAATTAAAGTCCAATTTGAAATTGACCAAACTCTACAATTTAGCGTTTTGCTATGTCAAGGAAATCCACATTATTTAATAGATGTTGTGGGTATTGATGTCAATTCAGCTATATCGGAGGATTTAGAATCATCCGACTTATTTATTGATGGTAAATTAAAGTGGAATATCGCTGTTGAAGGTGCTTATCAGGACTTGAATGATGGTGATATTGCTATCAATGTTTTAGAGTCAGCAACAGTTGATCTACCTAATGCTTATCATTTAGTATTTGCGGTTGATAATAATGAAAATAAAAGACTAGAAACATTTCACTATTTACAAGATGGTGTGACAGAACCCGGAAAAGGTCTAATTAGTAATCCTTTACCACCTTTCCCTCAAAGTGGACAACACACTTTCTATGTTTATCAAACAGATAGTGAAACTAATACAAAAAAATGGATACGCATTGGTTCACTGAGTAAGCCAGATATTACTACAGATTACCCCTGTCAATATCATATTACTCTCGACCACAAGGGGATATTGCGAATGCACGCTGGTGAAGTTCCTTACTGGACATCACATAATCAAGAATGTCTCCAACAAGAAGGATGTGTTTATCGTGCAGAATTAGAATTACAACCCAATGAAGTTGATAAAGAACGTGATCCTTTTTGCGGAATACATTAAAGTAATTCGTAATTCGTAATAGTGCCTACGGCAGGCTATCGCCAACGTAATTCGTAATTTTCCTCGCGTCCCCGCGTCTTCCCCTCCCCGCGTCTCTCCTACTCCCTCCGTCTGCGTTGCCAATTCACTATTTCTCAGCCTCATTATGCAGCATTTACGTCAATTAATAGAAATAGAAAACTCAGAATTAGCCCAAGTATTACGGTTTAGTTTATATGGACTAGAAGCGGCATTAAATCAGGCGCGGGAGGAATATCCACAAGATCCAGGAATTGAGTTGTGTGAGCAGTTTTTGCAAGAACTTTACCAGCTTTTACAACCAATATCAGTTCCACAGGTTGAGGTTAGTGGAGAATTCAAATTAATTCATTTACAAACAGCTTTCAATTCTGACTCGGAACTAAATTCTTATCTGGGTAATTCCCCTTTACAAAGCCAAAATGATGCTGATTTATGGAATGAAATACAACGCTGTCTGCTGCGAGTTCCTGAAAATTTAGCTATAGCTTGGAGACGGTTAGCCGGGGAATTAGCACAAGAAGTTGGTGCAGTTGAAGATACTCAAAATCTTGATGAATTGCCTTTTATTCGGGATGAAATAATTTACCCCGGATTGAGTGGAACTATTCAAGCTAAAGGGTTATGTTTGTCTCAAAAAGCTCTTTTAAAAACAGATATCAATCGGAGTTATGCAACTAGTGAGTTACAGTTGTTAGCTGGATTTCTACTTTTATATAGAAAAGTTCTTGAGATAGAACCAAATTTACATCATGCTTTAAAGAGTGTGTTTAGTTTTGATGTTGTTTCTTTCTACACTAGTCCAGAACAGCGTCATCTCTATCTTGAAGCTTTAAGCGATCGCTGGCAACGGACAGAAAAAACTGATGAAAATACTGACCCTATCTTCAATCTACGTGCTTGGATTGACATGGATGAAGCTATTCATTCCTTAGTCTTTATTCCTCCAGCCGAGCGTTATTCCTGGTGGGGAAAGTTACAACAAGAATCACGACGTGTGCTGAAAAAAGTGGCTAATAAAGCCATAAAAGCAGGTCATGATATCCGCCTTAAACAATTGTCAGGACTGTATGCTGATAATTGTACTTTTTCTAAAGATGACATCCAATTAGACTGTGGAGGTACACCAGGAGAAGTTTTAGCTTGTCTGCGAGTGTATGCGCGAATTAATCAGGAAGAAAATCCGGGACGAGTGCTATTTCGGTCTTTACGGTAAAAAGGAAGATAGGTAGATGCGGGGAGGGGAAGACGCGGAGATGGTGGGACGCGGGGACGCGGGGAGGGGGAGACGCGGGGAGGGGAAGACGCGGAGATGGTGGGACGCGGGGACGCGGGGAAAATTTAAGAATTACCCTGCACCCTGCCCCCTGCACCCTGCCCCCTGCACCCTGCCCCCTGCCCCCTGCACCCTGCACCCTGCCCCATACTTTACTGCATACGAGGAGGTATAGGTGTAGGTCTAGGTGAAGGTGTAGGTGAAGTTACAGGGGAGGAGGTTTGCTCGGCAAATAGAGTTTGTGGTTTATTTGTAGCTTGAGAACTGTGAGATATGACAGCCAAGGTAGCAGTCCCCAAAAATGCAACTAAAGTTAAACGTGCGAAGGATTTCATATTTTTATGCCTGTTAAGACTTGTGCTACTCTATATTGATACGTCCGTAAAACTTAGCTATCTTGCTATAGTTAGGCTTACTTATGTTTCTATAAGTAGAAAAATTCATTTATAAAAATGTCTAAAGTTAATGTTTTAGTGAGATGTAATTAATGTCAAGATAAAAATGCGGAGTTGATAGAAAATGCTAAAAAGCAGATGGAGAAACAAATATAGATGATTCAACCGCGCAAGCAATTTGCTCAACATTGGTTAAAAAGCGAAAAGGCACTCGACGCAATTGTCAAGGCCGCTGAGTGTAAAAATAGCGATCGCATTTTGGAAATTGGCCCCGGTACTGGAATTCTGACTCGGCGGTTATTACCCCTAGTTCAATCTCTAGTCGCTGTGGAAATTGACCGCGATTTGTGCAAATTACTTGTTAAACAACTAGGTCAGAAGGAAAATTTTTTACTGCTACAAGGGGATTTTCTAACTCTAGATGTACAGTCTCAAGTGACTGCTTTTCCCAATTTCCAAAAGCAGAATCACGTTGTTGCCAATATTCCCTACAATATTACAGGGCCAATTATTGAAAAGTTACTTGGTACGATCGCTCATCCGAACCCAGAACCTTTTGATTCTATTGTCCTTCTGGTTCAAAAAGAAGTCGCAGAAAGATTATATGCTAAACCAGGATCAAGGACTTTTGGGGCGTTGTCTGTACGAGTGCAGTATTTAGCTAGTTGTGAGTTAATTTGTACAGTCCCCGCTGCGGCATTTGAACCACCACCAAAGGTTGACTCCGCTGTGGTGCGATTGCGCCCTCGTCAAATTGAAATTCCCGCCCATGACCCCAAAAAGTTGGAAAATCTGCTGAAATTAGGATTTGGGTCTAAGCGAAAAATGTTAAGAAATAATTTGCAATCGGTAATTGACCGCGATCGCTTGACTCAATTACTGGAACAATTAGGAATAAATCCCCAAGTACGCGCCGAAGACCTCAGTGTTGAACAATGGGTATCACTCACAAATCAGTTAATACTCAACTAACTGATAAATGTTAACTGATAACTGATAACTGATAACTAATATGCGTTCTTATAGTTTAATTGCACCTGCCAAAATCAACTTATATTTGGAAATCATCGGCGACCGCCCTGATGGATATCATGAGTTAGCAATGATACTCCAAAGTATTGACCTAGCAGACCAAATTGATATCCACCCTGCCAGCACAGAGACGATTCGCGTTTACTGCAACCACCCACAAGTACCGACAGATAATAGTAACTTAGCATACCGGGCAGCAGCGCTAATGGCGACGAAATTTCCCGACGCGTTTAAAAATTTGGGCGGTATTGACATTACTCTAAACAAGCGAATTCCTGTAGCAGCAGGTTTAGCTGGTGGTTCCACAAATGCAGCAGCGGTATTGGTGGGGATAGATTTACTCTGGAACTTGGGACTAACTTGTGCAGAATTAGAAGAATTAGGCGCTACATTGGGTTCTGATGTGCCATTTTGTATTTCTGGGGGAACTGCGATCGCTACAGGCAGAGGTGAACAACTCTCTCCTTTACCAAGTTTAGATCACATCCACATAGTATTAGCCAAATATCGGAGTTTAGAAGTTTCTACTCCTTGGGCATACAACACCTATCGTCAAGAATTTGGTGGTACTTACATTAGAGAAACCGCAAATTTAGCAGCCCGTGCTAATGCAGTCCATTCGGGAGAAATAGTCAAAGCTATTGTCAATAAAAATACCGCAGAAATCGCCCAAAAACTGCACAATGATTTAGAACGGGTAGTATTGCCAGCTTATCCTCAAGTTTTGCATCTGCGGGAACTATTTGCAACTCAACCAGGAGTTTTAGGCACAATGATGTCTGGTTCTGGCCCTTCTGTATTTGCTATTGTAGAATCGGCAGAACAAGCAGAAATTGTCAAAATAAAGATCCGAGAAGCAATTCCTGATCCAGATTTAGAATTATTTGTGACTCGGACAATTACACATGGAATTAAAATCGCACCATGAATGAACCAAATGTTACCCCTTCGGCAGATACTAACGCCCAAGTACCACCGACTCCCCTACGCTGTATAATGGGTGCGGCGATGTCGGGAGGATTTGGATTTGCCATGTATTCCCTCATGATAGCGATCGCAACAACTTTTGCCAGCAAACCCATCCATTCGGATAATCCCATGGTAGTAAATATTGGTTCTGCTGTTCGCACCTTAGTTGTGGGTGTAGTCGCTTTAGGAACCGGGATATTTGGGATTGTGGCACTTGGCTTATTAGCCTTGGCTATACAACTATTATTACAGCAATTCACAAAGCCTAAAAACAGTTAATTAAGGCTGACGCACAAGACACGGGGACACGGAGACGCGGAGATGGGGAGACGCGGTGACACAGACAGTTTTTTGGATATGATCAACTACTTAACGGTAAATCATTCACCAATGGTGAGCGATTTTTGATGATTTGTAGTTTTGTAGTCTTAGGAATTTGCACAAATTGATTTTCTTTTCTCCAATTTGTTGGGGATAATTTGTGATACTGGCGAAACTGGCGGGAGAAATGACAAGCATTTTGATAGCCTAGTTTTGTCGCAATTTCTTCAATAGTTTGATGAGTATTTTTCAGTAAAGTACAAGCAGCGGCCATGCGGCGCTTGACAATCCAGACATTCACAGTTTCTCCCGTTTCTTTACCTACTTGGGTAGTTAAGTAAGCCGACGAATAGCCAACAGCTTGGGCTACATCAGACAAAGTAATCCCTTTGTGATAATTAGCCTCAATATAGTTGAAAACTTCTTGGAGATGGGGAACAGGCGGAAAGATAAACTCAGAGTTTAATGAACTATCTGATAATTCTGGAACTTGATGATAGTTAGCTGCATAACAGTATCTGAGAAGTGATTGCTTTTCTAGTCGGATAGCGATCGCTTTTAGTAACTCATTCACTGTCAAAGGCTTGGTAAGATAGTCATCTGCTCCCAAATCCATAGCTTTTCTCATAGATGCCATCGTATTACTAGCTGTGAGAAATATGAACGGAATGACAGATGTAGCAACAGCTTGACGCAGCTTAGTAACAACGGTGTAACCATCCATATCTGACATCATCAGATCACAAATCACCAAATCTGGTAAATGTTCTTGTGCTTGTTGGATACCAACCAGACCATTTTCCGCTCCTATCGTCACAAAACCTTCAGCTTCAAGACCACCTAAGAAGAGATTACGGGTAACGGCATCATCTTCAATTACGAGAATTGTTTTCGAGGATTCACGTATCATTTTGTACCCTATAAAAGTTGTCAAAGGGAATGATTACTAAACTTTTTGCCGATGATTAAGCTGAAACACAATCAAGGTTGATTGAAAAATACAACTAAGCTAACTTAATTAAACTGGGACTTACGCACAAGCTATGGAATAAACGAACCACAGAGGCACAGAGAACACAGAGGAATGAGGGTTTGAGAGATATTTTGCGTAAGTCCTGTAAACATTAAACCTCAGAATAGGGAACTGATGGTAGCGTCACAGTGAATGTTGTGCCAATCCCAATCTTCGTCACCAATGAAACTTCTCCTTGATACAAGTCAACCAGAGTTTTAACAATTGATAAACCTAGTCCTGTACCGGGAATATGATCAATATTGCTACCTCGATAAAATGGCTCAAATAGTCTTTGTTGATCTTCTTCAGGAATGCCAATTCCTTGATCCTGAATTTGAAAAACCACTTTTCCCTCCTCACAATTAAGTATAAAATTTACTGTACTATCAATAGGAGAATATTTAATGGCATTATCAAGCAAATTATTCAAAATCACACTTAATAATTTTTTATCAATCCATACCATTGAGCAATTACCTCGACTCTGAACATTAATAGATTTATGGCTATTATTTATCAGTATTTTTGATACTAACTCATTACAGAACTGAAATAAATCAATAGGTTTTTGCTCTATATTTAGTTTTGCTGATTCTGTTTTAGCTAAGGATAAAGTATCCTCCAAAATTTGGTTAATTTGTTCGACTGCTATTTGAATATGTTCCAAAAATGGTCGTATTTTATCCCCTGTCCATTGAGTAATATGCCGCTGGATTAAGCTATTAGAAAAGTATACTACATTTAATGGTGTACGAAATTGGTGGCAGATAATAGAAACAAAATTCGCTCTGAATTCGCTGAGTTTTTTAGCTTGTTCTAAAGCCTGATTTAACTGCAATTCTGCATATTTGTAATTCGTAATATCAATACCTATAATTGCTTCAATTTTTTTACTCTCCACATCCTGGTTTCCCTCTAACTGAGCCACAGCACAAGCTATCCATTTATCTGTACCATTTTTTGTCAGGATATGTATTTCTTGATATTCAGAACCTCCTTTTTCACATTGTCTTAATTCTTGACTTTTGAACAATTGCTTTAGATCAAAATTCCTCAACAGTTCCTGTTTTGTATAACCAGTTAGTAACTCTGCTGCCGAATTAGCATAGCGAATTTGTGTACCTTGAATTAAAAAAACACTAGCTTTAATATCATTTATTAAGTTATAAAATATACTTCTTGTTCCTTTTATTATTGCGTAATTCTGTTTAGATATTTCTTGTTGCCAATAATTTGTTAATTCCTTGATTTCATCAATGGTTTCTTGGGGACTAAAATCTACTAACTCATGACTATTCTCTCTAAAAAAAGCACATACAAATTCTTTATTCTGATTTTTAATATAGGTAAGGTTTATCTCTGTTACAAATACTTGATCTCTTTTAGTACAATAGCGAAATTTAAAGCAAATGCGTTTTATTTTTTTCAAAACTTGCCATTGTTTTGACCAATTATGTAGAGAAAAATCTACATCTAAATCACTCAGTGTCATAGACAGCAATTCCTCACGGGAATAATCAGTCTGAAGACAGAGTACATCATTAACATAAAGAAACTGGGCATTTTCTCCTAAACAAAATGCAGCATCTCCAGACTGATTTATCAGATAATCAGCAAATATAAACTTCTCTTCTGACTGTGATGCTGCTAGAGAATTAGATGAAATTAAGCTAAATTCGGCGGAATTCATAGTTATAGTTGCTCCTGATAATTAGTTGACATCATACTTTTGCTAAAAATTGAGTTAATCAAACTCGTATAGAAACTTAATATTTATTTTTTTTTAATAAAATAGATGAATTCCATTTTAGCAATGAAAATGAAATATATTACTTTAGTTGCATGAAAAAATCGATGGATATCATTACGTACTTTTATGCTAGAAAATAAAAACTCAGCATCAATACATTTTGTTTTTTGTCAAATCAAAACTTAAGCAGATGGCGTAAATTTCATATACAGCTTCCTTTCATGGATACACCAATCTCTAAGCTTTAGCACTTTTTAAACATCCTCATGATCTTAATTGCATATATATAGACAATATTTTTATACACTCACATATATCTGCTCCTTTTAGGAATGTAAGAGGTATGCTATTTTGGCACAAGTAGTATGTTTATCGAATGATTTTATGTTTCAAGTTCGGCTGTTCTAAAATTACTAATAAGCCCTGGGAATTGTCTTGACTAACATATTGAAAATTGCTACCGTTAACTAGACGTAGCTAGATTAATATTTGTTAAGCTTTGATTTAGTTATTTATTACAGCCTTAGCACTCCTTAACTAGGAGATTTGCCGCTTGTTTAAGTTAAACTCTCCAATTTTAGCTTTTACAGGATTTAACTATATATAACCATGCTTAAACATCCTTCATAAGAGGTAGTTTTTTTCCATTTTATTCTTTATGGAATATGATATATCTATCAAAAGACATAGAAAAAGTGAACAATATATGTGCTTCCCAACACCAAGAGTTAATGTCCTATGTCTCCCGATAGCATCAGCTCTGAATAGAACCAGAGAGAAGGATAATTAGATATTAGGCTTAAAAATCATCAAAAATATTTCAAGAGCGAAAAAATAGACTGGTTTACCAAAAAATAGTTCATGTATCCATTGCTGAACTTTGAGTAGGCTTAAGAAAGAAGCAGCTTCTGCAATACGGTTAATCTGTATGGGTGGGTTTAGCTAAATATCTATTCAGCAAAAAAATGCTGCACTAGCTGGTTAAACCTGCCCCTACTTTCAGAAAATAAACATCAACTTTGGGATAATGATGAAATTTATTTTTTTGTAAGCAGATGCTTATCTCAGCAATGTTTACTGTGACTTCACTTGTTCTGAAAATTGTCAAGGAAAATGGAGGCTGGGTGTTAAATCAAAAAATTTGATAATTGCTTCTCAATCCCTTCATGAATTTGAAATATTTTCTCAGTATTATCTCATCATTTTGCGGGGATTTATAAACCCACTAAGAAATTGTGTGTATGCTGGAAACTCTTCACCGCAATAGTAGAAATATGGGAAAATTATACCAGATTATTGACAAAATAATTTTAGATTTGGGATTTTAGATCCAATGAATTTAATCTACAATTTAAAATCTTCAAGCTTCTAACTTGAGACACAGTTACAATCCGAACCTAAACATTGATTTGCTTTATTTACACAATAAGGAGTGCATACTATGAGCCAAAATATTGCTGATTATAATAGACAAATCAATAAGAAAATTAATACCGAACAAATTGAACAAATAGTCAAAGCAATTATATCTGGTAAGTACTCCTGGGCTTGCGTTTTACTTTTACGTTTTTCAGGACACAACCCAATAGAATATATACCCTATCGTACTTATATCAGATTGCTAAAAAATAATTGTCTACTTGCTGGTTCTCAGCAAAATAAAACTCCCAAAAAAGATGTGGAAATGTTTAATCTCAAGTCAAATTGGATTCATTTCTAAGAATGTATCAAATTGAGGTTATGGTGGTTCTTGGTTAAGTGAGGTAAAAAAGCACCACCCCCAAACCCCATCCCAGTAAGCGATGAGGGGACTATGATGTACTTGATGTGATGAAGAAATGCCATACACTTAGATACATTTCTCATAACTCCTCACAAAAAAAATTGAAGAATGAAATTTCATAATTCATAATTCGTTCTCATCATGATTTACCCAGTTAGTATCTCTAATAGTCGGCTGCAACCTATCCTCAGAGAAATTGTTTCGCAAAAAAAGCTAGAAGTCGTACAAATGCAGCAAGAAATGTCTTTAGCTTCTTTACAACGTCAATTAACTGCTGCTCCGACTGTAAGAGATTTTTTTACAGCTGTGCAACAAAGTCTTGACAAACCTAGCTTAATTGCAGAAGTAAAACCAGTATTACCTGCTCAAGGTTTGATCAAACAAGAATTTAATCCAGTAGCGATAGCTAAAGCGTATGAGCGTGGTGGAGCAACTTGTTTATCTGTCGTTACTGACCAAAAGTTTTTTCAGGGTAGTTTTGAGCATTTACGTGCTATCCGTGGTCTAATAGCATTACCTTTATTGTGCAAAGATTTTATTCTTGATCCCTGCCAAATTTATTTAGCACGGGCTGCGGGTGCTGATGCAATATTATTGATTGCAGCTATTCTTTCAGATAGAGAAATGCATAACTTTTTGCGTGTGATTCATTACTTGGGAATGAATGCGGTAGTCGAAGTCCATAACTTAACTGAATTGGATCGAGTACTTAAGTTAGAAGACTTACGCATAGTGGGAATTAACAACCGCAGTTTAGAAGATTTTAGTGTCAATCTTAGTACCACTCAGCAATTAATGGCAGCTAGGCGATCGCAATTACAAAACTTAGGTATAATCGTTACTAGTGAATCAGGAATCGAAACAGCAGCTGATTTATCTCTGATTGCTGATGCTGGTGTTAATGCAGTCTTGATGGGAGATTCTTTATTGCAAAAAGGGGATTTAGAGGAAACTGTACGCAGTTTACTGAAACCGAATTCTCCTGTCTATAAAGACCTGGTAAAAAAAGCAGTCTAATATTTACTCAAAAACCTCTCTCCAAATTTCTCTTCCATAAGGGGAGAGGTCTTAAAATCAAAATTTCTGTTGAGGAAATAGTGTAAAGGTGATTATATTTCCAAAATAGAATGATTTAAATTTAGATTTTAACAACTTTTAAAGTTTTCAAACTACTATCTGCACAACCGGTGATAAAACCACCCATATTTTGAATTTTTTGCAAATATTTTAAAGCTGATTCTGTAATTAATTCTCCTGGCATTAATAGGGGAATTCCTGGAGGATAAGGACAAATAATTTCAGCACAAATCCGTTCTTGGGTTTTTTCTAAAGGGAGGATTTCACTATTAGCAAAAAATGCCTCACGAGGAAAAATTGATACAACATTGGCAATAATATCATCGTTTTTATTTTTACACGGTTGACATTCAGATGTCAAGGGGGTGATATGGGTAAGATTATTTAATGCTTGCACTAAATTGGTAATATCTGTTTTTGTGTTTCCTAAGCTAATAATAAAGGTGATATTTTGCCAAGATGAAAATTCAGGAACGACAGCAAATTTTTCATTTAAAATATCTTCAGCTGCAAAGCCAGTCAAACCTAATTTTCTCACATTGACTGTTAATCGAGTTCTGTCTAAATCTATAAATCCCGGTGATTTTTTTTGATTAGCAAGAGAAGTAGATAAGCCAGGAATTTGATGAAGTTCAATTCTGGCTTCTTTTGCTAGTAGTAGAGTTTGAGACATCAGCTTTTCCCCATGTATTGCCATTTGCTGACGTGCAGCATCTAAAGAAGCTAAAAGAATAAAACTAGGACTAGTAGATTGAACTAATTGCAAAGCTTTATTGACTCTATCAATATCAATTTTTTTACCTTGAATATGTAACATTGATGCTTGTGTCATAGCTCCCAATGTTTTATGAATTGATTGTACTGTTAAATCTGCACCTGCGCTTAAAGCAGATATTGGTAATTCTGGGTGAAAATGAAAATGTGCGCCATGTGCTTCGTCTACAATTAAGGGAATATTATATTGGTCGGTGAGTTGTGCGATCGCTTGCAAATTTCCACAAATACCGTCATAAGTAGGATAAACTATCAGCACTGCTTTTGTATCTGGATGTGTTGCTAATGCTGCTTTTACTGCTTCCGGTGTAACGCTGTGAGCAATATCTAAATCTTCATCATATTCAGGTTGAATAAAAATAGGCATTGCACCAGAAAGAATTAATCCAGAAATAACTGAAGAATGAACATTTCGTGGCAGAATTATTTTTTCTCCCATTCTACAAGTAGCGAGAATTGCGGCTTCAATTCCGCAGGTAGAACCATTAACTAAAAACCAAGTTTTCTCTGCCCCAAAAGCCTCGGCTGCGAGTTCTTCGGCTGCGAGAATTGCATTTTCTGGTTTGAATAAATTATCTAATTCTGCTAATTCTGTTAAGTCAGCGCGGAAGACATCTTTACCGATTAAATCAGTTAAAAGTGGAGAAATGCCCACACCGCGTTTATGTCCTGGGGTGTAAAATGGGGCATGAGGACGGGTTGTACAGGCTTTTAAGGCATCTATAAGGGGGGTTTGATTTTGATTGAGCATTTTTGTGGAAAATAGGTTTGCTGGTATGTTAAAATACGTATCAATAGCTATATTTTAGCTATATAGTCAGTTAGAATTCCATCAATAATTTTAACCTCAATAAAATATCCCCATGATTGAAATTGTATTTCTCGTTGAAGATGATCCAGATGGTGGTTATACAGCCACAGCATTAGGGCAATCAATTTTTACTCAAGCCGATGATATAGAAACACTAAGAGTAATGATTCGTGACGCTGTTCATTGTCATTTTCCTGATGAAGAAAAACGTCCTAAAATTATTCGTTTACATATAGTTCGAGATGAGGTAATAGCTTCTTGAAACTTCCACGAGATTTGTCAGGTACAGAATTAGTAAAAGCTCTTGCCGGTTTAGAGTACAAAGTTAGTCATCAAACAGGTAGTCACATTAGATTAACTACCCAACTAAATGGTGAACATCATGTTACAGTTCCTGCCCACGATCCTATAAAAATAGGAACTCTAAACGCAATAATTAAAGATATTGCATCTCATCATGATTTTGACAAAAATGAACTAATTGTGTTACTTTTTCCCTAGAAAACAAAGAAATAATTTATGAAATATTTCCCCAAATTAATGAATTTAAAAGATATCAAACAAAAACTATTTCCCATCATAAAAATCATCTCCATACCACTGATCACCAGCGCAATGGGATTAGAATTATGGAATATACAAACATCAATAACTAACCATCAACTACCGAGTATATTAACTCCAGCTTTAATGATTGCTCATTTTGCCCTGTCGGCTCATTTTATCGAAGCAATAGTTGCCGCTTATTATGCACCGAATCGCAATCAGACATCAATTAAATATGCAACTTATACATTTTTTGTTGGTACAGTTGGTTTATTAGAATTGTTTGACAATGATGAAGAAAAAGAGTTAAAGGGAAAAGGTTAAAAATGTTTTCTTTCCCCTTTAACCCAACTTTGCTTTAAGCTTTAGCCCCAGGTGCAGCAGCATGAATTAGTTCTGGTTTTTCGTCAGTAGCAGGACGCTCGATGGTTTGAGCAGATGTCGGACGTTTATTACGCTCAAAATTGTTTACTTGCACAGGCTGACCGGTTTCAATAGATTGATAGAGTGTCTCAATAATGCAAACATCATTCCATCCTTCTATTCCCGATGGTTCAGGGTCTTTATTTTGGAGAATACAATCGGAGAAATAGGTGAATTCTGCTGCTAATTGATCGTGACGCTCAAAAGTCCGTTCTTGGGTTTCACCATCAATAGTTAGATAGTGCTTAATTGCTCCCTGCCAAGTGTAAGCAGATTCGACTCGGATGTCACCCTTATTTCCGACAACTTGGTAATTAGAAACTTTTGCTGCACCAAAGCTACAGGTAAATGTTGCTAGTCGTTCATGGGGAAAGCGGAGGATAGCACTAGTCATTTCTTCCACTTCGCTAAAGCGTTGTTCTTCTTTGGTAGCAGCTACAGCAAATACTTCCGTTGGTTCATCTTGAAATAGATAACGTGCGGCATTAATGCAGTAAATACCAATATCATATAGCGTTCCCCCACCTTTATTCTCTTGTAAACGAATGTTTCCCTGTGCTACTTGTTGAGAGAAAACAGAATTGAACAGCCGTGGTTCACCTATTTGACGAGAGCGGACAACTTCTACAGCTTGCATATTTCCTGGTTCTAAATGCAATCTATAAGCAATCATTAACTTGACACCATTATCATTTGCAGCTTTATTCATGGCTTCGCACTCTTTTTCTGTCACAGCCATTGGCTTTTCACACAGTACATGAATAGCTTGATTAGCTGCCCGCACAGTATACTCACAATGGAGGTGATTTGGTAATGCAATATAAACAGCATCTATTAAGCCGCTGGTTAGACATTCCTCATAATCCTCATAAGCATAAGTATGCTCAATATTATACTGTTTACTGAGTTCTTCACGTTTTATCGGATCATCGGAAACCAAAGCAACTAATTCCGAGTTATCGGCTTGAGTAAATGCTGGTAAAGCAGCTTGTTGAGCAAACCAACCTAAACCAACAACAGCGTAACGAATTTTGCGTTTTTCGTTTGTATTTGTCATTTTTAGACCTCTTGATGAAGAAGTTGTTTTCAGAAAATCATTCTTTCACGTTGATAAAGTTTTTCAAGTATTTCATCGTACTCATGAGAGAGCTTTAATCATTCTTGATGCAGATTTATCATCAGTAAGTTCTAGTTTTTTTATATGAATTACTCCTTTGGCAAAATTAAGACTTTCACTGCATTTTTTGGGTAAATGCTGTATTTTTATCAGTTAACCAGGGTGATCAACTATATAAACTATATATGAGAACCCTCTGTGTCGAATGGTAGAAGACTTTACAATAAAGATTAAGCTAATCTAGCTATACAATCACATTTGCAGATTTAAACTAAAATCAGATTTTACCTACCTCAAAAGCGTAGCAGATATTAGGCATCACTCGTAGTTAGAACTTGTTTACTCATTTCATGATTCCGCAGCAATATTTAAATATCTACTACTCAATTTTCTTATTTATCTGAGTAATAGATAGTCTTTTAATCCTGAGAATAACCAGAACTATTCCCGCAGGATGATTACTAAAATTTGAGGATTGAAGGGGTATTATTATTAACTAATTTATGCAGTTTTTCGTAGGAAAGAAAGGAGAAAAGAATGATTTTTTCAAATTTGTTTACGACCTTTCAGTGGTGCTATTTACATTTAGGATTAACACCGATAAAAGCAACGGGTAAAGTGTTAACTCCTGTACAAACACCATTGATTTTTTCTAGTCCTAAATTTTTGGTGGCTTTGCTATGTGGTGTATTCATGGCATTTGCTTTTCAATTATTATTCACTAATCTCTCTGTAGCTGCGGGAATTTCAGCTTTAGGAACTGGTGCATATTCTGATGTTGATGATACACAAACATTAGGCGGAAGTATTCGCAAAATTGAAGCTAAGATTGGGACTTGGGCAATCTTTTCTTCTAGTATTGCATTATTTATCGCTTGTTTTTTAGCGGTTAAACTGAGTTTAATTCAAAGTGCGTTTTTGGGTGCAATAATCGGTGTCGTTATTTGGTCTACCTACTTCACAGTTATCATGTGGCTGGGTTCTAATGCTGTAGGTTCATTAATTGGTTCTTTTGTTAGCACTGTAACGAATGGTATTCAAGGTTTATTGGGTACAGCAACTACTGCTATTGGTGCTAATGTTGCTCAAAGACAGATGGTTTCTACGGCTGAAGAAATTACCGCCGCAGTGCGTCGAGAATTAACTTCTGGTTTTGATGCTGACAGTATTAAAAATACTTTGCAAACTTCTTTGAGTTCTCTACAGTTACCAAGCCTAGATATCAAAGAAATTAGAAGTCAATTTGACCAGTTGTTAAAAGATGTAGATTTGCGAGATATTGGCGATAGTGAACTTCTCAAAAATATCAATCGTCAGACTTTTGTTGATTTAATCAGCAGTCGGACAGACTTTTCTCAAGAAGATGTCAATAAAATTGCTGACCAACTGGAAGCTGCTTGGAAGCAAGTTTTAAATCGCCAAAATCCCACGGAGAAAGTCCTAGATTTACTGAAGTCTGCTAGTCCAGAAGAATTAAAATCAGAAAAATTAGGTGAAAGGCTGCAACAACTAATAACTGTTGGGGGAAATGGTCAGCAAACCAATGGTGTGCTAAAACAAGCTATTCAATATGGCTTGGGTGCAGCAGGAACAGCAGTGTTAGAGAGAGCTAATATTTCTGATATCAATGTTCAAGAAATCACAACTGAACTGAAAAAAATTGGCAGTCAAGCTCAAGATGTCGATGTCAATAAAATTATTGAGCAACTCAAACAGGTTATTAACAAAACCAGTGAACAAGCAAGTAAATTAGGTACTCAATTAGGTGGAAGATTTTCTACACAACCTCAAAATACTATCAAGGCAGATGTAGAGGAATATATCCTTAGCTCTTTTCCTTGGCATTTTAATCGCCTCACAATTCAAGATGAATTTAGAGAAGTCATTTATGATCCTCATGCAAATCCCAGCACTGTCCGCCATAATTTAGAAGAAATCAATCAAGATTACTTTTCTAATTTGCTAAAACAACGAGGTGACATCAATGAGGATATGAGGCGAGAAATTTCGGAACAATTAGAAAGTATTCGTCAAGAAGTTTTACCAATTGTTCAACAGGCGGAAAAACAAGATAAATCACAAAATCTTCGCAGTCAAATAGAAGATTATTTGCGGAATGCGAATCAAGAAGAATTGAATCCAGAAGGAATTGAGCAAAACTTTGGAGTGATGCTGGGAGATCCAGAAGCTGGTTTTGAAGAGTTACAGGAACGGTTGAGTAAATTTAATCGGGATACATTCTTCCCATTACTCCAGCAACGTCATGATTTTAGCGAAGAGGAAGTTAATAATATTATTGGTCAACTCGAAAGCACCCGTGATCATATCATTGATCAAGCTAGAGAATCGCAAGAACAAGCGAGAAATAAAGCTGATGAATTGCGTCAAAGGGTAGAAGATTATCTGCGGAATACTAACAAGGAAGAACTGAATCCTGATGCTATCAAACGTGATTTTCAGGTTTTGTTAGAAGACCCGCAAGCAGGAATAAATATTTTGCGTTCTCGCTTATCGCAATTCGATAGAGATACGTTGGTGCAATTATTGAGTCAGCGTCAAGATTTAAGTGAGTCAGAAATTAACCAAACTCTGGACTCTTTGGAAAGGGTACGAGATAATATTCTGCAAGCACCACAAAAAGTTGGCGAAAAAGCGCAAGAACAGTATGAACAAACAACAACAGCAATAAGGGAATATCTGCGAAATACCAACTTGGAAGAACTTAACCCAGAAGCTATTCAGCGAGATTTACAACAGCTGTTGAATGACCCCAGAGAAGGTGCTGTAGCATTACGTAATCGCTTGTCGCGATTTGACCGAGAAACATTAGTTAAATTGCTGGCTGGACGCGAAGATTTGAATGAAGAGCAAGTTAATAAAATTATCGATTCTGTACAACAAGCGATCGCTAATATTATTAAAGCACCTCAACGTTTAGCGCAACGCACGACTAAACAAGTGCTAGATTTTGAAGCCAATTTGGAAAATTACCTGCGTAACACCAACAAAGAAGAATTAAATCCTGAAGGAATTAAACGCGATTTGCAAATGTTGCTATCTTCACCCCGCGCAGGTATTGGAACTTTAGGTGAGCGTGTTTCCAAATTCGACCGTTCTACATTAGTAGCTTTGCTTTCTCAACGTGAGGATATTTCTGAAGAAGAAGCAAACCGAATTGTAGACCAAATTGAATCTGTGCGTGACTCGATAGTTCAACAATTCGAGCAAATTCAGCAAAGAATGCGATCGCTAGTTGACAGTGTTTTTGGCAGAGTTCGTGACTATCTCAACTCCTTAGACCGTCCCGAACTCAGTTATGAAGGCATTCAGGATGATGTTGCTAAAATATTCGATGATCCGCAAGCAGGATTTGAAGCATTGCGCGATCGCTTAAGTCAATTCGACCGTGATACTCTAGTTGCTCTCCTCAGTTCTCGTTCAGATATCTCCGAAGAGCAAGCCAATCAAATTATTAATCGAATTGAATCAGCGCGGGATAGGGTATTACACCGAGCCGAACGCATCCAGCAAGAAACCCAAAGAAGACTACAAGCTATTAGAGAACAAGCGAAACAGCAAGCAATTGATAGTAAAAAAGCCCTTGCAGATGCGGCTTGGTGGTTATTTAACGCCGCTGTTGTCTCCCTAGTCGCATCAACAATCGGTGGCGTTTTAGCCGTAATTACTCCCAATCTGTTTGTTTAAAGGCGATTCCCCAAGAGTCATCTTTTTAAATGTAGAGATGTTCCACGGAATGTCTCTACAACTTTTTTTACATCCATTATCATCAAGTTAGACTGACCATGATTAATCCCGCTGCTATCTCCATCCCCGAACCCCAAATTCCTACTCCTGAAACCAACCCCCTACCACCACGTCCTCAGCCTACACCACAAGAGCCAACCATTCCCCCACCTTTCCCGGAACCAGTACCAGAAACAGTACCCGCACCAATTCCTCAAACCATTCCTCAACCTGTTTGAATTATCTTTATAGTGGATAGTTGAAACCAAAATCTAAAATTTACAATGCTAAGAGCCGGAATTGTCGGACTTCCCAACGTCGGAAAATCAACCTTATTTAACGCTGTAGTGGCTAACGCCAAAGCCGAAGCCGCTAATTTCCCATTTTGTACCATTGAACCCAACGTTGGCATGGTCTCAGTCCCAGATGACCGGTTAAACGTTTTAGCAAAGATTGCTACTTCAGTACAAACTGTACCCGCCCGTGTCGAATTTGTCGATATTGCCGGTTTGGTGAAAGGTGCAAGTCAAGGAGAAGGACTGGGTAATCAATTTTTATCCCACATTCGGGAAGTTGATGCGATCGTTCATGTTGTCCGTTGTTTTGAAAATGATGATATCATTCACGTTGCCGGTTCAGTTGATCCAGCGCGAGATATTGAAATCATTAATTTAGAACTGGGTTTATCTGATTTATTCCAAATTGAAAAACGCATTGATAGAACTCGCAAATTAGCACGTACCAGCAAAGATGCACAATTTGAAATTACGGTTTTAGAAAAATTAGCCTCTGTTTTAAATGAAGGTAAATCTGTCCGTCAAATAGATTTGAATACTGAAGAATCTGAAATTATTAAAGGCTTAGGATTACTTACCAATAAACCAATTATTTACGCTGCTAATGTTTCTGAAGATGACTTAGCAACTGGTAATGATTTTGTGGAAAGAGTGCGAGAAGTTGCTGCGGTAGAAAATGCTGAGGTTGTGATTGTTTCTGCTCAAGTAGAAGCAGAATTAGTGGAATTAGCAGAAGCCGATAAAGCTGACTTTCTAGAATCTTTGGGTGTGAAAGAAGGTGGTTTAAAATCTTTGATTCGGGCAACTTATACTCTTTTAGGTTTGCGAACTTATTTCACCTGTGGACCCAAAGAAACCCGTGCTTGGACAATTCATGCGGGAATGTCTGCACCCCAAGCTGCAGGAGTCATTCACTCTGATTTTGAACGGGGATTTATTCGCGCGGAAACTGTGGCTTATAACGATTTAGTCACACATGGTTCAATGAATGCAGCCAAAGAAAAAGGCTTGGTAAGAAGTGAGGGTAAGGAATATATTGTGCAAGAAGGTGATGTACTATTATTCCGATTTAATGTGTAATAAGTAGGTTAGGTGCGTTATCCTGTGGCTAACGCACCCTAAAATGATTCTCCTAGTAAAGCTTCTAGCACTGTCACCTGTTCCCTATCACCTGCTACCAACCCCCGTCAGCAATATTTTAGACAGTAGTGATTTCTTGCACCAAAACATAAGGTTCAACAATTAAAGCATTAAATCGTTTAGTGCGGTTAAGATTCCATTCTCCAATTTGATCTACTGTAGGTTTGGCAATCAATTGCTCATCAATCCACTGTTGAACTGAAGGAATGTTATCACCTGCGATCGCAACTCCCACATCTAATAAGTCTAATCCATTTGTTACCACAATTATTGCATCTCGCTGCACATGAGGAATTAACCAATCCCATTCTGCTTCATCGATATTTTTTTGTAATTCTGCTCTCAAATCCGACATAATTTCTAATCATACGCTTATCATCTTGATTTTACATGATTTGTTAATTTAAGAAAAATCATTTGTCAGAAAACTGAAACAATGATATTGGATATTTTATTCAAAAATCACATTAACTAAACAACAAATAACCACTAAATTAGCTTTGTTACCTGCTTACAAAAAACGGCTTTCATCTCTTTCTTAAAAGCTGCTGTCGTGTACTAGTAGTCTGTCAAGAACTAATTGACGGTTAAATAAATTTTCCTTCTTCCTTCTTCCTTCTTCCTATCCCTACGGGACACTGCGTGAACGCGCTCTTTGCGTCTTCGCGGTTCGTTCCTTTATCCGTCAAAATTTATTTGACAGACTAAGTAATTGGACAAAAATATTTACAGTCATTGCGAGCGAAGCGAAGCAATCCCAGCCCTTGCGATTGCGTCATTCCACTGCGTTCCATTCGCAATGACATTGTGTAATTAATTCTGTCCTAGTACTTACTAGCAATCTGGGGCTACAAAAATGAAGTCCACCTATGCGGACTCATTAAAATCCAATTAAGCGGGTTTATATATTACGCCATCACCATACCGCCATCAACATTAAAGACTTGTCCAGTGATGTAGGCTGCGGCGGGATCGGCTGCTAGGAAGCGCACCATACCAGCAATTTCTTCTGGTTGACCAAAACGCCCTAGAGGGATGTATTGCAGGATGCCTTCGGCTTTGATATCGCTAGTCATATCGGTGGTGATAAAACCAGGGGCAACTGCGTTGACTGTGATTCCACGGGAAGCTAGTTCTTTAGCAACAGTTTTGGTAAAACCGATGACACCTGCTTTGGCAGCGCTGTAGTTCGCTTGTCCAGGATTGCCCATTTGTCCAGCAACGGAGGCAATGTTGATAATTCTACCTGAACGTTGCTTCAGCATGATTTTACTGACGGCTTTTGTACATAAGAAAACACCTGTAAGATTAAGGTCTATGACAGATTGCCAATCTTCTAGTTTCATCCGCAAGAGTAGTGTATCGCGGGTAATGCCAGCATTGTTAACTAGAATATCAACTCGGTTAAACTTATCTATAGTTGTGTTCACTAGTGCATCTACTTGTTCAGCTTGAGAAACATCAGCTTGTAGGGCGATGGCTTCCCCTCCGACTGCTGTAATTTCTGCTACTAGACTTTCAGCCGCACTACTAGAATTGGCATAGTTGACAACGACTTTCGCATTTTGGGATGCTAGTTGTAAAGCGATCGCTCTACCAATTCCCCGTGATGCACCTGTGACAATTGCAACTTGATTTTGTAATAATGTCATTTAATTGTCCTCGATCTTACAAATACCGCGCTAATTATCTTATGGTGATTTGGGGAATATATGATACTGTTTTACTTTAACCTTGATACAAATGGACAAACGCGGAGATTCATTTGTAGTTTTAATCAAGTCTTGGGTTATTTAATATAGCAGGTGACAGAGTTGAAAGTCTGTTTGTGTCTAGGTTTTATGATTAGTTCATATCCTAACTACCTTGGCTGTTGCGGTATAATCTGGGGTAAATTAGCGAATATTGACTAAATTAACAATTTTCCTAAAAAACCATTAAATTAAGTCAATCCCATATTGTAAGAATTACTATTAAAACAAACAATTAAAAATTGGCTTGTGTCATGACAACTAAAAAACAATTTAACAGCTTTGAAGAAATGCTGTCTGGTTCCGATGTACCTGTGTTGGTAGATTTTTATGCTGATTGGTGTGGACCCTGTAAACTAATGGCACCAATATTAGAGCAAGTCAATGCTCAACTCAAAGACCGTTTACGAATTATTAAGATTGATACGGAAAAGTATACAGAATTGGCAAGTCAATATAACATTCTAGCCTTACCAACTCTGGTACTATTTAAGCAAGGTAAGCCAGTAGATAGAATTGAAGGTGTAATGCAAGCACCACAATTAGTCCAACATCTTCAAACCTTGATTTAACACTTATTCAGTTATCAGCTAACAGTATGTTTACTGCTTACTGATAACTGGTTTAAGAACGTCTTGCATTTAAGCAGCACCATTCTTTTCTTTTCCATAGAGTAGCAACAACCCAGCCATTTTGCTCTAGAGCATCAGCAACGCCTTTAGATTGCTCCAGTAAAATACCACTGAAAATACCCCAAGTAGTAGATTTAGTGATGGCTTTCATTTCGGGGAGTAACTCAATAATCACGTCAGCTAAAATATTGCAGACAATACCATCAACTGGTTGACTAATCACTTTTGTTAAAATGCCTACACTACCTTGGAGAGGGATTAAGTGTTCTGAGTCAATATCATTGAGAGCGCGATTGCTGAAGGTTGATTTTACTGCTAAGGGATCAGTATCGACTGCATAAGCTTTTTCTACTCCCAGTAGTACTGCACCAATAGAAAGAATGCCGGAACCACAACCAATATCCGCAATTACCAGGGGTTCTTTTGGCTCAACCTTAGCAATAAAAGCTTCAGGAACTTGACTAAGACGCATTTCTAGAGATTCTAGACATAACTGGGTTGTGGCATGATTTCCTGTACCAAATGCTACACCTGGATCAAGACGAATTACCAAACGTTCTAATGAATCAGGTAGCGGTAGCCATGCGGGATTAATCAGGAAGCGATCGCCTATTTCCTGCGGTTGCCAATATTGTTTCCAGCTACTAGCCCAATCTTCTTCATCAATCAAATTCCAGTGCAGCAGCGGAGATGGTAATCCTATACATAAAGCATCTTGGCGCAGCCATAGTGAGAGTGCCGACAAATCCAGTAGCTGTGCTTGAAAGTTGGGCAAATAAGCCTTGACTAGTGAGGAATTGCCTTTGCTTTCAATGGCTGTACCACGACAGCCAAAAATCTCCAGTCGCCAAAAGATAGAATCTTCTAAGTCTGGATCACATAAAATTTTTAATTCCCACCAGGTGTTTGCCATATTTTAGTGCTGAGTTATGAGTCCTGAGTGCTGAGTTATGAGTTATGAGTTATGAGTTATGAGTAATTCAGTTAAGTAGTAATACTCTTGCTCTTAACTTTTGTCTTCACTCAGCATTCGTTACTCAGCACTCAGCACTTATAAAGTTACTGTATACGCATCTCGAATCCCAGGTACTTTTTTAATTTCGTTCAAAATGCCATCGGGTAAAGGATCATCAATACTCAAGGCCATGACAGCATCACCACGAACAATTTTTCGCCCTACCTGCATACTGGCAATATTGACATTAAAGCTGCCAAGCAGGGAACCGAGTTTCCCGATAATTCCTGGCATATCGCGGTGTAGGGTAAAAAGCATATATTTACTGGGTGGGACGTTAATGGGGAAACCGTCAACGTCTGTCAGGTGGATTTCTTTATCACCTAACAAAGCACCAGTGACTGAATGAGTACCTAAAGTCCCTGTTGCTTCCAGATGTAGCGAACCAGCATAATCTCGCGCCGAGGCATCACGGGTTTCAATGACTCGAATGCCACGTTCTTTGGCTTCTATGCTGGCATTGACATAGTTTACCCGTTCCCGTAGGGCTTGATAAAGTAGTCCTTTTAGGGCTGCTACTACCAAAGGCTGACTCTTATTTGTGGCCAGATCCCCTTGCAAGGTAACATTAAGTGTTTCCACTCGTCCACCTACTAGTTGTCCTACCAAGTTACCCAAGGTTTCTGCCAGCTGCATATAAGGCTTGAGTTCTTCTAAGATATCGGGGCTAAGTCCGGGAATGTTGACGGCTGAACGGGCTGGTAGTCCTAAAAGCACATCCCGAATTTGTTCAGCTACGTCTATGGCTACGTTTACTTGGGCTTCGCTAGTGGATGCACCCAAGTGGGGAGTGAGGATCAGGTCTTTTCCGAGCGATCGCAATTCTGATTCTCCTAGCGGTTCAGACTCGTACACATCTAAAGCTGCACCACCAATTTTACCCTCTTTAATTGCTGTTGCTAAAGCCGCTTCATCAATGATGCCACCACGAGCGCAGTTGATAATTCTCGCAGTCGGTTTCATCTTCGCCAAAGTTGCGGCGTTGATTAAATGGGTAGTTTCTGGGGTTTTGGGGATGTGTAGTGTGATATAGTCCGCTTGCTGAAACAACAAATCTAAATCCACCAACTGACAGCCAAGTTGTTCAGCCCGTTCTGTAGAAATAAAGGGATCATAAGCTAACAGTTTCATTCCCATAGCTTTAGCTACAGACGCAACATGAGAGCCAATTTTACCTAAGCCGACAACGCCGAGAGTTTTTTTGTATACTTCTGCACCGACAAAAGTTTTACGATCCCATTCACCGCGTTTGACTGAAGCATTTGCATCTGGGATATGACGAGATAAAGATAACATCATTGCTAGGGCGTGTTCAGCAGCAGCAATGGTATTTCCTTCAGGAGAGTTAACAACTACAATACCTTTGCGGGTAGCCGCAGGAACATCGACATTATCTACACCCACACCAGCACGACCAATAATTTTTAATTGTGTGCCAGCTTCAATAATTTCTTGAGTGACGCGGGTTCCAGAACGGATCATCAGCGCGTCATACTCACCAATAATTTCTATCAATTCTGCTGGTTTAAGACCTGTCTTGACATCAACCGTAGCAACTTGGGAAAGAATGTCAATACCAGCCTGGTCAATAGGATCGGAGACAAGAACCTTGGACATGATTACTTCATTTAAATTTACAGGTTTTGCGGCACAAGACTTTTAAGTTTAGTCTTTATCTGTGACAATTCTGCAAAAAATTATGGGTGTTTATATGAAATAAGCTTTGATCAAAAAGATGTGATGATGCTTAAAAGGCTGATAGTGACTTCTCCTGAGATAAAACCACCTCACTGCTTTTGCTGGGAAATTCAAACCCTTAGAGCTTTTGAAGGATTCATTTCGGCATTTTCTTTATAATTGTTGTGAGTGTTGGGGAAAGTAGTCATGTTAAATTTCAACCTACCAAGGTACTTACCCTCTGCTGAAGAATTACCCGACTCTGATGAAACACCCGTGGATAACGAACTGCAAGAATTAATTCCAGGATTGCTGAAAGCGATACTGCTAACACTTTGGGCAGAACGCATGGACTGGTTTTTCGGAGTAAATATGGGTATTTATTATCACCCTGATGAACTGCCGATTGTCCCAGATGGGTTTCTTAGCTTGGGGGTAGAACGTTGTTACGATGAGGAACTACGCCCTAGTTATGTGTTGTGGGATGAAAATGTTGTCCCGATTTTGGTGCTAGAAGTAGTTTCCCCAAATTACCGTAAGGAATATAGCATTAAATTGGATGAATATGCCGCATTAGGAGTGCTGTACTATGTGATTTATTCTTCTCGTCGTCGTCGCCAACCCAGGTTGGAAGTGCATAAATTAGTCAATGGTAAGTATGAGTTACAGGAAAGCAGTCCTGTTTGGCTACCAGAAATCGGCTTAGGAATTGGTTGTGAACGAGGCAATTATGGCGGCATAACCAGGGAATGGTTGTATTGGTATGACGAATCAGGAAAACGTTATCTAACACCCCAAGAACAGATTCACGAAGTACAAAACCACGTCACCAAGCTGGAGGATAAATTGCGTGAGTTAGGAATAGATCCAGAAAGTTTAAGTTGATACGGGGACGCGGAGATGGGGGGAGGGAAAGACACGGAGACAGTGGAACGCGGGGACGCGGAGAGTTTGTTTGATCGCAAACGGCTGAAAGTAGAGTAAAACCCTCTTTCTCCCTGCCCCCTGCACCCTGCACCCTGCGCCCTGCCCCCTGCCTCCTGCACCCTGTCCCCTTATTATGGAAATTGCCGATCGCGCACTTCCACAGCGTAGTCCTGGACGGCTTTGGTAATTGTTTCTCGTAGGTTTGTATAAACTTTGGCAAATGGTGGCTGCTTTTCTGAAAGTCCTAAAATATCAGAAGTCACTAAAACTTGCCCATCACAATCTGAACCTGCGCCAATGCCAATAGTGGGAATACGGAGTTTTTGAGTGATTTGTAATGCTAGATGGGCGGGGATATGTTCTAATACTATTGAAAATACACCAGCTTGTTCGAGAGCGATCGCTTGATTTAAAATTCTCTCCCCTGCTTCCGGGGTTTTTCCTTGTTGTCGCAAACCAAGTTGATGTACTGATTGCGGTGTCAAACCCACATGACCCATGACTGGAATACCAGCTTGCACCAACCGCTCTATAGTCTCGACCATTGCGGGATAACCACCTTCTAATTTTACAGCCTGCGCTCCAGTTTCTTTCAGCACTCGTCCAGCTGACTGCATTGCTTGTTGAATACTTTCTTGATAAGTCAAAAATGGTAAATCTACAACGACTAAAGCATTTTTCACACCACGACGCACAGCTTTAGCATGGTGGATCATTTCTTCTAAAGTAATTGGCAGAGTGGTTTCATAACCAAGCACAACCGCCAAAGAATCACCTACAAGGATTAAGTCTACACCAGTTGCGTCGAGGAGTTGAGCGATCGCATAATCCCAGGCAGTCAAAGCGACAATTGAACGTCCCTGCTGTTTCCATTGAATTAATTGCTGGGTAGTAACTGCCATAAATAATTTTAAATTTTAGATTTTAGATTTTAGATTGGTTAATGGGTAATGGGTCATGAGTCATGGGTAATGGGTCATGGGTAAGAGTTTTTTACCAATCACCAATCACCAATCACCAATTACCAATCACCAATTACCAACCCCTACTTTACAAACCGACCAAAACCGAAATGAGGTCGCGCCTGATCCATTGTAGGCATTAACCAAGCCAGCCCCTCACTGGTTCCCACCCACAATTTATTGCCGATATCAGGTGCAAGGGTCAAAACCCGACTAGAAGGAAGTCCAGCAACTCGATCTAACAAAGCTCCTGTATTTGGATTTAATCTTAACAACCCATTGGTACTCCCAACCCACACGCTACCATCTTGAGCAAAGCGAATTGAAGTTACATTTCGTCCCCGCAAAGGAGTTACAGACCTCAGCACAATTCCATTTTTAGGGTTAATTACTAACAAATTATTCGGCATTCCTGCCCAGATTAACCCTTCCGGACTGATAGCTAAAGTTTGCACAGTTGATCCTGGTAAACTGCCGATTCGCTTCATAATCAAACCACTGGCAGTATTCACCCGCACTAATCCATCCAAAGTCCCAACCCAAAGTTGACCATCAGCATCTAAAGTCATAGCATTGGCGCTAACACCAGGTAAATTTTTAACTGTTGTCATCACCAAACCTTGGTCAGGACTAATTAGAACTAAACCACTATCAGTTCCTGTCCATAAATAACCACGTTTATCAATTAATAGCGATAATACCCGCTTGGAAGGTAGTAATAAATTTTGGGCTGTAATTTCATTCGTGCGAGGATCAACTCGTGTTAAACCTTCATAATTTCCCACCCACAAACGACCGACTTTATCTTGAGCTAAAGAACCAATAGCAATATTTGGTAAACTAATGCGAGCAATAATATTACCCGTATTCGGGTCAATGCGCGATAAACCCCGCCAAGAACCTACCCAAAGATTACCAGCAAAATCTCCTAGTAAGTTACTAACACGATAATCAGTTTCTACTTCCCTTTCTAGCACGTCCCGCTCATTAGGTAAGGGATCTATTCGCTTTGGGGGTGGTGCGGCTGGATAAGTGGAGGTAGAACTCGGTTGATTGAGACTGGGATTTATGTCTGTATTACTACTATTATCAACATTTTGGGCTGTAGCTGGTGTTACCATGCTTGGTAAAGCTATTAATCCCAGCAAGGCGGACATTATCAATAAATTAGTATGCTTGTGAAATAAAGTCACGGTGATATTCCTTTTGATAGAAGTATCCAATTAATAACTTAAAGTAACCTAAAAAGTCTTTGGCGTAGATAGGAAAAATAATGGCTTAGGGATTTGCACAGAAATATGATACCAGCTATTATAAGTTTGCATACACCTAGTTAAATATACTAGAATTTGTAAGTTTATTTAATACTAAATAGAGTAACGTAAATAATTAAAGGTTTGTAGTCAGGTCTTTAGACCTGAAATTCGGGCTAAAGCCCTAACTACGAGCCAATTAGGGATTTGCACAGAAATATGATACCAGCTATTATAAGTTTGCACACACCTAGTTAAATATACTAGAATTTGTAAGCTTATTTGATACTAAATAAAGTAACGTAAATAATTAAAGGTTTGTAGTCAGGTCTTTAGACCTGAGTTTCGGGCTAAAGCCCTAACTACGAGCCAAAGCGCGATTTTTACCCGCAATTTCCACATTGTAATAAACAATTCCCGGATTTTGGCTGACATAATGGGCAATAATCGCACTTTTACCAATACCCGGTTCACCGATAATAGTAAAATAGCCCCGGTCATATTGATCGAGAAAGTTGTTGATAGCAGAAAAGACAAATTCACGACCGATAAAGTTGTAATTTTTGGCGTTAATGATTTGCTGAAATTCTGGGGGATGTCCTCTTGTATTTGTAAAATTTGTGTTATTAAACATTTCTTTGCCTTTATTTGATATTATGAAAAATTTAATTTTTCTCCTTTATAATTTCTTCAATATCTTGCCAAAATTCTGCTCTTGTCACATTTTTTAGAGACTTTTGGCGTTCTTTTGTATAATCACCAGAACCCCAACCCATTTCTTGTAAAAAGCGAATTGTGTCAATTTGAGCTAACTCTTTAACTAAAGCTTGATAACCTTTTCTACGTAATTCAATGAGTGTCATTTTCATAATTTTAATAACTGCTTCACCTTCTAAACGATTTCTATCATAACTCCAATCATCAAAAGGACGATTTAAACAGCAAACATCAAGATAAATAAAATAAGATTTGCTCATTATATATCCCCTCCCTCCAAGCGCAGGAAATGAAGCCGTCCTGATTGTTCTCCTACGACAATTGTTAACCCATTGGGAGAAACTGCACAGCAAAATATAGAACTTTCACCAATAAAAGTAGAGAGTTCCTTTCCTGTCTCCAAATCCCACACTTTCAGGGTGTCGTCATTTGAACCAGAAACGGCTTTTTTGCCATCGGGGGTAATTGCTACTGCTTGTACATAGGAGTTATGACCTGTCAGGGTACGCAGTAAGTTTCCACCTGGAGTAGTTAAACTGGCTGTAATCGGACATAATCGCGGAATTTTACTTTTACTTTGTGCTGCATCTGCTAATATTTGCTGAATGTCTCGCTGTTGACAACTCTGCAATCTTCCCCATAATTGTCCTACTAATTGATTTGAGTCCTGATTCACCACATGGGAGGATAACTCTAGAGTCTGTTGAATTATTTTTAGGGTTTTGATTTGTTCTAGTGTTAATTGTTTATCATGTGCTAAGTTTTCTAATTTTTCAGGCTCTTTAACTAATAAATAATCTCTTGTTAAAGCTTCTATTCCAAATTTAGGATATTCAATTTTTAGAGAAATAAAATCAAAATCGGTGAGAGTTTGATAATATTTATCTGAGTTACCTGCTTTTAAATGTTGTTCAGGGAACTGTCCCAGAAACAAACTTTTAAACTCTGCTGGTTTTGCTGCTAATTTAGTAGCGATATTTCCCATATTATTTATTTTATTTCCTTTAGATATTTAAGTCAAGTTCCTAGTTATCTAGTTGAGGATGGCAATAGGTAAAATAATCTTTAATTACTTTTTCTTTAAACAGGTTTAAAATTGCTTCCGGTTTAAATACTCCATACTTTACTAGAGCGTAAACATAAACAGTATCAACATCATCAGAAATTTCCGTAGGATTGAATTTTAATTCTTGTAAAACTTTGATTACAGCTTCATTTTTTTGAGCTTGTTTGATGATTAATGAAGCAGCTTGAGGAGCATATTTTTTAATCACGGAAATAATAGCGGCAAATTCTATGATCATGTCTAATTACCGGAAAGTTACTATTTAGCTTATGTGTGTTATTACATCTACTATATAAGTTAGTGTTGCATTTATTTGAGCTTTTTAGCAAAATGTACGATAGTTACTGGTAACTATAATAACAATGCTGATTATAGTAAAATGTAAATGATTTATTTTTAGCTAAATTTTATACTCAATAAATATTCATAGGTTAACGGCTTTTCTGACATTCACACACACTTAACACTGTTACTTGCATATTGCTTTTCTATATCGGTCTTGCTAATTTTAGATAATCAGGACTTACGCAACTGGCATATTGGTAGGGTGCGTCAGACCTGACATATCCTGCAAATAACTAGATTATTGATATCTGACGCACCATAAAATAGATGTTTGGTGTGACACTTGCGTAAGTCCTAGAAAATAAAAATGTCTGTATTCCTTTCCTGTTCGCTGTTAAGAGTTCCCTGTTCCCTCTCCTAACTATAAAATTTATTTTGCACGACTACTTGTAAGCTTTCCAACTTTTTATCTGTCGCCATTATTTTTTGTATCGGTATTTTATATTACAAAACTTTATAATAAAACTCTTATCCCCTGACCGCTTTACACTGAGATATATACATTTGTAAATCATTCTTAACAAAATGTTTAAATCTTTTTGTAATAACAAATTTAAATAGATGAGTAGACAAAATTTGAAAAATAACTTATTGAATTATTGATATATTGTGGGGTAAGCTACAAATTCACTGATGTGCAATTTCTTCTCCCTTGCCCATCCCATGACTAAACCTGTCTTAAGTGAAATTGCCTGATGATGAATCTTTACCTTCTGTAGGTAAAGGTATCAGACTAAAAAAAAGACAATTGCAGCAAACCAGCTTCATACACTGGAATGCAACGGTTTTTCAGGCAAAAATTCCTCAGACGGCTTGTAAAGCCAGAGAGTTGTCTTGAATTAAGTGGGTTTAGTAGGGTATGCAAACTCAAGATGAAAAGATTTTGTATTCCTGGGACGAAAAATCACAGCGTCAAATAGTGCGTCTGAAAAATATGGTAAAAAATTTGTTGCGGTAAATTGCTACTGTAACCAGGTTTGTGCAGCAGTAATACTGCTACCATCGAGCCGTATCGCCCCTAACTATAAGGAAAACTTATAAATTCATTAAGAATGAAGAAAGGGGAGGGGTGATAAGAAGTTGCACATAACGTGATTTGATAGTAAAAAGAGAGACTTGTTGGAAGGAAAATATGTCTTACGCTCAAACGAAAACTCAGGCCAAATCTGGGTACCAAGCTGGGGTTAAAGATTACAGACTAACTTATTACACACCTGATTACACTCCTAAAGATACAGATTTATTAGCAGCATTCCGGATGACTCCCCAACCCGGAGTTCCTCCCGAAGAAGCTGGTGCGGCTGTAGCTGCTGAGTCTTCCACTGGTACTTGGACAACAGTTTGGACAGACTTGTTAACCGACCTAGATCGCTACAAAGGTCGTTGCTACGATATCGAACCAGTTCCTGGTGAAGACAACCAGTACATCTGTTACGTTGCTTATCCTTTGGATCTGTTTGAAGAAGGTTCTGTAACCAACGTATTGACCTCTATTGTTGGTAACGTATTTGGTTTCAAAGCTTTACGGGCGTTACGTTTGGAAGACATTCGTTTCCCTGTAGCTTACATCAAAACGTTCCAAGGACCTCCTCACGGTATTCAAGTTGAACGTGACAAGTTGAACAAATACGGTCGTCCTCTGTTGGGTTGTACAATTAAGCCCAAATTAGGTCTTTCCGCTAAGAACTATGGTCGTGCTGTATACGAGTGTTTACGTGGTGGTTTGGACTTCACCAAAGACGACGAAAACATCAACTCTGCTCCATTCCAAAGATGGCGCGATCGCTTCTTGTTCGTAGCTGAAGCTATCAACAAAGCACAAGCAGAAACCGGCGAAATCAAGGGTCACTACCTGAACGTTACCGCTCCCACCTGCGAACAAATGTTGCAACGGGCTGAGTACGCTAAAGAACTCAAAATGCCCATCATCATGCATGATTACCTAACCGCAGGTTTCACAGCTAACACCACATTGTCTCGTTGGTGTCGTGATAACGGTATTCTGTTGCACATTCACCGTGCTATGCACGCTGTAATTGACCGTCAGAAGAACCACGGTATCCACTTCCGCGTATTAGCTAAAGCTCTTCGCTTGTCTGGTGGTGATCACATCCACACTGGTACAGTAGTTGGTAAGTTGGAAGGTGAACGTGGTATCACAATGGGCTTCGTTGACCTATTGCGTGAAAACTACGTTGAGCAAGACAAGTCTCGCGGTATTTACTTTACCCAAGACTGGGCTTCTCTACCTGGTGTAATGGCAGTTGCTTCCGGTGGTATCCACGTATGGCATATGCCCGCGTTGGTAGAAATCTTTGGTGATGACTCCGTACTACAATTCGGTGGTGGTACTTTGGGACACCCCTGGGGTAACGCTCCTGGTGCTACCGCTAACCGCGTAGCTTTAGAAGCAGTTGTTCAAGCTCGTAACGAAGGCCGTAACTTGGCTCGTGAAGGTAACGATATTATCCGCGAAGCTGCTAAGTGGTCTCCTGAGTTGGCTGTTGCTTGCGAACTGTGGAAAGAAATTAAGTTCGAGTTTGAAGCAATGGATACCGTCTGATAATTGAGGATTTGGGATTTTGGATTCATTAAACATCCAAAATCTAAAATCTAAAGGGCTGGGTCAAGCATGGATCTAAAGCAAATTGCGAAAGAAACAGCCAAAACTCTCCAAAGCTACCTGACTTATCAGGCGTTAAGGATTGTATTGGCACAGCTAGGCGAAACAAATCCTCCTTTAGCACATTGGTTGCAAAACTTTTCCGCTGGCAAAATCCAAGACGGAGAAGCATATATTGAGGAACTGTTTCAGGAAAAGTCAGATTTGGCCTTGCGGATTATGACTGTCAGGGAACACATAGTGGAAGAAGTGACAGATTTCTTACCAGAAATGGTTCGGACTGGCATTCAGCAAGCCAACATGGAACAGCGTCGCCAGCATCTCGAACGCATCACGCAACTAAATTTATCAAATCCCAGCCCAACAACTGAAAGACAGATAATATCTGATGCTAATTTGGATAATTTATCCAATTAGTCAGCTAACCAAGTAATAAAAAATCTCCCCCACTTATCAAAAGCTATGCAAACTTTACCTAAAGAGCGTCGTTACGAAACCCTTTCTTATCTTCCCCCTTTGTCTGACGCGCAAATTGCCAAGCAAGTTCAGTACATCATCACACAAGGTTTCATTCCTGCAATCGAATTCAACGAAACTTCTGAACCTACAGAACTTTATTGGACAATGTGGAAATTGCCTTTGTTCGGCGCTAAAACTGCTCAAGAAGTATTGAGCGAAGTTCAAGGTTGCCGTTCTCAGTATGGTAACTGCTACATCCGTGTTGTTGGTTTTGACAACATTAAGCAGTGTCAAGTTATGAGCTTCTTGGTTCACAAACCCAGCAGATACTAAGTTCTGATTTGGTTTAAATAATTGATTATTTTGAGAGGTAGAGTTTTCTATCTCTCTTTTTTTTAACGCAGAGGAACACGGAGGTTAGCGCGGAGGTACGCGGAGTTTTTTTTGAGTTTTTGATGGAATTAATTGTGGGTTGAAGTAGTACAGATAAAGCTATTAGTTGGTTAATTAATTAACTCAAAAAAGTTTTATGTCTTTAAAATATCCACTCCAAGAAGTGAGAATTTGTTTTGTTGGTGAATCATTTGTTAACGGTACAGGTGATCCTGAATGTCTGGGTTGGACAGGTAGAGTATGTGTTAATGCTAATAAAAAAGGTCATGATATTACTTACTATAATTTAGGAGTGCGGCGAGAAACGAGTAATGAACTCAGAAATCGCTGGTTAAGAGAAGTCTCTTATCGTTTACCAAAGGAATATGACGGTAGGGTAGTATTTTCTTTTGGTGCAAATGACACTACTATCGAAAATGGTAAAACTCGTGTTGATTTTGAAGAATCAATTGTTAATATTCAGCAAATTTTAGGTGAAGCAAAACAGTTATATCCAGTTTTAATGTTAAGTACAGCACCCTGTGGAGATCAAGCACAAAATCAGAGAATTGCAGATTTATCTCAAAGATTTGCTGTGGTATGTCAGGAGTTAAACATACCCTATTTAGATGTTTTTTCTAAATTAATAAATTCAAATATTTGGCTAGAGGAAGCAAAAAATTATGATGGCGCTCATCCTAGAAGCGCAGGTTACGCAGAATTTGCCGAAATTGTAGATAATTGGGATGCTTGGTTAAATTGGTTTTCTCTAACTTAATCTATAGATATTAATATCAAATTAATTATGAATTATTGGCTTAAATTGACCATATAATTATACTCAAAACGGCTTAATCATTTAATTCTATAGGTAGGGGTTTACCACTGCTAAACCCCTAAACATCCAGGTTTTCGTAATCTTGCAAAAGTCTATGTCTCAACCGTTATTATCGCTCCCTCAAATTTTAATCTTGATGAATATGAGATAAATTCTGAATAGCCCATTCATGCATCGCATAGAGAATTGGTTTGAGACTTTCTCCTATAGGTGTCAGAGAATATTCTACCTTAGGGGGGATTTGTGCATATATTTCTCGATGTATAATGCGATCTTCTTCCATTTCTCTGAGTTGCTGTGTGAGCATTTTTTGGGTAATTCCCGGTAAACCTCGCTGTAATTCGCCAAATCGTTTCTCACCTGAAATTAATTCTCTAATAATTAAGACTTTCCAGCGTCCACCGATTACCTTAATGGTGCTTTCTACTTCACAAGTCGGCCTACTTAGACTATGGTTGTCTGCTTCTGCTTTCATAGTTACTTTTTGGGAAGTATAGTACTTTTAAGTGCCTACTATTCATAGTAATTGTACATAAGTTAAAGTCAATAGAGAAAATAAGTTAAGTCTTGTGCATCAAAAAATCAACACAGAGACTAAAAACACTTAACCGATTTTGAAAGGAGAACACTATGAATCAACCTGTAATTGCTGATAAAAAACCTGCGGTTTTAGAACTAGAAGCTGGTACTTATTACTGGTGTACCTGTGGACAATCAAAAAATCAGCCTTTCTGTGATGGTGGTCATAAAGGTAGCGAATTTACACCTCAAGCATTTGAATTAACTGAAAACAAAAAGGTGGCATTGTGCCAATGTAAATATACTGCGAATTCTCCTTTTTGTGATGGCGCTCACGCTAAACTTTAAACTTAACAATGAGATACCCAACTTCTCCATTTAAGAAGTCGGGTATCTAAATCCTAAATTTATTTATCCTGAACTCCTAACTCGGTACTTTTATGGTACTTCAATAGGAATCAAAGTATTTTCTGGTAAATAGCTGTGAAAACAACCTTCATCTGCTAATGCCAAAATTAGGCGGAGGGGATAATCGGGCGGAACTTGCAAATCTGCCCAAGGTATTGCCACCTCTAAACAATTATTTAAAGCAGCTTGAGCGCGACTAGCACGAGGATGCCATTGATAATTATCTCCTGCTTCTCTAAATTGAATTGATTGGGTAAGTAAATTAATTTCTAAATGATGGTGATACAGATAATTAACTGGTGCAATATCTGGTACTTCTGCTAAAGGTATGGGGCTATTTACCATTGTTTTATCTGGATAATACCAGAGTAAATTTAACTCGGTTGGTAAACCTTTTCCTGGTGCAACGCCACTTTTAAAATCTATTCGCACATAAAAATTTAGGTGATCTACTCCATACCAAAGTCGCTGGATCAGGCTGCTGTTGTGCATTGTTCCCCTTGCACCGCCAACTTCTATCCGTCCGGCTTTGTCCCAGTCTTGTTCATCACCTTTACCATCAATAACTGGATGAATAAATCCTGCTGGTCGATGGTCGATTCGTGCTTCATGCGATTCTACGGCTTTTCTTAAATAGCCAGGTATGGGTTCATTTAAGGCTTTATAAATACCATACAGATGCTCTCGAAATAATTGATCAAAAATGGCATCTTGATTTGATGAATGTCCTTCGCCAAACCACCAAAACCAGTCGGAACCTTCGGCAGCATATAAGGCTTCCCAGGCTGCGGGGTTGTTTTCTTCAGTCGCTTCGGGATGATTGGCTAGGACTTGTCTAGCTTGCGTTAGGTAGTCCCAAGCGCGATTTTTGGCTGGATCACCGATCCAGGTGGTGAAACTGCCATCTACCCAAGAACCGCTGTGTAGTTGTTCTCCGGGGATGGTGGCTGTGGGGGGAAACTTGTCTAGGAATTCGGAGACGGTGACAAGTTTGATATGAGGTTCGTCACTTAAGCTTTGATATAAGGTTTCTAGGAAAGGTTTACCGTCTTGGGGATAAAATTCCCAGCAATTTTCACCATCTAAAGCGATGGTGACTAACCAAGGTTGGTCACTGGGGTTGTCTCTTTGCATTTTAGCGATCGCTTGCAAATGTCCCACTAAATCCGCCGTAGCCTGTTTTGGCGGCATCGCCCCATAGGTAAAACCAATCAAATCTGATAATCTATGGTCGCGGAATACTATGGATAAATCACCTGCTGGAGTTTGCAAACGATAAGGACGATAAAGCAGTTCTGGTTGCTGTACATTTCCCGCCCCATCCCGATGGAAAAAATGTCTCAGCGTCCAACCTAGGACGGCTTCATCTGAGCAAATCCAATTAAATCCCTGTTTAACAATGTACGGTAGAATTTCTGGGCTAACTGACTGTTCAGAAGGCCACAAACCACGAGGATTTTGCCCAAACCGGTCGTGATATAAATCCCAGGATTTCTGCAAATGACGAGGAATATCTTCCACCCACTGAAAGCGCTGGTCAGGTAATATCATATTTGGCACTGCTACCCGCCCAGAATTAGTATCAGCTAATAAGGGTAAAATCGGGTGAGTGTATGGAGTAGTCGTGACTTCTAGCTGCCCTGAGTCCTGCATTTTCCGGTGTTGGGGAATAATGCGGCTGAGGATTTGGCGTTGTTTAGAATAAATGCGTTGGCGATCGCTTAAAGTAAAATTCCGTCCCTGTTGCAACCAAGCTGCAATTTCCGGGTCATCCCAAAATAGTGGGTCAATCCAAGCCAGATTATGCCAAGCTAGTAAATCTCCATAATCTGGCAATTCCCAATTTGCTAAACACCAATTTTTTCCCTTTTCCTGCCTTTGACAATACAACTCGGCGTAGCGAGGATGGGGATCTATAAGAGTGTGGTGATTAGCATCAAAAAAATGTTGTATAATAAATTCCCGTTGTTCTGTGGTTAACTTTTCCACAGGTGTCAAACTGGCTGTGAGGTAAGGATCAAGCGCAGTACCAGCAATATAATCTTCCAGTTGTAATATTAAAGATGGTACTAAATTCACCGTTTGGTGTAACTTGGGATACTTCTCTAGCAGTAATATTAAATCTAAATAATCCTTAGTACCATGTAACCGTACCCAAGGTAGACGGTAATGTTGGCTATCTAAAACTGAACTGCTACTACCAGGAGACTTGTACAGTGGCTGATGTTGATGCCAGATAAAAGCGACGTACAGGGGATGGGACATAGGGATTTATAAGTAATTGAGAATTTGCTAATAATGTTGAATTATGAATGATAAATTATCCAATATAATAATTCACCCCAGGTAATTAATTATGGGAGATGGGTAATTGGGGGCAATAGGCAATGGGAGATAGGAAGGAGGCTCAAAGGCAGGGTAGATAGGGAAATTCTCTTCCCATCTCCCCATCTCCCCATCTCCCCATCTCCCTATCTTCCCATCTCCCCAGTCCCTAGATAACTTGTTCGATTTCCGAAATTTCGGGAATCATTTCCTTGAGACGGCGTTCAATACCCATTCTCAGAGTCATTGCGGAACTAGGACAAGAACCGCAAGCACCTTGCAACCGCAGTTTCACAATGGGGCCATCCAGTTCAACGAGTTCCACATTACCGCCATCAGACATCAGATAAGGGCGCATTTCATCTAATACAGTTTCAACGTTTTCAGTTGTCAGTTCCATAGTTGCCATAGTTTTAGACCTGTTAAGTTAACGATGGGTGTGAAAATTGGATTTTAGGAATTTTACCCATTCCCCAAAATATCCAAATTTTTTGGCTTTTGCTGATTCAAATCGATCCTAGACCCAATTGCCACTATATTGTGGGTTATCTGTTTTTGATGACGTTTCAGGAGGCAGAAGGTCGAAGGCAGGAGGCAGGAGGATCAAATCAAAGGGGATTCGACCCCTCCTGATTTGAAGCCACTGAACTCTTTTCAGTGGAGGTCTTAAACCCTGGCTATCTTTTGTCCCAGCTTACGTTAAGGGTCAGTTTCCCCCCAGCAAAGCTGCCCCCTAACTCCTGCCTTCGATAAAACTTAGACACCAAAAGACTTTTAGCTCTGTTACCTGCTATAACAGCTTGATATTAGAGTATGTGAACTCAGTAATAGAGTCAGCAACTTGACTAACAACATTTTCATGCTCTTCTACAACCTGATTAGTCATGATGTAATAGTCGCCAAATTTTTGATAGGTGTCTGTAAACTTGAGAACGCTGTTAACTTCATTGGTTTTGGAGTTACAAAAAACCACATCATAGTGACTGGCAATGTAACCAGAACCTGTATCGAAATAGTCCCAAGTATTAATGACCAAAGCCATGCGACCCATAACTCGATTTTCTTGACAAATTTTGCGATCGCGGATTTTATACTGAGAATCTATAGATTCACCTTTTACGAGAACTGTAACTGAGTCTGTTTCATCGGTTTGTCCCAAAGTAAACTCATGCTGATGGTGAGACTGTTGGAAATTATAGGGTTTGCAGCGTGTGACTGTTTCCTGCAACTGGATATAGATACCTTCTTCTATTTGTTGATCTGCAACGCCTGTAACTTCTACGTCTAAGTCGCGGTTAATGTGAATTTTGCCAGTGTAAACTTCACTTCCCTGTAGCAGTTGTACATCTGCACTGTAGCCAGGAAAGTTATCGTCCCAAGTGTAACGACTTTCGTAAGCTGTTTGGAATAAAACGCCTGCGGTTGTCTGAACTGTCATACAAGCACTTTGACTTCACTTTTATCTAGTGTAGTCTGGGTAGTTCAATTTAGAGTTTCTATCTCACATTCGCTAGGGGAACACAGCACTGGTTGTTGATAAAGTGGGACTGTAAAGGTGACAGTTGAGCCAAGTCCTTCGCCTAAACTGTAGAAATGAACTTCACCCCCCATTGCCTCTATAAGCTTTTGGGATATGGTTAGTCCTAAACCTGTGCCACCATAATGACGAGTGCGGGAACCATCCACCTGGGAAAATAATTGAAACAGTTTATCTTGCTTATCTAGGGAAACACCAATGCCAGTATCTGCGACTCGTACTTTGACAATGCCAGGTAATGCCTGTGGTTGCAGTTTGCCTTTGCTTTTTTTCAGGACTAAATCGGCACTAATCGTGACACCACCTTCGTGAGTAAATTTAATGGCATTCCCTACCAAATTGAGCATAACTTGTAACAATCTTTGATAGTTGCCTTGGACGATGATTTCATCGGAGGTGATAGGCATTTGCATCTGGAGGCTCAGGTTTCTCATCTCAGCTTGGGGACGCGTAAAGCTTTCTACATCACTAAATAGCTCATTTAGCTTAACTGGAGCGCAATCTAACTCCATTTTGCCAGCTTCGATTTTGGCAATGTCTAAAATATCATTGAGAATATTCAGTAGATGTAGTGATAATTGGTGAGCTTCTGTCAAAAACTGATTTTGTTCTTCGGGATCATCTGCCATCCCTTCTAAAATCAGCTTCAAAAAGCCAATCATGCCATTCAGGGGTGTCCGAATTTCATGGGATACATTAGCCAGAAATTCGCTTTTTAAGCGGGAAGCTTCTTCAGCCTTTTGCCGTGCTGCTTCTAGTTCTTTATATAAAGTAGCGTGTGCGATCGCAGTTCCCAGTTGATCTGCCAGTTCTTTAGTTAATTCTCGTTCTGTTTCTGTTAACAGATAGCATTCATCATTTAAGCTGAGAGCAACTAACCCATTTGCTTGGTCTTGATAACTAGTAGCAACCAACAAAAATTTTTGCGGACCAGAACTTATCTGCACAGGCATCTCTATCACCATTGGTTCCAGAGTAGTTAAAGCCTGAGTAAAAGCAGGCTCAGAGGATATATCTATTTCTGAGCCAAGCATAGGATCTAAATCTGGTTGGTGATACTCAGCTATTACCTGAACTTTTGAGCTAGAAAGCTGATAAGGACAGATAATACAGCGCTCTAGCTTGAGTACTTTTCCTAAAGTATCAACTGTTTGCTGCCAAATAACATCTAGATCAAGTGTTCGGCGGATATTTCTGGTGATTTTATTTAATAATTTTTGGTGTTGCGGCGATGCCTGTGGCACACTAGGCGAAGGCAAAGCCGGTTCTTGTTGTGAAGGCGAAATAGAAGCCTGATTCACTTCTTGAGCCTTGGCTGTAGCTTGCAACAACCTACCCATCACCAAAACTGTAGTCGCGGTTTGACCCAATCGCGGCATCATCGGAGTGATTGTCAACTCCAACTCTAATAACTCCTGACTGCATTTAAACCAGCACTGAACTCTTTCTGGTACTAAGCTTGTTAAAATCCGGTGTAATCGTTCCAGATAAGCAACTTTATCCACCGGAGTAAAGTTTTCACTCTCATTGAGCGTATCAATTCTTTTCTCAGTCTTTAAATCTAGGAGTTCGCTATGCTGCCAATCAAATGTCAGATAGCGCCCAGACCGATCTTGCGTATATACCAACTCAGATCCGAGAGTTAGTAATGCGCCATTCGTAGTGCGGGGAATAGATTCCCGATTCTGAGAAAATAAATTCGGCAATTGGGTATTTGCAGTAATAGTCATTAATCGAGTTGGATAGACAAATTGCTTTCCACCGTAGTTGTACTAAAGCTGCTTAAATTTTGGCATAAACTTTTACAGCTTTTACATTTTCGATTGTGTATTTTTGACTTTTCTGGAATCTAGCACCTTAAAATTTACATTTCTTATCATTAGGGGGATTGGGGAGATGGGCGACGCGGTGACGCGGAGATAAAGAGACGGGGGGACGCGGAGAAATAATTACCTCCTGCACCCTGCCTTCTGCCTTCTGCCTCCTGCCTCCTGCCTTCTGGTGATTGATCTCTAATTTCAATCGTTCCATTCCCCGCGAGGAGGAACTGGTGTCCGCACAGGGGTACGTGTTAGCTCATCATCTCTAGGTACATCACCGCGCAACCATTGGCGGATTGCCACCTCAATCACCTTACTTGGGTCATTGGTAAGATGCTGAATTTGTTTTATTAACTCGGAGTCTAGACGAACGGCTATTTCTACCTTATCGGGGTGACTGTTTTCCGCATCGGTAGGTCTTTCTTGCATATTCATGGGTTTAGATGCTCTGAAATGGTTTTGTCCAAAGCTGTGTCAAGCAGTTATATTCATGATTCAGGCTATTTCACTGCACGAACATGGAAATAAAAAGTACAGTTACATAGTTACCCGAAATAGTACCAAAATAACAGCGTCAGGTTTTAAGTGGCAATTTTCTTATAACTCGCTAGACAGTAGCTCCCCTCTCTAGAAGTTTTGTTAGTAAATCAGTAGTTGCAGGTAATTGCCAAGGGTAATTACCTTTTATCCCTAAGTGTACTTAATTTATTTTATTGTAAGCTCCCAGTTGATTAATTCCAGCAGCTATCAATAGAGTTTCATAATATCCTTAAAAATTCACCTACCCTTGTGAGGATGGGGAGATGGGGAGATGGGGAGATGGGGAGGAATCACCAATCACCAATCACCAATCACCAATCACCAATCACCAATCACCAATCACCAATCACCAATCACCAATCACCAATCACCAATCACCAATCACCAATTACCAATTACCCATTACCAATTACCCATTACCAAAGAAAGCATTAAAATACATTAAGTAAATAACTTTCACTTTTGGTTGCTGCTGAAGCAAAGATAGTATATGACTGACGTTCCCGCAGTTCGCATTCGCAATTTTTGTATTATTGCTCACATTGACCACGGGAAATCTACTCTCGCTGATCGCCTTCTACAAGCTACTGGAACTGTAGAAAATCGACAGATGAAGGAACAGTTTCTCGACAACATGGATCTGGAACGGGAGCGCGGCATTACAATTAAGCTGCAAGCTGCCCGGATGAACTACACTGCTCAAGATGGCCAGCAGTATGTTTTAAATTTAATTGATACTCCTGGACACGTAGACTTTTCCTATGAAGTTTCGCGTTCTCTGGCTGCTTGTGAAGGTGCTTTGTTAGTAGTAGATGCCTCCCAAGGTGTAGAAGCACAAACTTTGGCAAATGTGTATTTGGCACTGGAGCATAATCTAGAAATTATCCCAGTTTTGAATAAAATCGACTTGCCAGGGGCAGAACCTGAGAGGGTAATTGGCGAAATTGAAGAAATTATTGGTTTAGATTGCAGTGGGGCAATTTTGGCTTCGGCTAAAGAGGGAATTGGTGTTCCAGAAATTTTAGAGGCTATCGTTGAGCGCATACCACCAGCACCAGATAAAATTGGTGAACCCTTACGGGCTTTGATTTTTGACAGTTACTATGATAGTTACCGGGGTGTAATTGTCTACTTCCGAGTCATGGATGGTAGTTTGAGAAAGGGCGATCGCATTTACTTGATGGCATCTGAGAAAGAATACGATATTGATGAGATAGGCGTGCTTTGTCCTACCCAAACCCAAGTAGAAGAACTACACGCTGGGGAAGTGGGTTATTTAGCCGCATCAATTAGGGCTGTAGCTGACGCACGGGTAGGAGACACCATTACCCTAGCTAAAGCCAAAGCCACAGAAGCTTTACCTGGTTACACCGAAGCCAACCCAATGGTTTTCTGTGGAATGTTCCCCATTGATGCTGATCAATTTAAGGATTTGCGAGAAGCTTTAGAAAAACTCGAACTCAACGATGCTGCACTGCATTATGAACCAGAAACTTCTAGCGCTATGGGGTTTGGCTTTCGTTGTGGGTTCTTAGGTTTGCTGCACATGGAAATTGTCCAAGAACGCCTAGAGCGTGAGTATAACCTAGATTTAATTATCACAGCCCCTTCAGTGGTTTATAAGGTGATCACCATTAAAGGTGAGGAAGTGTACATTGATAATCCTAGTCGTTTACCTGAACCTAATGAACGCCAAAAAATAGAAGAACCCTACGTCAAAGTAGAAATGATTACCCCAGAAACTTACGTTGGCGCTTTAATGGAGTTGTCGCAAAATCGTCGGGGTATCTTCAAAGATATGAAATATCTCACCCAAGGACGGACTACACTCACTTATGAGCTACCTTTGGCAGAAGTAGTTACAGACTTTTTTGACCAAATGAAGTCTCGCTCTCGCGGTTATGCCAGTATGGAATATCATCTGATTGGCTACCGAGAGGATCATTTGGTGAAGTTGGATATCATGATTAACGGTGAACCAGTAGATTCCTTAGCGATGATTGTGCATCGGGATAAAGCCTACAATGTGGGTAGAGCAATGGCGGAAAAGCTGAAAGAACTCATTCCTCGTCATCAATTCAAAGTCCCCATTCAAGCATCTATTGGTAGTAAAGTCATTGCCAGTGAACACATTCCCGCCATTAGGAAAGACGTACTAGCTAAATGCTACGGTGGTGATATTAGCCGTAAGAAAAAACTCTTGCAGAAACAAGCTAAGGGTAAAAAGCGGATGAAAGCGGTAGGTACGGTGGATGTACCACAGGAAGCATTTATGGCTGTACTGCGTTTAGATCAAAAATAAGATTACTAAGGCAGGGAAAAACCCTGCTTTTCAAATCTGTATCTGTGGTGGAAAAAGTAACGAAGAATTATATTTTTGTAATCACCCAAGTTTTTAGTTATCTAGTTGAGGCTGGTAATGGTTGATTGGTCATTGGTGATTGGTAATAGGGGTAAAGTCAAGGTACGCGCAAAATTTATCACGATGTAAATTTTTTGTAACAAATTCAACCTTATCGCCTGTGTCTATACAGTCATCACCATGCAAAACCGGGTAAATTGTACGCGAAGGCTGAAACTGAGATGGGGTAACCCTGTGAAAAAACTATGATTATGCTGCTAGTTTTGATCAAATTTCCACGAAAAATCGTCGTTTCAGGCACTTAAATTTTTCTTAGCATACAAAAAACCTTTTTTGGCACGGTGATACCTACCAGCCGTCAAAATCCAGATCCACGCCACACAACGAATAGTTCTAACCCACATTCCGCACCCTGGGGTGTCACATAGTATTATCACTTAATTCTCTCTTGATTTTTGGATATAAATTATGCCTTATCGACATCATGTATCCGTTAATTCATTGAGATGTGGTATACAATACATCCTCATATCATCACAAAAAAGAGTAAAAACCGATTGTGACAGTTGAGGGTGCGGAAGATAGGTTCTAAAACACCGCTGGTATCTTTTTTGTGGTTCCCCCCAAGGGAATTCATTTAAGGATTCGTTAAGTTGTTGCCTGATATAAAGCAACTACTTGGTTGGAAATTGAACGTGTCAAACGCTTTGGTAAAATATTAAGAAAGCTCTCTAGCAGAAATTTTAGACCTAAAATTAAGTCTTGATCATGATATGGAGTACCTCCATAGACAATAGCTCCCCTACGATAGTCAATAAGCGAAAAACCAGTTTCACCTAGCGTTTGATCCCACTCAGTATCTGTACGACAAGAAATATGCCCATATATAGGAACTTCTTTACCATTAATTAAGAATTTTGTGGGATTATCTCTCAAATCATTTTGTAAGGCTTTAGTCTTAGAACGTGCATTTGAAAGCCAATAACTCTTTTGAAAGATGTTAGGTTCGTTTGGAGTTGTCAATATGAAATAGCCTCCTGTTTTGATGACTCTACGTAGTTCCTTTAAGAAGCCCGTAGGATTAAGGATATGTTCAATAACTTCTGAGCAATACAATAGGTCAACAGAGCCGTCGTCTAGGGGTAAACTATTAGTAATATCAACGGTCTTAAAGTCAATATTATCAGCATTGAAGTATTCTTTTCTCAAATTACAAATCCTATAGCTGGCAGGACTGCCTTCTAGCCCCAAGTAGTGGTATTTGACTGAGTAATTATCAAATAGCTGCTTGATGAGAAAAATATCTAATCCATCTCCACAACCAACGTCAACAAAGTTATGACTTGGTGTATCTTTGTTTATGGAGGACAATAATTGAATGTTCTTACTAATCAGGTCAGCAACTTCTTTGCGCTTGCGATACCAAAAGTAATTACCTGATGGAGTTCCTGTCTGTAAGTTTGCTTCATACTGAAACTTAACCTCCAGTATTTGAGCAATAATTTTGTTAACTTCGCTATAGCTCATAGACGTTTTATCCATAGGGTGAACGGAATTGTCAAGTTCATACTTTACCAAATGTCTATGAGCTTACCTTGCCAGACTGGCAATAAAAGTTGCCAGTATTAGACCGACTAAACCTACCTCCCCATATTGATCAAGTATGGGTTCGGTTTCTGCCCCAAGTAAGCGCTTTATCAAAACAATTTTTTAAGAGGTTAAGGTATTCAAATAATTAAACCTTAGTCAGTAGTAACAATAAATTTTGATTTTCTAATCATCAAATTTCCGCAACTATGGAAACAATAAAAGTCATCTAAAAATGACTAAATAGCCTCAACAATACTCAGTATGCTTTAATAAACTTTAACTATTAGCCGGGAAATTCATTTTTGGGCAGATGCCAGCGACTTTGAAGCGATCGCATGGATTTCTGTATGCTATAATATTATACCTTATACTTAATTTTGCCAACAAGACTTGAAACCCTGATTTGGAATAGGTTCTAGCTTTATTCAGCCAGCCCTACGTATTTTCGTTTTTTCGCCTTAACCGAGGGGTATTGCAAAAGCATTACAGTCTTTGGGGATTTTAAAATCCCATATCTGAAATAGTTCCCTAAGTTTGACAACTCTGATAAGCTTTATGAAAAAAACTATTAAAAAATTAAAAAATTTAGTCATCATCCTCATGGTAATTGCTAGACCTATCTTTTGAGATAAATATAGTTTTTGAATAGTTTTTGAGATTTTTGTAAATCGTCGGGGAGTTGCGTAAATGAAGATACTAGTACTGAGTTGGGAATTTCCGCCCAGGATAGTGGGAGGTATTGCCCGTCATGTAGCAGAATTATATCCAGAACTGGTAAAACTAGGGCATGAAATTCACCTGATTACACCTGAAGTTACACAAGCATCGTTGTATGAGGTAGTTGAAGGAATTCATGTACATCGATTACCTGTGTCCCAAGGTAATGACTTTTTCCACTGGGTAGTTAATTTAAACGAAAGCATGGGACATCACGGTGGTAAGTTGATCATGGAAGAAGGCGGATTTGATATTATCCATGCCCATGATTGGTTAGTTGGAGATGCGGCAATCGCTCTCAAGCATACCTTTAAAATTCCCCTCATCGCTACTATCCATGCGACTGAATACGGGCGCTATAACGGTATTCACAATGAAACTCAACGCTACATTAACGATAAAGAAAATTCCTTGGCTTATAACGCTTGGCGTATTATTGTTTGTACCGAATATATGCGATTAGAAGTACAAAGAGTACTACATAGTCCTAGCAACAAAATTGATGTTATTTATAACGGTATTCGACCAGAAAAAAAACAACACCACGAAGATTTTCATGCCTTAGATTTTCGTCGCCAATTTGCCGATGATCATGAAAAAATCGTTTATTATTTGGGTCGCATGACCTATGAAAAAGGTGTACCCGTATTACTTAATGCTGCGCCTAAGGTACTTTGGGAAATGGGAGGTTACGTTAAATTTGTGATCGTTGGTGGTGGTAATACCGACCATTTAAAAAGCCAAGCTTGGGATTTAGGAATTTGGGACAAATGCTATTTTACAGGTTTTCTATCTGATGATTACTTAGATAAATTCCAAACCATAGCTGACTGTGCAGTTTTTCCTAGTCTTTATGAACCCTTTGGTATTGTTGCGTTAGAAAGTTTTGCTTCTAGAGTCCCTGTAGTAGTTTCAGATATAGGTGGTTTTCCTGAAGTAGTACAGCATACAAAAACGGGAATTACCACTTGCGTTAATAACTCCGATTCCCTAGCTTGGGGAATTTTGGAAGTCCTGAAAAATCCAGGTTATGGACAATGGTTGGTAGATAACGCTTATGAAGATTTAGAACGACGTTTTAGTTGGCCGAAATTAGCTAAACAAACAGCAGTGGTTTATGAGAGAGTGGTAAGAGAGCGATCGCTTCACTCACTACACCCAGCACAGTCATCACCAATTGATTGGTAATTAAACACCAAGGAAAACTGAGGTTTTCCCAGAGTATTGCAGAGAATTAATAATTACTCTCCATTTTTTAGCGTAAAAAAACACTACAAAGTCTGTACGCTGGGAATTTTACCCTTTCTAATGAGAGAGTTAGCAGTAATTGCTGTTTGCGCCAAAAGATTAATATGACAAAGGCATTCCCAAATATAGCAAAGCGTTGGAAGAATGCAAAAACTATGTTGTTGAAAATGGTAAACCACATCATCAACCATTTGACAGCAAACCTGAAGCGCTATTTCCGAGATATCACAACTGATGTCCGTCCTCCCGCAGCTAAAACAGGTTATAAGCTACCTCTGTTAGCTGGCCCTGTGCATAATTTGGGTGGAGGTGGTCCCGATGTCGATGACGCTATCCAGTGGATGATTAACACCGTTAGAGGAGGGAGTAATTCTGATCACAAAGTCAATGTTTTAGTGATTCGGGCTGCTGGTGACGATGATTACAATCAGCTAATTTATCGCATGAGAGGTGTCAATTATGTAGAAACTTTAATTATTAGCAATAGACAAGAAGCCAACAGAACCGATATTTTTGATAAAGTCAGAAATGCCGGTGTCATTTTCTTTGCGGGTGGTGATCAATGTGAATATATTCGCAACTGGAAAAACACGAAATTAGAAGTTGCTGTTAAGTCGGTTTACGATAAAGGTGGTGCTATTGGTGGCACAAGTGCAGGGGCAATGATTCAAAGTGAATATATTTATGATTCTTGCGCTTGTGAAGATAGTATTGAAAGTGCAGAAGTACTTGATGATCCCTATCGTAATGTTACCTTTACCTATAACTTTTTTCAGTGGAAGTATTTGCGAAAAACCATCATTGATACTCATTTCGATGAACGGAAAAGAATGGGTAGAATTATGGTTTTTATTGCCCGTCAAATTCAAGATGGTGTATCTGCAACTGCATTAGGTATAGCTATTAGTGAAGAAACTTCTTTACTGGTTGATAAATACGGTATTGCTAAAGTTATGGGCAGAGGTGCAGCATATTTTATTTTAGGAGATCATCCACCAGAAGTCTGTCAACCTGGAACTCCGCTGACTTTTCACGATTATAAAATTTGGAGAGTTCCTAGAGGTGAGACATTTGATTTAAACAAATTACCTTCAAAGGGTTATTATCTCAGGAGTGTGAAGCGGGGAAGGTTTGACTCAGATCCTTATTAATTCAGAGGGAACAGGAAGCAACTCTTAACAGGAAAAACTCATGTTTAAAAACATGAGATTGAAATAATGACACTGTTTTTTTGGTGCTACGCATCTCAAAAAACATCCTTTTTTTGACTGAGCTTTAAACTCAGAACTAAAGTTTCTTATCTGTTCCCTGTTAAGAGTTCCCTGTTCCCTTTTTTTTGTAATTTGGTGAGAAGAATTCAATAGACATCTTCGGAAAAAATTGTAGAGCCGAGAATCCCTACCCATGCAATGTTTCTACAAGGGTTAGAAGAAACACATATTTAATTTTTATCCAGATATCTAATCTATATGAATAACTATAAATTGTGTGGTCTGTTATTTCCTAATGCAGCTTTAAAAATTCCATATCTGTTGTGCTGTGCGACAACATACCCTACATTTCAAAGCTTCTTAAATAGGGAAGAATATATTTTTGTCCCCGTTCAATGTAGTAAGGAGAAAAGAGAGTTTCATAATCTTGTTTTACTAGTGTCATAGCTCGCTGCATACGTTCATGCCCATAGACAATAAACTGGGCTGTTGATGCTGCATAGTATTCACGCTCTGACTCTTTAATATTTTTCTTAAAAGCATCTTGGTAAAGCGATCTTCCTGCTTGAATAAATGCTTTTTGTTCCTCGTCAAATTCAATTTGACCCTCACTAGGAAAATATAATTCTGTCCGTTTCATAAAACCCATAACTAGATTCATACATTCACGGGTTTGTTCTACAGACAAACATTCTTGATCACCACGACGAAATCCCCATTGAGTGCAACCATTAGTTATTTCTAACGCTCGCAATTTGCTAAATTTATCTAGAGCTTCATCAGAAAATTTTTCAAACTCTTCAATGCGATCTTCTATGAGCTTTTTAAACCTTGGAAAATCTTCTTCAAAAAAATCTTTTAGTTCTTCAATCTCTGTAAGCTTGTTCCAGTAAATTGTGCGTTGTATGTTCATGATTAAAAGCTGAATTATTTATTTATTCATTATATCGTTATTTTATTAATAAAACCCCTATCTCTTCAATTTAAGTCAAGAAATCGGGGTTCTAGATTAACTAACAACTAACTACTGAGGAAGTTCTTAAACTTTTGACAGTAGAAATCAAATGTTCGGCAACGGTGTCAATTTCCTCCATAGTATTAAATCGACCAATCCCAAACCGCACCGAAGCATAAGCCAACTTTTCCGAATTTCCTAAAGCAGTCAGCACATAGGAAGGTGCAACATTATTTGAAGAACAAGCAGAACCTGAAGAAACTGCCATAATTGGTTGTAAACCTAAAGAAAGTGCAGCACCATCTACACCCTCAATACTAATATTTAAGTTACCTGATAATCTTTTTTGAGGATGTCCATTTAAATGAATTCCTTCGATAGTAGATAACTTTTTCCACAATCTTAATCTTAATTCTGTCAATTGCTGATTTTCTGTTTCTTGTTCTGACAAAGCAATTTCTACAGCTTTACCAAACCCAACTATTTGCGGTGTATATAACGTACCAGAACGCAGCCCTCGTTCATGTCCTCCCCCATGTTGTTGGGAAATAAGTTTAACTCTAGGGTTGCGTCTGCGAACATATAAAGCACCTATACCCTTTGGTCCATATACTTTATGGGCTGTGAGAGACATTAAATCAATGTTCATCTCTTCCACATCTAAGGGAATTTTACCAATTGCTTGGGCTGCATCTGTATGAAAAACAATTTGACGTTGACGGCAAATTTCTCCAATTTCTGCTAAAGGTTGTAAAACCCCAATTTCATTATTTGCCGCCATCACAGATACTAAAATTGTATCATGTCGTAAAGCTTTTTCTAACTGATTTAAATCAATTAATCCATCTTTTTGCACAGGTAAAACTGTCAGACCAAAACCAAGGCTTTTTAAATATTCACAAGGGTCTAAAACTGCTTTATGTTCTGTTGCCACAGTCACAATGTGTTGACCTTTTTGGAAATAAGCTTCTGCTACACCTTTGATAGCTAAATTATTGGCTTCTGTTGCACCACTTGTAAAAACAATTTCTTCGGGGTTAGCATTAATGGCATTTGCTAAAATTCTCCGTGTTTGTTGAACAGCAGCTTCTGATTCCCAACCGTAAACATGACTAATACTAGCTGCATTACCAAACTTTTCGGTAAAATAGGGAATCATTGCGGCTAGTACCCTTTCATCAACTGGTGTAGTAGCGTGACAATCGAAATAGATAGGACGACTGGACATAGTTAATTCAACGTTAAATCAAAATTTGACTAGTTTTTTTAAGTCTTTGAGAACTTGATCAAGTTCATTTGTAAAAGATATGGATGACAATGTTATTTTATTAACATGACTGAGTGCTAAAAAGTTAAAATTACTTAACAGTTTTGCAATTAACGATAAGTTAACTGTAATAAAAGCGACAAAAGCCCCGGATAAAACTGGGGCAATTTTGGGGCAATTCTAAATAATGATAATTCATATACAAGAAATAAGGATTAAATTAACCCTTGGTCTTGCGAAATCTTGAAAATTCTTTTCAGAGACGTTTCCTTTACTAGTGTGGCAGCTTGTTTAATATCTAACCACATTCTTTCTCTTTGCATTGCCTCTGGCCAATCTTCTAAAACTGTCTCCACTGGTAACAAAAATAAATTTACTCGATAGATATTACCCCTTTTACGATATTCATACGCACCGATTTTCTCATTATTGACCTGGCCAACTACTCCTGCTTCTTCCCATGCTTCTTTAGCAGCTGAATCATAAGGACTCATTCCCTTACAAACTCCCCCTTTAGGAATTACCCAACTTTGACCTTTACGAGTGGTAATCAATAAAATTTCAACTTTTCCATCTCTGACACGATAGGGAATAACTCCTGATTGTTTCAAAACTTTATTAGGTTTTTGGCTCATGTGAATCTATTCCTAAACAATCATCTACTAAATTCTCAAATCCTAGAAATCATAAGAGCGATCGCATCATGGTAAATCAGTCTTTAGGGGGTTTCCTTTCTAGGTTAGCAATATTGACTATAAAATTGACTATAAATTTAAGTAGGTCGGTGAGGAAATTTATAACTATGTGACGGAAAGTTAACAAGATTACTAATTGTTAAATTTAATATGTTCTGTACTATGTTTTTTTCTTTCTCCCCTAGTCTTCACCCCATTTATTACCGCATAAGCAAGATATTCTTTGCCTTTAAGCATCTGTCCCGATAGCTCATCTTTTTTCAAATGCTGCCACTCCAATTCAATTGGATTCATCTAGGAGTAATATTGAGGTAAAAATAAACCGATTTCAGCGGTGTATATTGCATTTGAAATAAATAGTAACTACGAGCAAAGTTTGATAATTTGAGTTTGCAAGGCGAGTTTTTCATTTACACCAAATTTCAGCATTAGTTCTAGTTCCAACAGCATTTTCAAATTATTTTTCAGCTTGTTTACACAACAATTAGCAACCTCTTGGCGGATGTAATACAAGCGTTTGGAATTTTTCACGTCTGCAAGTTGGGATATTGCATTGTCATCTTGACATCCAGTGATGATCATCTGTTTGACTGTTAGCCAAGTGCGAAAGGTTGTAGTCAGGGTAGCGGTAATTTTTAAAGCTGGTTCGTTAGAGTTAATTAAGCCTTCAATAAATTCTAATGCTTGAGCATTGTCACCCAAGCGAATGGCGTTGGCTAGTTGTAAAGTATGTCGTAACAAGTTCTAAAATCTTGGGAATATGCTCTAAATTATGTTAAGTTTATGATTATTACTTCTTCTTACTTCAAATAATTCTGACTGGGTAGGTTTATAAACATACTCAACTCTTCAGTAGTGAGAGGGGTCGTTAAACCATTGAAAACAGAACCAAGAGGATGATTAAAATTTAATTGAGGGTCTTGTTGATTAAATATTGCTAGACGGGGTTGCTCAAATTTTCTTAGCATATTAAGAATACCGGATTCACTCTGGCTGCCATCTTGTTTTGATACGTCTTCTATGTTCTTATGAATCCGAATAGGCTCAAGTCCACTTTTTCCTTCACTCAGCAGTGCTTTTAGGAATTTTCCACCCCGTTGAACAATGTCTGAGTTTTGAGCTAGAAAGTAAACACCAACATTCCAAAACCCTAAAGCACGATTTGAAACAAATCGTTCAATGTACTGTTCTATCAATTTTGGCAATGTGTTTATGTAAACCTGGTACAGAAATTACCAGTCCTCCCTCAAATTTCAACTTCGGATCAGCTGTTGGTTTGTAATACCAATTATTTGTGAGGCTGCATATTATTTTGACACTCCCTAGACCACAAAAATCCGGTTCCCTCCTCGCTTGCGGGGTTAGGGAGGGGTTCTTTTTATGTATCTTTATATGAAATTGGTATAACCTGAATATTGTCTTTCTGTTTTTGAAATTAGTTCTTAGTGAAGTTTTCAGACCGGAATGTAGGGATGAATACCTCACTACAAACCTTTAATTATTTACGTTACTCTACTTAAACTACTCATTCCATATAAAATTTGACGAAGTTTCATATTTATTTTGGTTGATTTGGGGATGATTTTAAACTCGTAGATATTGGTTATATTTGTGTAGCTGTGACTTCTAGTCCATTCTCTGACCTAAACAAATTTAAAAGGATCTACTCTCCCCAAAACAGCCATATCTTCTGCATCTAATTCTACGGGAATACCACTGCGAATTAGTTCTGAAAAATCTTCATTGGGAACCATAATTGTCAGTGTATAAAGACGATTTGCACCCGTATTTTTAATCAAATGCGTGCCTGTAGGCGGTACTAATAAACTGTCTCCAGATTTGATTGCTACTGTTTTACCGTCACAAATAGCAACTCCTTCTCCTTTGAGAATAAAAAACATTTCTAATGCCCATTGATGACGATTTGCTGGCGTTTGTCCACCGACATCAAATATTTCTATACAACAGGTTAAAGAAGTATTAGCAGTTGTGGAATCAAAGATAATTGCTAATCGATTAGAGTCACGGGGGCTGATGCGGTATGCTTGATAATCTTTGGGAGATTTAATAACCGGAATCACACAACAAGTAGCTTGCATAGTTCAATTTTAGATTTTAGATTTTAGATTTTGTTATGGGTGAAAACTTCTTCCCAGTCTCTATTTTCTATTGAGAACTGGTGTTATTCAAAGTTGTAGAAATTGCTGTTGAATCTGTGACAAAACCAAAGCATTGGTTGACATTATATAATGTAGCTAACCAACAATATTCAGGGGAGGTTGTAGCAGTACAGTCTTTGACTAAAATGCAATCATATCCTAAAAAGTTGGCATCACATAATGTTGTTAAAACACATTGGTCAGCATTGACACCTGCAAATAATATTGTCGTTATTCCTAAATTCCGCAAAATACTATCTAAGGACGTATCCCAAAAGCCACTCATGCGATACTTATCGACACTAATGTCATCAGGTAGCTGCTGGAGTTCGTCTACTACCGCAGCCGCCCAACTTCCCGCCATGAGTACTTTTTCTCCATTGCTGGGCAGAGGATGTCCCAATCCTACACCATCACCTGTGGGATTATAGACATGGAGTAAAGCCGCACTAATATTCAATAAATCAGGACGATTTCCCCAATTTAGCCAAATTACAGGCACATTGGCCGCCCGTAGTTGTGGTAATAATTTTTGTAACGGTTCAATAGGTTGACTGGCTGGGGTGACATCTACGCCGATATGCGCCAACCAACCATCAGGATGACAAAAATCGTTTTGCATATCAATAATGATAATGGCGGTTTTTGCTAAATCTAGGCGCAGGGTTTTGGTTTCTGTTGATAAAATAACGAATTGTGGGTTTTTTTGCGGACGAGTAATATCTGCAAAATCTTGATTCACATTCCAAGCATTTGGTGCAATTCCTAAAGTCCGAACGGGTAAATTCATAAATGCCAACACCTAATATCATTGTTTACGTTGTAACTTAAAAATATGTTGACTGTTCAATTACTTAATCAAGGTTAAAATAATGAACTTTACTATCAAAAATGCTGTAATTCCTATTACAAATGGTTACACAACTGTAGATGTTCAAGTTATCAATGGTATCATCTCCGCCATTGCAACCGATTTAGATGTGATTGGTACAAAAATTAACGGTGAACATAAATTATTATTGCCTGGTTTTGTTAACGCCCACACCCATTCTTCCGAACATTGGCAACGGGGAGTAATTCCACCTTTACCGTTAGAATTATGGTTAGCACACCTGTATGAGTTTGCCCCTTTGGATACGGAACAGGTTTATCTCAGCGCCTTGGGAACGGCGGTAGAAACTTTACTTTCTGGGGGAACGAGTGTAGTTGATCATTTGGTGTTAATTCCCGGAAAAGAATTAGAAACTATCGCTACATCTGTTCGCGCTTATCAAGAAATCGGAATTCGGGCTTTTGTTGCACCTCTAATTCAAGATGAGTCTTTGAATGCAAGTATTCCTTCAGGGGAATTTTCCCAAATTCATGAGCCTTATTTTCGTTCGACTGGGTCAACTTTGGCAATTATTGAAGAAGCGGTAAGGTTGTTTCATCGTCCAGAGGAGGGTATTACTATTTTAGTTGCACCAACGGGGATTCAGTTGTGTACTGATGCTCTATTTACTGGATGTATTGAGTTAAGTAATCGTTACAATCTTTGTCGTCACTCGCACTTACTGGAAACCAAGGCTCAGAAAAAGCTTGCACAAGAAAAATATGGTTGTAGTGCGGTTGAACATTTACAAACTATTGGCTTTTTGAGCGCTAGTACTAGTTTAGCCCATTGTGTTTGGTTAACTGATGCTGATATTAATATTCTTGCCCAAACTCAATCTACTGTCGTTCATAATCCTTTAAGTAATCTGCGTTTAGGTAGTGGTATTGCTCCTATTTTAAAATATCGTCAATCTGGGGTAAATGTAACTTTTGGTTGTGATGGTGCTTCTAGTAATGATTCTCAAGATTTGTTAGAAGCTATTAAAATGGGTTCGATTCTGCACAATGTTACAGATTTTGATTATCAATTTTGGATTACTCCCCGTGAAGCTGTCGAAATGGCTTCTTTAGGTGGGGCAAAGGGACTAAATATAGATGCTAAAATTGGTTCTTTAACTGTAGGTAAACAAGCTGATTTAGTTCTTTATGATTTGACTAATTTATCATTATTACCTCGGACTGATCCTATTGGTTTATTGGTTTTGGGTCGTCCTAACAATGTTGTAGATAGTGCCTGGGTTAATGGTAAACAAATTATTGCTAATGGTGCAGTTACAACTATTAATGTTGATGAATTGCGGCAAGAATTATTTAACCGTAGTCAGTGGGAAACAACTCAAAAATCAGAAAGTGTAGTGCAAATGGAAGGGCGTTATCGTCAAGTTATGGGTTTATAAAACGCAGAGGTACGCTGAGGTTAGCGCAGAGGTACACAGAGGGAGTTTTTGTAGTTTACAGGACTTACGCAACTGGCACATTGGTAGGGTGCGTCAGACTGCATAAATCTAGTAAATAAACAGATTTTTGATATCTGACGTGGTTGGTGAGCTTGCCGAACCACACCATACAATAGATTTTTGGTGTGACACGCAGCTTTAGTCCTATTAGTAATACCATTTCTTTATGAGGCTGCGCTTAATTTTATAACCTTGTCTTTTTCTTCTCTGTGTCCTCTGCGTCTCTGTGGTTCGTTCCTCTTTGAATTTGGCGCATCTTTATACAGAATTGGTATAACAAATTAAACGTTCCTCATCTCATATATAAAATTTCTCTCGGTGTATCTATTTTAGGTTTAGAATAGAACTATTTAAAATGAGCTTAACTACAAATGCTACCATTGATTATTGTTTTCATTTTAATCATATTTATAGCTGGTTTTAAGCTAGACCAAGAATATCAGCGTGGTGTTATATTTCGGCTAGGTAGAATTAAGGGTGTTCGTGGTCCTGGTTTATATTGGATTATACCCTTAATTGATCAAAAAACTCAGGTAGACATTCGCACGAAGACGGTGACTATTGAACCTCAAGAAACTGTTACTGCTGATAGTGTCACCATCAAAGTTAATGCTGTTCTCTACTACCGCATTACTAACGCAACTTTAGCCATTAATAAGGTTGAAAACTACCAATTAGCAGTTTATCAAACTGCTTTAACTACCTTGCGTAATGTGGTTGGGCAAAATATATTGGATGATGTTTTACAAAACCGGGATAGGATTAACACAAAACTTCAAGAAATTGTCGATGAAATAACTGGTCCTTGGGGTATTTTAATTGAACGTGTAGAAACTAAAGACGTAGAAATTCCGCTGGCTATGCAACGAGCAATGGCAAAAGAAGCTGAAGCAATTAGAGAAAAACGCGCCCGAATAATTAAGGCGGCGGCAGAAAAAGAAGCTTCGGTACAATTATCTGAAGCGGCACAAATGATTATGGAAAATCCGGCAGCTTTAGAATTAAGACGATTGCAAATGTTAACAGAAATTGGAGCGGAAAATAACACGACGACGCTGTTAATGATGCCTTCAGATTTTATCATCTTGGCAAAAAATTTGTCGGATGCGATTCAGAAACAAGGACAAAATAATTCGTAATTCGTAATTACACTTTGGGGTAAACTCCTCAACGTTTCCCTAAGTTAGGTGTCCTTCTTTTTAACCCAATTATTAATTGGAGTGCAAATACTTTTAATATTGGTACACGCTGTATAAGGCATAAACCTAAACACCGTATTATTCTTAATTGAAAAATATCAATCATTCGCAAAATATCCTATGGTATCCACTTCTCCCTCATTATCCGATATTCAAAATCATTGGGCGTATTTATTTATTCAGGGTTTAGTTCAGCGTCGCATTCTCAATGGATATAGTGATGGGACTTTTCGCCCTAATAATCCTGTTACTCGTGGTGAGTTTGCGGCTATCATCGGTTCTGTATTTACGCCCACTAAAAAACGGGAATATCTATCTTTTAAAGATGTCGATGAGACATATTGGGCTAAAAATGCCATTAAAAAAGTTTATGAAACTGGATTTCTGGTGGGCTATCCTGATCAAACTTTCCGCCCCAATGATACTATTTCTAGGGGTGATGTCTTAGTCTCTATGGTCAACGGGTTGGAGATTGCTGCTCAGGTAGCACCTGACTTAGTGAGTAAGTTACCACAAATCTATCAAGATGCGCCCGTTATTTCTAGTTATGCTATCAATCAGGTGGCGATCGCAACTCGTGTCGGTTGGGTGGCTAATTATCCCAATATTAAAATACTGAACCCGCAAATGGCTGCTACTCGTGCTGAGGTAGCGGTAATGGTATATCAAGCTTTGGTATATCTGGGGAAAGCAGAAAAAATCACCTCTGACTATATCGTTGTCCCCACAAATCCCAATACACCCAATAATACAATTAGGTTAAATCATCGCCGAGAGTTTCGCGGTGCTTGGGTGACAACAGTGTGGAATAGTGATTGGCCTTCCAAACCAGGACTTCCAGTGGAACAGCAGAAAGCCGAACTATTAGAAATTATCAAACAATTACAATCTCTCAATTTTAACGCCTTAGTTTTGCAGGTACGACCAGAGGGAGATGCTTTATACTCTTCTGAGTTAGAACCTTGGAGTGCATGGATTACAGGGACGCAGGGGAAAGCACCAGAACCATTTTATGATCCTTTAGAATATGCGATCGCAGAATGTCATAAACGCAATATTGAACTTCATGCTTGGTTCAACCCCTACCGCGCCAAAACTACTATCAAAAGTGGTTCTAATGTCCGTCCCCACATAGCAGTCACAAATCCTGAAGTTGTTTATCAATGGGGTAATCAATTATGGATGGACCCAGGCGCAAAAATCGTCCAAGATCGAGCCTACAATGTAATTATCGATGTTGTCAGCCGCTACGATTTAGATGCCATTCATCTAGATGACTATTTTTATCCTTATCCCATATCTGGTCAATCTTTTCCTGATAGCAAAACCTACGCAGCTTATAAATCAAATGGTGGCACACTCAGCCTAGAAAATTGGCGACGGGAAAACGTAAATCAGATGGTGTTGCGTTTATCTCAGGGAATTAAAAAAACTAAGTCTCACGTTAAATTTGGTATTAGTCCCTTTGGCATTTATCGCCCCGGACAACCAGCAGGTATTGTTGGTTTAGATCCCTATAATGTCCTTTATGCTGATTCCAAAAAATGGTTACAAGAAGGTTGGATAGATTATTTAGCCCCCCAACTTTATTGGCGTACTGACCAAATACAACAAAGTTATGAAGTCTTACTAAAATGGTGGACAGAAACTAATACCAAACAACGACATATTTACGCTGGTAATAATATCGGACAACTTGACGGGAAAGTTTGGAAAAATTCAGAAATAGAAAAGCAAATTCTCCTTTCTCGCAACTTGGCTGGAAAGTTTTCTTTGGGAAATATCTTTTTTAGTATGAGTTCTATCAAAAACAATCGCCAAGGTATAGCTGACCAATTTAAGTCTTATTATCCCATACCCGCTATCGTTCCCAGTATGTCCTGGCAAAATAACACTCCACCTCCTCCTCCCAAAGATATCAAATTTGAAAATGGTAAATTAAATTGGCAACCAACTGATAATCAACCTGTGCGTTCTTGGACTCTTTATCGCCAAATTGCAAATAATTGGACAATCCAGCGCATTTTATCTACAGGGACTACCTTTGCTACCGTACAACCCGGAACCTATGCAGTATGTGCAGTGGATAGATTAGGAAATGAGAGTGAGGGTTTGGTAATTATCGTATCCGGTTAAATGGTGTTCGTTATGGCTGACGCGGGGACGCGGAGATGGGGAGACGCGGGGACGCGGGGACACGGGGACGCGGAGATGGGGAGATGGGGAGACGCGGAGATGGGGAGACACGGAGACGCGGAGAAAATTCCCTGTTCCCTGTTCCCTGTTCCCTGTTCCCTGTTCCCTGTTCCCTGTTCCCTGTTCCCTGTTCCCTGTTCCCTGTTCCCTGTTCCCTGTTCCCTGTCACCTGTCACCTGTCACCTGTTTACGAATTATGTCTGCTAATTAACAGAAAAGTAGTTACTTCACCTCTACCTTTTACCTGAATTAATCCCCGTTTTTCTAATTTATAATCATCTTTAATGTGTGAATAAGTCGTTTCTGATAATTGAATTTTGCCGACAATGCCATGAGATTCCATTCGACTAGCTAGATTAACTGCATCACCCCATAAATCATAACTAAACTTTTTCAAACCAATTACCCCAGCAACTACAGAACCAGTATTAATCCCAATTCGTAATTGAAAAGATTCACCGGTTGTCGTTTTAATTTGAGTAATTACCTGTTGCATATCTAGTGCCATTTGAGCAACAGCAAGGGCATGATCAGAGCGGGGTGTAGGTAAACCACCAACTACCATATAAGCATCACCAATTGTCTTGATTTTCTCTAAACCATGAAATTCTGCTAATCTATCAAAGCTAGAAAAAATCTCATTGAGAGAATTAACAAGTTCTATAGGTGTGATATGCGCCGCTAGTCCGGTAAAATTGACAATATCTGCAAAGAGAATAGTGACTTCATCAAATCGTTGAGCGATCGCACTTTGATCCTGTTTCAACTGTTGGGCAATCTCCGCAGGTAAAATATTCAGCAGCAAGCGTTCAGATTTTTCCTTCTCATCCCGTAGACAAGCTTCTACCTGTTGGCGATCGCGTATTTCTTGTCTTACCCGTTGAAACATTTGGCTAAATGCCTCGATCACCTCACTCATTTCATCCCGACGTTGCACAGACAAAGTAGAAAAAAGCGGATCATCCCCATCTTTACTAATCGCTTCCCCCGCAGCTACCAAATCATCTCGCAGCAACAAAATCGGCCTAATCACCGTTACTCCCAGAGTCAGCATTGTTGTTAGGGTAACAAAAATCGAGATGATTAAAACCAGTCCAGCAACCCTGATTGAAAAAGCATACAACTCGGCTTGTACAGAGGAAGAATCATGACGCACAATCAGGATATACTTCTCAGCTAACATCTGGGCAGACCAAGCAACATCATAGCGGTTTCCATCGTGACTCCGAAACCGAAAAACCTTGGCCTTCCCCAAATTAGTTGCAGAAATCTGGGGTTTTTCCCCAAATGTTCCCACTAATTTCCCATTAGCTTGATAAACTGCTCCACCTAGAATCACAGATCCAGGTTTGAGTTTCTTAGCTGTAATACTCAGAATTTCTGAAGCATCTGCACCTTGCTGAATTTTGTAAATAAGGGAAGCAAAAACTTCATCCGAAACATCTTCCAACTTGGATAATAGTTCATCTTCCCTCCGAAAATAAGAAGGTACCAGAATTGCTAGTTCAATCACGACAATACTGGTAAATACCCAGGTAACAATGTATCGTGATAACCTGGCCTTAAAAAGCTGTAGGCACATTTTCAAAAGGGTTAACATCCAGCTTTCTCCTTCAATAAACAGGCAACAGAGCAATTACTGATTACTGAGCTTTAGTAATGAAGTATTTATCACCTGATTATAACTGAGCAACTAGGGGCAAAATAACGTGTCCCGCGTATCCCTACCTGTAACGGGATTAGTGCCTTTGGCAATCTTACACAATTTTTTTTGCTCATCTGAACGCAGCAGTACATCAGTAAAATCCGCTCCGTCAACTATAGCACCATCAAATCTGGCACTGGCTGCAAATGCACCTTCTAAAACTGCATTAGTTAAATTTGCTTTAATCAGACGCGCAGAATCAAGGGTAGCATTTGTAAGATTAGCCCCCTCTAAGTTGGCTGACTCTAGATTCGCTGCAAAAAAGCTAACACCGCTCAAGTTAGCATGACTAAAATTACTCTGACGGAGATTAGCTTTGGTAAAGCTGGAGTCTGTTAAATCACGTCCTGAAAAATCAGCTTCCACGAGGATTTCTTTATTGTATTCCAGTGCCAATGCTGTTGATGTTAGACCTACTAATGTTGTCATGGGAATGATTACCCACAGCAATAAACTGAGTATAATTGAGCAAATCCGATACTTAGTATTCATGGTATTTTTAATTAATGTCTAAATCTCCACGATCTAATTATCCAGATATTGGTCATTTAGGAGAAGACCTAGTAGCCCAATGGTTACAATCTACAGGTTGGGAGGTTCTGCACCGCCGCTTTTGTTCTCGCTGGGGAGAAATCGATATTATCGCCCAGTATCACGAGCAAACAACAACCGCCCCAAATACCAACAATCCAGACTCAATCCTAGCATTTGTAGAAGTAAAAACCCGCAGTGCAGGTAATTGGGATACTGGGGGTAGAACCGCTATCACTCCCCAAAAGCAAGCAAAAATCTGGCGCACAGCAGAAATATTTTTGGCTGAATATCCTGAAAAAGCTGATTATCCATGCCGCTTTGATGTGGCTATTGTCTTTTGTCAACGGGTATTAAAAACTCATGGTAAAGTTACTGCTATTCCTGAAGCGATCGCAAGTCTATCCACAAATGAACTCACTTTACAACTGCAAGAATATATTCCAGCTGCTTTTGAGCTAAGTAGTAAGACTGAATAAAAGAAAAGTTAGTAGTCAGGGCTTTAGCCCTATCAAACCTAGCAAGAGAGCGATAAATCGCTCACTACGACCAAAATTTTATCTGACATTTAATTCTGTCTATCTACTTGTATTATTCTGTCGGTCTGGAAAATATTTTTTCCCTAGTTGTTACAATCTAATTCAGACTGTGCCTGATGTCTTCGATGGATGGTACAAAAGTTAAAATTGTAAAATTAAACACGTTTTTATTCTAAAATCATGAAAGCATCTGCTAAGTTCGACTTTGAAGACGAAAAATTTAACGCCCCACCTTCCCAAGTCCTTCCCTGGGGGTTAATGATCAATCCTCGTTATGGAAAAGATGGGTTACAGAGTTATGGTTTGGCAATTAGCCAAGATAATGCCCAAGCTATTGGTTTTCAACCAGATGATAATTGGCAACAGGTAGACCATGAATTTAGTTCGGGAATGGAAACTGTGTTTATTAGCACTACTCCCCGATTAGTAATTGTGCGTCGTGGTCCATTATCTGTTAAAGACCGAGAAACGGGGATTAAATTGGGTACGTTTAAGGATAATTATGATGCTTTTTTAGCTGATAAACTTAAATTTAAAACCTTTACTCGTCATCTGATTTTTTTAGTAGGTGAAGATAAAAAGTTTTTACATCAATCACCTCTACAATTAACTCTCAGTGGTTCACCTGGAGCTAGTTTTGGTAAAAATTATTCTGAATACCAACAAGGTAGAGCCATCGGTGGTTTTGTGGCGGAATTAGAAAAGGCTTATGCTGGCTTTCAAAAGAAACCCGTGACTCCAAAAGGACCTTTGTTCCATGCTCATGGAATTTTTTGCCCAATCATTGAATGTGAAGAAAGAGGGATTGAACCAAATACGGCTTTGGTGGCTTCAACTGTCGATTACAAACATCCCACAGTCTCAACTTTAACTGATTATATGATTGCCTCAGATTCTCCTGAATCGGCAATTATTTGTCAGGCTTTTGAAGAACACAAAGAATTTGGTAAAGAAGTGATTAAACCAGAAATTTCTAAGGTAGAAATGGCTGGTGTTACCAATTCTTATGTTTATGCCGATGATGATGAATTTGGTTATCCACCGTATTAGGATAATTCGTAATAATGCCCATTAAGTAGGGGCGGGGTTTCCCCGCCCGTATCTATCTATAAACTAATTTTTGAGTAGTAAATAGAACAGTGAACCGTTACCGCCGGAAATACCCGCGCGATCGCCTGCTAGTTTACCAGTCCCCATGAAATAATCTACTCTTCCTGGGCCTTTAATCGCACTGCCGGTATCTTGATCTAAGACAAAACGGCTAACTCTCCGAGACTCTAATTTACCTCTTCCCGCAGGATAAGGAAATGAGTTGTTAATCAGTGCTAGTGCGCCAGGAGGCATGAGGGATTTATCTGTGGCAATGGAACGTTCTGCTGTTACAGGGACGCTAATACTGCCTGTAGCTGCCGTACCGTTAGTTTCTTGAAAGAAAACAAATCTTTCCCAACGTGGTAGATAATTATTCATCTCCCTGGGATTTTGACGGAAAAAACTAATTAACTTGGGCATGGTTAAACCGCTGAGTGGCAATTTACCATCTTTCGCTAGTTCTCCACCAATACTAGTCCAAGGATAATCAGTTCCCCCAGCGTAACCAACCGAGGTTTTTTGTCCATTTGTTAATTTAATTTGGGCAGAACCTTGAATTTGAATCATGTAAGGATCAAAGCGATCGCGGAACCAAAGCATTTCTAACCCACGCAACTTGCTTTTATTCCCTTTTAAACCATCTTTACCTTCTAAATCAACCCGTTTGGGATGGGGTTTAGCCCAGTCTTTAAAGTCTGCTGGAACTCGATACAAGGGATATTTATATGTTGAAGTTCTGACACGGCTGGCGGTATACTCCGGCTCGTAATAAGCTGTGAACTTGACAGTACCCTTGCCATCATTGCCGACAGACTGGTAAAAAACAAACTCCCGATTTACAGCAGCTTGTAGTTGGGTTGCTGATGTAGAACTGACAACCAATTGCCGAAAGCGCACTAAACTCCGACGCACCCGATCTAGGGTAATTTCTTTGATGGGGTAATCAGCATATATTGTCGCTGCTTTATTTGTTCCCAAATAACGCAAACTGTTATCAATGGAAGTTAACAGAGCTTGTTTATCTCCTTGTTTACCCCAAAGTTGTTCATCCCAACCCAAGCAACTTTGGGAGGTACAAGCGGTTCCCACGTTGACTGGTTGCAGTGGTGGTAAGACTTCAGGTGTAGTTGGTATTGTTATTGGCTGTGTAGTTGGAACTTGAGCAACAACTGACCAAAGAGGATTTACAAAGGCAATTCCTAAACTCAAGGATAGCAAAGCAAGGGTTTTTCTCATCATCTTTCAATACTAGAACTAAAAATCGGTTCTACCCGAATACCAACAATCCGGGATGGACGTACCACCATATATTCCCCTTGAATATTTTTAATCGGTACGCTAATAAAATCGTTAGAAGCTGACTTTGGCACTAGCTCCCCACTATACCACTTCTGAAAATCTTGAATAGTAGGAAAACGCACTTCTTCCCGATGTCCGCTATCCAACAGGAGGAAAACGGCATATTCGTTTGGAGTTCTAGGCATAAATTCACATCACATCATTTTTAATACATCCAACTCATTGTTAACCACGTCTGTCCCCAATGAAAAGGGTAATTCATTTTGGATTTTAGATTTTAGATTTTGAATTTTAAAAGACTTACTGCTTGAATAAGGCAGGAGACAGGAGGCCAAAAGTAGAATAAAGAGGAATATTCCCGCATATATCGCTGTTTTGCCTCTTCTCCCCTACACCTAGAAGAGTTGACGCTTGCTTCCCCCACAGCAGTTCCCGATAATTGCTAGAAAAAATTAAAAAAATAATTTAAATCGTGCTAACTGTGTTTCAATAGACCTCGTGAGAATTTTATTTAATTCTCCACTGTCTTGAAATTGTAAAATTTGCTGTATAGGTAAATCAAAGGGAAATTGTCCTTCTAATTCTGGTCGTTGCATTTGTCCTAGTAGAATTTGTTCAGACCTTTTACTTGCAATTGCGTAACCAATTTCTACGCAGACATGGGGACTGGGAACTAGTTGATGGGATTCTTTGCCCTCAAGGCTAGTGATAGGTGTGGTATCTGCAATAAATAATAAACTTTTACGGATTTTCCGCATTATGCCTTGGTTTAGCCGCAAAGGTGCATTGCTAGAACTGGATAATTCTATTAATGTTAGGGGTAAACGCGATTTTGTATTTAAAGTTTTTAAACTTTCTTGTAGTTCTTCTCTAAGTATTTCACTTGCTTTTACATACTCAGTTTGAGAGCAGAAAAAAATAGTTGGTTCTAATTGAGCTAACAATGCCTGTTTGGTAAAATAAATCTCATGACTAATCAAGTCAATGTTAGCTACACAATAACCACCGCTACCCTCGATATAAAATTCAGTATTTTCTCCTTCCAGATACCGTCTAAACCAAGTTGATGCTTTTACTTGGTCACTTTCTTCCAAAAAGTCTGCACGCAATCCTGATTTAAGTAAGCTTTTTTTACTTAAGCGAATGTCTGGAGGACGTTTTTCCAATTCTGTAATTGGCTGATAATCCTGTAGATACCACGCTCTGAGCGCAATAATTGACATAAAGGGTGATTTTAACTGTCTCTTGCTATTCTATTATAGTACAAAATTACTCTTACAAAAGAAGGGAACAGGGAACAAATAAAAAACTAAAGTTTAAGAGTTTAAAGCTCAGTCAAAAAAAGGATGTTTTTACAAGGAGAGTGACACGAAAAAAACAGTGTCATTATTTCAATCTCATGTTTTTAAACATGAGTTTTTTTCTGTTAAGAGTTGCTTCCTGTTCCCTCTGAATTAGAATTACATCGGTTATCAGTTACAACAAATTGCCAGTTGCAGGAGGTACAAACTGAAAATCAAAATCCGGCATACGCTACGCTATCAAATATCACGCAGCCTTCACTTCTGACTTCTGAATTCTGCTGTATCACTATTGCCAGAATTTAATTACAAACAACAACACCCAACATCTACTAGCTGAGTTTCTCTCTCCTGTTTTTGATTCTATCTAGGGATGTACTACCTTTCATGTCCTTGATAAACAAGTGATGAATACTAGTTACAGCGCCCCCTGATTTTAATCTATCGAGAGAATATAAGCTTTCGCGTTGGGTGTTGTGTTGTTCGGACGAGACAGATTTGAGTTCAACAGCAATTTCACCTCTTAACTAAATTTTCACTCTACTAGCTGTTTTATCTGCCAGGGAAGTTTTTCTTTAACTTCTACTACTAAATTAGCACGGGTAAATGGAGGTGGAAATTTTTGCAATTAAACTTTACAACTTAAGAATTACGAATTACAAATTACGAATTATCTTAACTCTTGTATTCTCCTTGAAATTTTAGAGGGATTTCAATCCAGAACTCTGTTCCTTTTCCAGGTGCTGATATACATTCCATCAATCCACGATGTTTTTCTACAACAATTTGGTAACTAATTGCTAATCCTAGTCCTGTACCTTTACCAACGGGCTTAGTAGTAAAGAATGGGTCAAAAATCCGTTTTTTCACTTCTTCACTCATGCCTGGTCCATTATCGGCAATGCTAACTAACAGATAGGAATTTTGGGCTGAAACTCTGGTAGAAATACGAATAGTTGGTGATGATTTGATCACTTCTGATTCTACTCTTTCTTCTATCTCATCGGTTAAGACATCAATTGCGTTGTTAATGACATTCATGAATACCTGATTCATTTGTCCGGCGTAGCATTCCACTTTTGGTAATTTGCCATAGTCTTTGATTACCTCAATGCCAGGAAAATGGCTGTGTGCTTTAAGTCGATGCTGCAAAATCAATAAAGTGTTATCAATACCTTCATGTAAGTCAACACGCTTGTTTTCAGCTTCATCGAGACGGGAGAAATTGCGTAATGACAGGACTATGGAACGGATGCGATCTGATCCTACTTTCATGGATGACATGATTTTTGGTAGGTCTTGGATGAGAAAATCAAAGTCTATAGCTTCGATAGTGGCAAGAACTTCACTATTGGGGTGGGGATAATGAGATTGGTAGAGTTGTAAAAGCTTGAGTAAGTCCTCAGTATAGTTACTGGCATGACAGAGGTTGCCATAGATAAAGTTGACAGGGTTGTTGATTTCGTGGGCTATACCTGCAACTAACTGTCCTAAACCGGACATTTTTTCGGTTTGAATTAATTTGGACTGGGTTTCTTGAAGTTGGTGTAGGGTATGTTCTAACTGTGCTGCTTTGGCTGTGGCTTTCGCTTCTGCTGTACAACTTTGTGCATAGAGTTGGGCTTGCTGAATTGCGATCGCAGCTTGGTCTGCTAATTGCTGTAACAACTCAATTTCTGCATCTTGCCAATTCCTGGGAGATTCACACTGATGGGCAACTAGCAAACCCCAAAGTTGATTACCCATTTTGATGGATACGATCAGGTTAGCTTGGACTTGCATACTTTCCAAGAATTCTCGATGACAAGGACTTAATGTCTCACAAGATACATTGTTAATTGTTCTGACTCTACCTTGTAAATAAAGTTCAATATACTCTTCAGGAAAACATTCTGATGATAACTGCATACCCAAAATCGGTTGCCAATTACCATTTACCTCTTCTACAATCACCTCACCATCATTTTCAGACATTAATTGATAAATTAGCACTCGGTCAGAATTGAGCAGGAGACGGACTTCCCGGACAATGGTTTGTAAGATTGTATTCAAGTCCAAGGTGCTGCGAATTTGATCTGTAACCTGCTTGAGTGCCTTAGTCAGCATCAGAGTTTTTTCTATTTCAGCAGTTTGTTCTTGTACTCTAACTTCGAGGTTGGCATTCAATAAATGTAGTTGTTGGTATGTTTGCTGTTGCTGAATTGCCATTGAGAAGTTTTGTGACAAAGCTTGTGCTACTGTAATTTCTTCCTCTGTCCATTCTGGTGCCTGTCCTTTTCTTTCTTCTCGCCAAACGTCAAAGGAAAGGCGTGGTAATTCTTGATACCTATTTTGGTCGTGTCTTCCTGCCCAGAGGACTTGACTATCAAATTCGGGGCGAAAAATGCTTAATACACCAATGAAATTTTCGCGGTAATGCAGGGGAATGACCATTAGCCCCCGAATCTGAGTGGACTTAAAGGCTAAGGCTAAAACTCTGAGATATGATGCTTTATAAAGGTCAGAAATTGCCCAGATTTGCCCTGGTTTATAGTCAGCCATCCAGTTTTGCCATATGGGATGCTGTTCAATTACACTATTTTCTAATTCATAAGGTAGTTGTGGCTGTTCACCATAGGTATATAGTTCTCCGCTTTGTTCAATATAAAGCCTGCCACCAACACCACTAAAAGAAGAAATTGTTGCTTCTAAGGCTTGCTGTATTTGGATTGTTGGTAGTTGATGTAAAAGGGTTGTAACGTGGTTGATGATGGCTTCTCGCTGCTGCTTGGCTTTAGCTTCGCTGAGGAGTTTACTTTGAGAAATAGCGATCGCTACCTGATCTGCTATTTGCTGTACTACTTTAAGTTCTCGTCTCAAAATTGTTTTCGGTTTGCTATGGTGAGATACCAGCAATCCCCATAGTTTTGGTTGTGTAGCTTCTCCTTTGGGGTCGTATTCTAAAATTGGAACCACAAACGAAGACTGTACACCCATGGCTTGTAAATACTGAATATGACATGGGTCTACTTGCCGATAGTGAATATTCTGTGTCAGTAAGGGTTTACCATTTTTGGCTGACTTGAGTGGCGATAAGCCGATTGTCCCACCAGGCACATCTACTATTGAGCGTTGCCTCGCTAACAAGAACATTTCTCTGACTGGTTGGGGAATGTCATTAGCCGGAAAATGCAGCCCTAATAAAGATGGCAGACGCTGCATATAATAATTGGATTCAGCTATGACTTCACCGCTACCATCAGCGTCAAACCGATATATTTTGACTCTATCTGTTCCCAAGAATGAACGAACTTCAGTCACGGTATTTGTTAATATTTCTTGGAGATCGAGCGATCGCCGAATCTGTTTGATCATCCGGTGCAGTAAATTTTCTTGCTCTATGCTTTGCTGCAAACCGTTTGGCTTATCGGTAAAAGTCATTGCTAATCTTCACCTTATTAAAAATTAATTTTTTTTACCCTTTTCCCTGATATGAATTTATGATTCTAAACCTTGTGGATTTATTATCTTTTATTTACTAAAGTTTATTTTATCTACATATAACAAATTTTAGTTCCAGATTTTTTGACTCATTTCAGTATAACCACTTAATTTCTTTCTTGATATGCTAATAGTCATCATTAAAAATATTTATTTTTTATAAAGTTTTATGTTCAAAATCATTTTTTATCATTACTTTCAGGAAATCAACTTGAGCAATTTATTCAGTAAAAATACTTAAATATATTTTTTTGATCACAATAATCTCTAATTTATTAAGTTTTGTACTGGAAATCGCTTCAAAAAAATTGTCGCTAACTGCAAGCGTATCTTTAAATGTAAATATTTTAACTTATCAATTGGTGATTACTGGCTAAAAAGAGACTCTTTATTAAGGATTTGGGTAAAGAAGAGTTAATTAAAGCTACAAATGAATCTCCGTGTCACCTCTGCTGCTGCTTGATCCCAAGAACAAACATTTATGCTAACCTCCTGATTGATAAAGAGAGTAACTGACGGATTTCTTCGCGCACACTCATGAGGATTTTACCAAGATGATTTTCACCGCTTTTATCCATACCACAGCCCCAAAAATAATCTGTGGGTGAGTTTTCCACCAAAATTTCATTACCTGTTACCAACAAGACTTCTCTAATTTCCAAATGAGTAAGAAACTTCTTGAGAACGGCTTCTCGCATGACTTGGGTTTTGACTAATTCCCAATCTAAGCGTAGTCTATTTGTACTACATCGTCCTAAAGCAGCTGCTTCTTCAGGAGTAGCCGCTGCCTGAATTAAGGGTATAATAGCCTCATCTTCACTGCCAACAAACTTTTGTGCTTGATAATAATGCTCAACCGTTGGCCAGTAAGTATTCTGGATTTCGATAGGGTGGAGAGAAAAGTTAGAAAAACAGCCATAGGGCTGCCAAACTTTGTAAAAGTAAATAGTCATCTCAAAATAGTTGTCTTATATATTAAATTTTATAATGTCTGTTGAGGTAACAGAGTAATATCTCCATAGTTGCATGAAAAAGCGATCGCAGATTGTCCACTACCTTTCACCCATAGGTTCTGCTAGGTAAGCGTTTATTTGCAGGTCGGGGTTAGGAATTTTTACAAAAGAAGGGAACAGGGAACAGGGAACAGGGAACAGGGAACAGGGAACAGGGAACAGGGGACAGGGAACAAATAAAAAACTAAAGTTTAAGAGTTTAAAGCTCAGTCAAAAAAAGGATGTTTTTACAAGGAGAGTGACACGAAAAAAACAGTGTCATTATTTCAATCTCATGAGTAATCCTCGCAAATCAGCACGTATTTCTGAGTAGCTTTTACCGCTATTTGGAAAGGAAACTAATTGTTGACATTTGCCATTAAATTCCTGAAAAAATTTTTCACCCGCTTCTAGGTTGTTTTGTGAGAAGTATTCAGCAATTTCGCTCAGGTCACGACTAGCGAGAATATTAATAAAGTAACGATTCATTTTTGTACCTGTCGCTGTTGCTGAAAACGATCTAAAATTTGATTTACAAATGTTTCACCGTCAATAGGTGCTGTATGTTCTGAAATTGCAATAGCAGTATCAATTTTTTCGCGCACTTCCTTAACCCATTCTGTTTCAGAACGATCATATTCATCTAGCAACTGGAGAGCAATTTCTATAACTTCTTCTACAGAGTGGTATTTTCCATTTTGCAGTTTTGTTTGAATAAAGTGTACTTGCTTAGGTGTGAGACTGATACTCATAATAATTTTGGTTAAGTTAGTTGTAGATAATAATTATAATATAATTCCAAAAACTTATTTATTCTCAGGAGTGTTACTTTTATTCTACATCAATGTTAAAAATTTTAGGTTGCATCAGATTCATCTGGTGCTTTACCAATTGTCTGCTGTGCTGCGTGACGGATATGAAGAATACGAACTGTAGAAACTTCCTTTCCTTCTATAATTGTGAAAATTATCCTGTATGCGTTGCGTCCTTTTCCATAAATTATCTGACGCATTTCTTGACTAAAATAATCATTTTCTCTAGCTAAAGAATATCGCTTTGGCATTTGTGATAAAGACTCAATTAGTCTTAATAACTCTGCATACCACTGGCTTGCTTTTTCAGGAGAAGTTATTTGAGACAACTGTAAAAATGCTTTGTCTGCTTCTGCTTCTGCCGTGCTAGAGATTTCAATACGGTATTTCATGAATCCCCTGGCAGGTTATACTTGCGACGCTGCTCATCAGCAAAATCATCAAAGGAACGAAAACGACCTGCTTCAAAGTCTTCTAATCCTTGCTGGATACCCTTAATAGCTGCTTCTGAGTCTTGTAATTCCCAGTCTAGGATATTCTCCAACAATTCAGCCGCGACAAAACTAATATCTTGTCCTTGCTGTGCTGCTTTCTCTCGCAGTCGAGCTTCTAATTCTGGACTCAGGGAAACAACTATCGCCATAACCGTATATTTTGGGAAAGGTTTCTAGATATTATTGTATATCAAATAATGCGATGCCTGCGGCGAGCGTAGCTATCGCGTAGCATACCGAATGTATCGCTGTTTACTCTATATTGAAAATGCGTAAATAACCGCACCAAAGATATCGCTCTTTTATCTATCTTAATTTGAAATGTACTTTGGTTTAAAATTAGTTTAATATTGATAGTTAGAAGTATACAGAATTATTATGGATGCTTTAATTGAAGAACTAAATACAAAGTTAAATTACTGGCAACCTGCTGTAGCAGAACAAGTTCGCCATTGTATTCTAGAAATCATCGAAATGGCAGATCAGGATGTTTTAGATATTCTCAGAACCCGTACAGTAGAGCAGGAAGTTTTGGATTTGTTAGATGAACCCTAAACTTGGTGAAATTTGGCTTGCTGATTTGGGTATAGCAGCAAAAACACGCCCAGTTGTGATTGTATCCCGTAATGACCCAGACCCACCACGAGCTTTGGTGATTTATGTACCACTAACTACCCAAAATCGGGGAAGTTTTTATGAGGTTGCACTACCTCGACTACAATTTCTTGAACGGGATTCTACAGCGAATGTTCAAGGTATTGGATCTATTCCAACGGTAAGACTAGAGAGAAAATTGGGCAAGTTATCAGAGGAAGTTATGCTGGAAATTCAGCAAGCGATTAAATTCGCATTTGATTTACAGGAAGATGCTGAATAATCGCACTCACTCTACGTCAGAAATGCGATCGCTCTCAACTCTACATCATAACTGCGTTAGCGAAGCGCACCGAAGGTATCGCTCTCTACTCTACATCAGAAATGCGATCACGCTGACTCAACTTTGACGAATAATTAACTCCTTGACAATTAATATTAATCTATTTAAATTATTTTCCATTTCCTTGTGTGTTTGCTCAATTTTAGTACCGGGACGAACATGACCAACTTCATTTCGGAGTCTTGTGTAGAGTGTTTCATCTGGTATAGTTGAATTTTTTGGATTTTTTTTTGGTTTAGGTTTATATCTTGGGTTTCTACTGACATTTGGTTCAAATGAAAGAACAAAGTTATCTACTTCAATTTGATCATCATTGCACAACATTAGCAAAACACTATATAATGCCATGAACTTTGAGAGTGGATCTTTAAAATTAAGAGCAGAATAAAATAGATTATAATATGTCAATCCATTGTGATTTTTTTGCTCCAGCAGTTGTTTAACTTCCAATAATTGTTGGTTAGTAGGACAGTGATCTAAATATACATTAAATCCCATTCCTATGCCAAAATCTGCGTAGATAATTGTTTGTGTAGTTCCATCAGCTTGTAGTTCTTCTTTGACAATATTTTCATCTACTTTACGAAAGTTTTGAAACAAAGTGTTAAACTTAAAAGTCAATATTTTAGTAGTGTGATTAGCAACTTCTTGTGCTTTACTAAATATTTCTTCAACTGAATCTGTATTGATAATTTCTACTGTTAGAATAACTCCTTCATCTCTCGCTGATTTGACCGTTGTCAATAATACTTTTGAATCAGGATAAGCAAATTCAATTGATTCAAATTGCACGCCAGTAAAGTCGGCATTGAAAGTAATTTTTCCTCTAAACATAGTTTATTATAGTCAGTAGTTGCTAACACATTAACATTATCAATTAACTCCATCGTCTTTTACTTTCTACAATAACTGTTGTAAGAAAATTCTTTAAAGTTGGTTCATACTTGAATTCTCCTAAATTAATATGATTGGAATTTTCCCACTCTGCTAGTGTCCAATATGCCGATGTAGTCACTGCTAATTCAAGAGTAAAGTAGCTTCGTAACCACTCAGATGGTGGATCATTATCTATTTTAAAAATAACTGCCATGTATGCTGCCTCTGGACTTACTCTAGGTGCAGGCATAGTAATGTATATTATTCCAATATTGTCAGAATGCTTAGTAAAATTACATATTGGGTAAACCAATGCTGTATAATTAGGAATTGGAAGTTCAGAATATTTATTCCAGAGTTGTAAAATCCAGTTTTGGGCAGATTTATCAATAACCTTACTTACTAAATCATTAAAGTTATTTTCTACAATATAGGGCATTAATTGATGGGCAAATTTATAATGCTGCTGATTAAGATTTTCACTAAATTGCTGATCACTAATTAGCCCTTTAAAGTATTCTTGAATGTCCATTATTGATTAGTCCTAACAGTTTTATTCAGTTTACAGCTTTTCGCTAAATTATGCGTTTCTGATTTTTGATAAAATCTAAGAAACCGCAAACTCCGTATATTTCCGCACTTCAGGCGCTTTAAACCCTAAAATAATATGTGATTTTGGTATTCCCGCAGCCACCAAATCATTAGCCACCCCTTCCTCAGTTCCATCATGTTGAATGCAAACCTTACCATCAATTAAATCAAGATGTAATAAAGTTCCATATATCCGATAACCATTTTCCCAACCAGTTTCTACTAATAAATAATGATCATTTTTTTCATCTAACACTATTTCCACTTTCACCTGTTCATCATTACCAAAAAAATCTGCATATTCTTCCAGATTTTTTTTAATAATTTGACGATATTGATTAGTTAAGGAATCCATTTGACAATTACCTCCTGTTCAGCATCGAAACTAAACAAACGAATAACACCATCTTCAATTAAAGTTTGACCAGCTTCTTCTTCAAAAACTAGTCATAAATTATCCCATCTCCCTATATAGGACTAATTATCAACTTAATAATTCCTGTGGACATACAACAACAATACTTGTAGTTAATAAAAAATCACTAGGATTAAAAGTTAAAATATGGGTAACTTGATAAGCAAGCATAACAGCAACAATACGCACATCATGAGTACGTTTACCCATTACTTTATTAGTTGTTACCAAATTTAACCAATTGGGAAAAATGTCTTCAGACTCTTCCAACAGTGGAAAACGCTGAAGAATTTGGTCTATAGTATTTCGGGTTTTTTCTACAGTCCACCCCAAACCATTCACTTCAACTGGTCGAGTAGCCACAACCCAAAACTCAACGAGTATTTGCGCTGTCAGCAAACATTCATCTCCCTGTGCAAGTAACCGAGATATAGCCTCTGTCGCTAAGTGATGCTGAATATCAGAAGGATTACAGAAGCGCATGACAACATTAGTATCAAGAATATATCTCGTCATTCTTCGTAAATACTATCTCGATTAAAAGCTTCATCAGATAGACTTACACCAGTTTCAGGAAGTTGAGAAACCCATTCACGAAACTCCTTAGCCCTTGCTTCTGGGTCAGCATCGGATTTAGGACTAACTGACAAACTATACTGACTATTTAGGGAAGCAGCAACTAATTCTGCTACTGAAAGTCCAACAGCACTAGCTTGTTGCTGCAAAGCTGTATAAACGTCATCGTTAAGTTCCAGGGTTAATACTTTGCTCACGATTTTTAAGCTACCTTAAATAACGTTCAAGTAATTATAGCTTTTTTCTACTTGAGAACCTAGAAAAATAAAGCATAATTAACCTTTATAACCATTAACCAACACAGAAAAATCACTATGAACACACAACCTATCCGCGTCGGAGTTCTCGGTTTTGGTGGACTCGGACAAGCAGCCGCCAAACTCCTCTCCAGCAAACGAGAAATGATTCTAGTTGCAGCCGCAGACCAAAAAGGCTACGCTTACTCCACCGAAGGCTTAAACACCCAAGCTTGTATTACCACCTACCAAAAACAAGGTACAGTGGGTTATTTAGAACCAGTTGGCACATTAAGCAATAACAGCATTCAAGACCTTATTCAAGCCACTGGTAACGCTGTAGATGGTTATTTCCTGGCTTTACCCAACCTCCCCAACGACTTTATCCCCTCTGTCGCCAAAGAATTTATCAAAGCTGGTTGGAAAGGTGTGCTAGTGGATGCTATTAAACGTACCAGTGCAGTAGAACAACTCCTGGCCATGAAAGATGAACTGCAAGCTGCGGGAATTACTTACATGAGTGGCTGTGGTGCAACTCCTGGATTATTAACCGCCGCTGCTGCTTTAGCCGCCCAAAGTTACGCCGAAATTCACAATGTGGTAATTACCTTTGGTGTGGGAATTGCTAACTGGGAAGCCTACCGCGCCACGGTTCGGGAAGATATTGGACATATGCCAGGTTATAGTGTAGAAGCAGCTAGGGCGATGACTGACGCAGAGGTGGAAGCATTACTAGATAAAACTAACGGTGTGCTGACTTTGGAAAACATGGAACACGCCGATGATGTAATGTTAGAAATAGCGGGAATTTGTTCACGGGATAGAGTCACAGTTGGTGGTGTTGTTGATACCCGCAATCCTAAAAAGCCTTTAAGTACCAATGTGAAAATTATCGGTCGTACTTTTGAAGGAAAAATTTCAACTCATACCTTTACATTAGGCGATGAAACCAGCATGGCTGCGAATGTCTGCGGTCCGGCTTTTGGTTATTTAAAAGCTGGTCAAGAATTACATCAACGAGGTATTTCTGGTTTATTTACAGCTGCGGAAATTATGCCGAAGTTTGTAAAATAGGTGATTGAGGATTGGTAATAGACATTTTTCGTAAATGTTGTAGAGACGTTCCCTGGAACGTCTCTGGCATTTTTTATCATCGTCAATTTAACGGACATGATATTACCTATTACCTCGTTTAAGCTGGTGGAAGTTCAGAAGAGGAAAAAGACGATGTAACCTCTTCTTCAACCACAGAAGGGGGTGTTTGGATAATAAAAGGCAGTTCAGCACCCACAAGACCCCGTTGGATGCGTTCTGATGTTTCTTTGAACACCACAAACAGAGGATAAATAGTATTTGCACCCTCACTCAAAATATGACTGTGACGAGGGTGCATTAACCATTCATATTCCTTATCTAATAACACTTGACTTTTGCGCCATCTTCCCAATAAATCAGAAAAGTCTTCATGGGGACGATGAATGAAAACTAAAATCTCTGCACCAGTTTTGATTTTCCATTCTGGGTCACACATGATAATAGCAATATCACAGGGTAAAATTGTACTCTGTGAAGTTTTTGTTTCAATGTCTCTAATTCTGACTATTGGTAAAGGAATAGTAATGACACTTTCAGAAGGACGACGGAGACTAGGAATCATCTCCAAATAGGGACGATGTTGTTTGAGGAGAGCGATCGCAGCTAAATGATTGCTATACTCAGCTAAACTAGCTTCATAAACAGATTTTTGTACAGGCATAATTTTTCAGTTATTTAGTGATCAGTTAAGAGTTATCAGTTATCAGTTTCTAGGACTTACGCAAGTGTCACACTAAAAATCTGTTGTAGGGTGCTTTACTACTGCATAAATCCTGCAAATAAACAGATTGTTGATATCTGACGTGGTTGGTGAGCTTGCCGAACCACACCCTACCAATGTGCCAGTTGCGTAAGTCCTGAGTTTCTTCACTATTCACTGATAACTGTTTACTGATTTTTTTAGCCCAATGTTTCAAATACTTTGAACATAGGCAGATACATTGCTAACAAAATTGTACCAACCATTCCCCCAAGAACCACAATCATCAGAGGTTCCAAAATACTGGTTAGGGCTTTAACTGCCTGTTCTACTTCATCTTCATAGAAATCGGCAACTTTCATCAACATAGCATCTAATTCCCCAGTTTCTTCGCCGATACTCATCATCTGAATTGCCATAGGCGGAAAAACTGCATCTTTTTGCAAAGCAATACTAATCATACCTCCTTGTTGAACATCTAAACGGGCTGCATCTATGGCATTAGCAACCACTTGGTTTCCTGATGTATCTCGCACGATTTCCAAACAAGTTAGAATCGGTACACCTGAACGAGTTAAAGAGCCAAAAGTCCGGCTAAAACGAGCTACTGAAGACTTTTGAATTAAATCACCAAACAAAGGAACTTTTAAAGAAAGACGGTCAATTGTTTCTTTGCCAACACGGGTTTTGTAATACTGTTTATAGGCAAAGGATAATGCCATAAAAGCACCAATAATTGCTAAAGACCATACACTTCTTAGCACCTTACTACAAGTCATTAAAAATTGTGTTAAAGGAGGTAATTCTACTCCTATATCTTCAAAAATGTTCGCAAAAACGGGAATCAGAAAAACAGTCATCCCGACAAAAATGGCAGTAGCTAAAAAGCCTACAACCATTGGATAAGATAAAGCCGATTTAATTTGGTTTTGTAATCTGGCTACATCTTCTAATAATTTAGCCAAACGATTCAAAACCTCATCTAGAACCCCACCAACCTCTCCTGCTTGAACCATACTGACATACAAACCATCAAAGCATTCAGGATGTTTACGCATGGCATCTGAAAGATTAACTCCAGTTTGCACATCGTTGCCAATTTCAATCAGGGCTTGTTTAAGTTTAGGGTTACTACACTGTTCAGAGAGTACACCCAATCCTCTCACAATTGCCACACCGGCATTTACCAATGCAGCAAATTGACGAGAAAAAACCGCTTTATCTTTAACAGAAACCTTCACCAAAGAATTCTGAAATTTTTTGAAATCAAAGATTGAAGCCAAGCTTTGAGATTCTTTCAAGTCTTGAACAACAAAACCTTTATCTCTAAGATTAGTCCTAGCGTCTGACAAAGAATCAGCAACAAATTTCTCAGTGCGGGATTTTCCTTGGGAGTCACGAACACGAGCAAGATAAGTAGGCATAATATCAATTAAAAATTAAAAATTGAAAATTGAAAAGTTTAGAGGTTGGTAATGGGTGATTAGTAATTCATAATTTGTAATTAGAATAATAACTACGAATTACGAATTACGAATTAGATAGAAACTTAATGCGCTCTAGCAACCGAACCAGGTTTTGCACCTGCGCCCTGTTGTGGATTTCCACCGATGAGACGTTGAACTTCATCGGGTTTAGAAGTCTTAGACATTGCTGCTTCAAAAGAGATAGTTCCAGCCTTATACAAATCAGCTAAAACTTTCTCTAGAGTTTGCATTCCCAACTTACCTCCTGTTTGGATAGCCGAGTAAATTTGGGCAGTTTTCCCTTCACGAATTAAGTTGGAAATAGCCGGAGTAATAATCATAATTTCTTGAGCCATTACTCGACCATATTCACCTGGTTTAGGATTTTTCTTAGGTACTAAGGTTTGACTAAACACTGCAACTAAAGAGTTGGACAATTGCACCCGCACCTGAGTTTGTCTTTCATGAGGGAAAACGTCAATCATCCGGTCAACTGTTTGTGCAGCTGAACTAGTGTGCAGTGTACCAAATACCAAGTGTCCAGTTTCCGCAGCTGAAATAGCCAAAGAAATGGTTTCCAAATCCCGCATTTCTCCTACCAGAACAATATCAGGATCTTCCCGCAAGGCTGCTTTTAAGGCATTAGCAAAGCTTTTGGTATCTTCACCTAATTGCCGTTGGTGAACCAGGCTTTTAATGGGTTCGTAGACAAATTCCACTGGATCTTCAACAGTTAGGATATGTTCTGCTCTAGTGCGGTTAATTAAGTCAATCATCGCCGCTAGGGTAGTGGTCTTACCGGAACCGGTCGGACCTGTGACGAGAATTAATCCTCTAGGCTTTTCAGACATTTCTCGGACTACATCTGGCAGACCTAATTTTTCAAAGTTAGGGATTTTAGAACTTAAAGCCCGCAAACAAGCTGCATAAGCTCCACGTTCTTTATAAACATTCACCCGGAAGCGAGCCAATCCTTTGACACCATAGGAACAATCTAATTCCCAGGTTTGTTCCAAGGTTTTCCGCTGGGTGTTGTTGAGCATACTGAAAATCAGTCTTTGGCACTCATCTGCTGTTAGGACATGATCTCCAATGGGAGTCAGATGACCACTGACGCGGAAATAGGGTGGCAAACCTGCTGATAAGTGCAGATCCGAACCACCCATATCAATTAGCTGTTCCATCAAGTCTTCAATCATCATTTCCATAGTTGCTTCGCTCCAATTTAAAAATAGGGAATAGGGAACAATTCAAAATTAACAAACTTCTGCCTCTTGCCCCTTCAGTTTTGGATTTGCGATTTTAAATTTGAGATTGTTTAATCCAAAATCCAAAATCCAAAATCTAAAATTCTTCTGTCTCCTGTCACTAATCTTGAAACCGGGGTGTCATACAGTAGGGACAATCTAGCCATTCTTGTTGTAGTGTGGCATCACAAGTTTTACAGGTCAGGCCACTCTTGCGTTTGGCTTTCAACTCAGCTTCCAAACCTGTATCAGTGAATGTCACACGCTCCACCTCTTCTAGAGTGGTGGCACCTTGACGAACTAGATCCAGACTGTAAGCAAGCAAGGTTTTCATACCCTCCTCTACGGCTACTTCTTTGATGCGTTCTGTGGGTGCATCTTCGTTGATGAGAGTTTGCAGGCTTTCGGTAATCCGCATAACTTCATAAACACCAACACGCCCCTTATAACCAACACCATTACATTTTTGGCAAAGCTGATTGTTAGCTTTAGCTTCGACTGTGGCTTCTGAGGGGAGAGTATTAGCTTTATAGAAAGTTATTTCCACATCTTTAGCAGCTGATAAACCGTAGCGAGCTAGTTCATCAGAAGTGGGATTATAGGGAATCCGACAGTCTGTACATACACGTCTGACCAGACGTTGTGCGAGAACGCCAATTAAGGAACTGGAAACCATGAAAGGTTCAATATCCATTTCTCCCAAACGAGCGATCGCACCAGGCGCATCATTGGTGTGTAAGGTAGTTAATACTAAGTGACCTGTCAGTGCCGCTTCTATCGCTGTTTTAGCGGTTTCCTTATCTCGTGTTTCCCCCACCAGCAACACATCAGGATCTTGTCGCAAGAAAGCCCGCAGCGCCGTCGAGAAATCCAGTCCTTTTTCCCGAATTACTTGTACTTGAGTAATCCCTGGCAAACTGTACTCAATCGGGTCTTCTACAGTACTGATGTTAATTCCTGGATCGTTTTTTTCCGCCAATGCCGAATACAACGAAGTCGTTTTACCAGAACCTGTTGGACCTGTCACCAGAATCAACCCGAAGGGCTTGCTGACCATATCCTGGACAATATGCAAAGTCTCAGGATCAGTAATTAACTTATCCAATCCTAGTTGAGTGGAAGAGTTATCCAGAATCCGCAGCACCACCTTTTCCCCATAGCGACTGGGTAAGGTATTGACACGGAAGTCAACTTTCCTTCCTTCAAACAAACGGCGAATCCGTCCATCTTGAGGTAAACGCCTTTCCGCAATATCTAAATTAGCAATGATTTTAAATCGGGCTGTCACCGCCGGGATAATCTTTTTTGGCATAGCGGGAAAGGCTTCACGCAGTACCCCATCTTTGCGGAAACGAATTCGTAAGTTTTCCTCTTGTGGTTCGATATGAATATCCGAAACGCCTTCATGCAAAGCTTTGAACAGGACTCTATTGACAAGTTTGATAATGGGTGCATCCTCAGCCCCCTTCATCGCTGCCCCTATGTCAACCTCTGCGTCTTCGGCGACTTCATCAGTTATATTTTCTATATCTACTAAATCTTGACCAACATCTGTAAACTTTTCTTGTTCCCGTTGCTTTTGTATAACAGCGAACTCATCTAAGTATTTGTTGATCATTTGCTGGTAATCTTCCTGGGTAATTACCAGTCGCTGCAAAGATAAACCTTGAGGGCGTAGGATGCGGTTGAGATCATCACAAGCCTCTAGATTATCCGGATCTACCATCGCCACTAACAAATAAGGCGGGTTATGCTCATCATGTTTAGATAGAGGTACTAAACGGTGACGACGACAGATATCCACTGGAATCAAGGTGTCAATCAATTTGCTGACGTTTACATTGCCAAGTTGACTGACTTGTGGATCAAGGGATTCAACACCGTATAGTATTTTTAATTCAAATAAATGCTGTTTCTTGTATTCTCTAAGCAACTCAGGTGATAGTTGTTGCCCAGTGATTGATTCCAATACATCTGTCAACATTTTGCCAGATTTACGGCTTTCAATCAGCGCCTGCCTCATCTGTTCATTATTGACATAGCCAGATTGTACTAACTGGTTGCCGAAGTGCGAAAACTCTGTTCTGGTAGTTAGAGCGGTGCTACGCCGTTGTGGTGAGGAGTTAGTCATAAGTCAATAAGATAGGAGACCTCTTATTTAAGTATTCCCACACTGTAGTCAATAATTCGCATTGAGACTGTATTAAATTTAAGTTTAAAACTTTTTGTCTGAAAAATCTTGATGCTTAGAACTGTTTTCTGGTCAAGGAGAGAATAACTTTGACCCTTGGCCTCTGTCTATTCCCCTAAGTACGTGGGCTGAAGATTTATCGTTAGGATAAAGTAGGAGGGTTTTAGCCTCGTTAATTTTTCTTCACACAGTTATGTTAATTTGTGCCTACAGACTTAATTTCTTTTCTAGCGTCGGTAATAACAGATTCAGGACTTACGCAACTGGCACATTGGTAGGGTGCGTCAGACTGCATAAATCCTGCAAATAAACAGATTGTTGATATCTGACGCACCCTACAACTAGCGTCGGTAATAACAGATTAAAAAACTGACTTATGATCAGGGTCGAAGTCCATCAAGTTCCACAGATCCACGAAATTAATTCTTGGTGCTAACATTACTGTTTTGGCTAATGGCTTCAGAAAGGCCACACTAATTCATTCACTATTGGTCACAATTTGTCACAATAGGAGGACGGTGAGATCACTCCCAAAAAAATGTCGGCGATCAAATCTGCTTAAGTTGCCAATCTTAATCAGTAAAGGTTGCAATATGTGGCTACTATCCTTTAAATTTTATCTGAATCAATCTCAACTCTCAAAGATAGTACCAAGTAACCGCAGTTTTAATTATGGAATAAATCCCACATCCTGAAACCAAGTCTCTGCCTGAAAAAATGGGCAAAATCCCAAATCCCAAATCCCAAATCTACAATTGCTTGGCGCACTGCCGTAAAAAGCATCTGAGATGAGTAGACGATTATGGACGAAAATAAACAAGTAAACAATACAAGCCAGCAATTGGGTGAACCAATAGAGGTAAAGCAAGCAATGAAAAGCGACTCTCCAGCCGAAATTAACTCTAACGAATCTGGCAGCGAGGTGACTGAGCAAATGGCAGCCGAAACTAATGTACCGACAGAACCTGCACTTACAGAGGAAAATGGTGTCGCTGCGGCAGAAACAATAGAGGTAAATACGGCAGCTTTAGCAGAATTGGCTCAACAAATTGAGTCTCTGAAAACACAACTTGAAGAGCGTAGTACCCAATATATGCGGATTGCCGCAGATTTTGAGAATTATCGCAAACGCGTCTCTAAAGAAAAAGAAGAGACAGATGTGCAGGTGAAACGGAATACGATTATGGAATTATTGCCTGTAGTCGATAATTTTGAGCGTGCCAGAGCGCACCTCAAACCGCAAACCGATGGCGAGATGACTATTCACAAAAGTTATCAAGGGGTTTATAAGCAATTAGTGGATTGTCTCAAGCGTTTAGGTGTTTCTCCAATGCGTCCTGAAGGTCAAGAATTTGATCCTAATCTCCATGAAGCAGTCATGCGGGAACATACAGATGAGCATCCAGAAGGTACAGTATTAGAAGAGTTAGTGCGTGGGTATTATTTGGGAGAACGTATACTCCGTCATGCAATGGTGAAAGTAGCAGCTCCAAAAGAAGATACACCTTCCGAACAAGAAGATGAGTCGAATCATGATCACGGTTAGGTTTTCTTCATGCACTGTACTAACTGAATATTTCTAGATTCAGATAAGGGCGAGAATCCCAGTTCTCAAAAATGATTGGGCTGTTGAACTGTTTCTGAAATTTAACAGCCCCATCCAAATTTGTTTCCATCTCAAGACTCGGCTTCCTAATCAGCAGCAGACATCGCTATAACTCTTTGTATTTCCACTGTATATCAACATGATTTACACAGATGTTACCTTTAGCTTCTAGCCCTGAGCAAAAAACGATAGTCCGCGAAAAATCACGGTAAAAGCACTCAGTAAAAATACTGTAAATATGGGAAAAGTTATTGGGATCGACTTAGGCACTACTAACAGTTGCGTTGCTGTTATGGAAGGTGGTCAACCGATAGTGATTGCCAATTCTGAAGGCGGGCGCACTACTCCTAGTATTGTCGGATTTGGTAAGAGTGGCGATCTTTTGGTTGGTCAGTTAGCCAAGCGGCAATCTATCACTAATGCTGAAAATACAGTCTATAGTATAAAAAGATTCATTGGTCGTCGTTGGGATGATACAAAATCAGAACGCACTCGCGTACCTTATAACTGTGTCAAAGGTCGAGATGATACTGTTGATGTAGCAATTCGCGGATCTAACTACACACCACAAGAAATATCCGCAATGATCCTGCAAAAACTCAAACAGGAAGCAGAAAACTTTTTGGGTGAAACTGTAACTCAAGCAGTGATTACAGTCCCGGCTTATTTCACAGATGCCCAACGACAAGCAACTAAAGATGCTGGAACCATTGCTGGATTGGAAGTCTTAAGGATTATCAATGAACCTACTGCTGCGGCTTTAGCCTTTGGTCTAGACAAGCAAGATCAAGAACAATTGATTTTGGTTTTCGACTTGGGGGGTGGAACTTTCGATGTCTCTATTCTCCAACTTGGAGATGGAGTTTTTGAAGTTAAAGCAACTAGTGGTAACAATCAACTGGGTGGAGACGACTTTGACAATTGCATTGTCCTCTGGATATTGGAGGAATTTCATCGACAAGAGAACATCGATATTTCTCTAGATAAAATGGCACTGCAACGCCTGCGGGAAGCGGCTGAAAAGGCAAAAATTGAACTTTCCAGCATGGTAAATACTTCAATTAACTTGCCCTTTATTAGTGCCGATGATACAGGTCCCAAACACCTAGAAATGGAACTGAGTCGTTCTAAATTTGAAGAACTCACAGCCCATCTCATTGCAGCAACCATTGAACCCATGATTCAAGCGCTCAAAGACTCAGACCTTAAACCCAAAGACATCAACCGGATTATTTTGGTAGGTGGTTCTACTCGCATTCCTGCGGTCTTAAATGCTGTAATCAAATTCTACGGTGGTAAAACTCCAGATCGTTCCATCAACCCTGATGAAGCAGTAGCATTGGGAGCAGCCGTTCAAGCTGGAGTGTTGGGTGGGGAAGTTGATACGCTGCTACTTTTAGATGTGACTCCCTTGTCTTTGGGTCTGGAAACCCTAGGAGAAGTATTCACTAAAATCATTGAACGTAATACCACAATTCCTACGAGCAAATCCCAAGTTTTTTCGACAGCAGTTGATGGACAATCTTCTGTAGAAATTCACGTTCTTCAAGGGGAACGGGCTATGGCACGAGATAATAAAACTCTTGGTAAATTTCTCTTAGCTGGTATTCCTCCTGCTCCTCGTGGTGTGCCACAAATTGAAGTAGCTTTTGACATTGATGTCAATGGCATTCTCAAAGTTGCTGCTCAAGATAAGGGTACAGGTAGAGAGCAAAGTATTCGGATTACCAATACGGGTGGTTTAAGTCAAGCTGAAGTCGAACGGATGCGGCAACAAGCTGAGTTGTATGCTGAAGAAGACAGAAAACGTAAAGAACTCATTGAACTCAAAAACCAAGCTGATAACCTGTTGTTAAGTTATACATCTACTTTACGAGACAATGGGGAATTAATCGCCGAAGAACTTAAAGTGTTAGCAAGTGAGAAATTTGACAACCTTCAAGCGGCAATGAGTGACCCGACTATCTCCATAGCAGTCTTTAAGCCAATAGTAGATGACTTCCAACAAACTCTGTTTGCTATTGGTGCAGATGTTTACAAACGAGCCAGCAGTCCATTAGATAACCAAATGGAACAAGATGAACTTTCTGATATTTCTTCCACAGTAGTAGCTGAAACTTCTGCAAACGAAGCACCACCACCAGAATTCAATATTGATTTTGATGAGGATAATACTGCTGCCGCTGATTATGAGGCGATAGACTAATATGGCAAGGTGGAATTAAATTTTTTAATTCCCCTCCAGGTTTAGCTAACTGATGATGGCTGTTGGTACAGCCGGATGTTAGGTATCTGCTCATAATAAAAATGGTTTTATATCCCCAAGGTTTGCTAGATTGTAGAAGCAAATTAGAGTTAGCTAAATGCTTCAATACTACATATACGATTAAAAGTATATGGTGGTTTTCCACACCAAATGGTACGGCTAGTCCCTCTAGTTGATAAGCGTAGTTTCTTCAATCTAAGTAGCACAATTGTGAAAGAGACAGTCGGTGACAGTGAAAATGGTGTAAACCCCAAGCACTGGTGCAAAAGCTGATCCTAAACAAAGAGTGTAGGACTGATTCAACCGTTGCCCATCAGGGTAATTTGGCTGAATTTGTTTATAATTTCTGTAACTTGTTTCGTTAATCTCGAAAGAAGCACCTGTTACTCAAGACCTTCTAGTAATTTTTGTTAAAGGTAAAAGGTAAAATCAATTATTAACAAAAATTAAGTGTTGTCTCTAGCCATTTACCTTCTGCCAACGCTACTTCTGATTTCTTACTTCTAACTTTTACCCTTGTTCTATGGCCCGCGACTATTATGAAATTCTAGGTGTCTCTCGTGATGCCGACAAAGAAGAAATTAAACAGGCTTATCGCCGTCAAGCCCGGAAGTATCACCCAGATGTGAACAAAGAACCGGGCGCGGAAGAAAGGTTTAAAGAAATCAACCGCGCTTATGAAGTGCTGTCTGAACCAGAAACCCGTGAGCGTTATAACCGTTTTGGTGAAGCTGGGGTGTCTGGTGCTGCTGCTGCTGGTGCTGGCTTCCAAGATATGGGGGATATGGGCGGTTTTGCCGATATCTTTGAAAGCATTTTCAGTGGCTTTGCTGGTGGAGGCATGGGTGGACCAACCCAACAGCAAAGACGGCGTAGTGGACCTGCACGGGGTGATGATTTACGGCTAGACCTGAAGTTAGATTTTCGGGAAGCGGTATTTGGTGGCGAAAAAGAAATCCGCATTTCTCATCTAGAAACTTGTGAGGTCTGTAGCGGTTCTGGTGCTAAACCAGGAACTCGTCCCCGGACTTGTGCAACGTGTAGCGGTTCTGGTCAGGTGCGACGGGTAACTAGAACTCCTTTTGGGAGTTTTACCCAAGTTTCTACTTGTCCAACTTGTAATGGTACAGGGGCAGTAGTTGAAGATAAATGTGATGCTTGTGACGGTAAAGGCGCAAATCAGGTCACGAAAAAGCTGAAAATCACTATTCCCGCTGGGGTGGATAATGGTACACGCTTGCGGATCTCTCAAGAAGGTGATTCTGGTCAACGAGGTGGTCCACCTGGAGATTTGTATGTTTACTTGTTTGTAAATGAGGATGAGGAATTTCAGCGCGATGGGATTAACGTGCTTTCGGAAATTAAACTCAGCTACCTACAAGCAATTTTAGGTTGTCGTTTAGAAGTGGATACAGTCGATGGTCTGGTGGAGTTAATTATTCCACCGGGAACTCAGCCGAATACAGTAATGAAGTTGGAAAATCGTGGTGTACCTCGGTTGGGAAATCCTGTAAGTCGTGGCGACCATATGCTAACAGTGTTGATTGATATTCCCACTAAAGTCACTCCAGAGGAAAGAGAACTTCTGGAAAAACTGGCTAAAATTAAGGGAGACAGGACTGGTAAAGGTGGTGGATTTTTTGAAAATCTGTTTAAGTCATGAGTGTATTTTCCTTGTTAACTCCTGATGTTCAACTAGATTTGCGTGGTACTCCTTGTCCCATAAATTTTGTGCGGACAAAACTTCGTTTGGAACAAATGACAAATGGAGGTTTATTGGAAGTCTGGTTAGATGCTGGAGAACCAATTGAACAGGTTCCTGATAGCTTGACTATGGCAGGTTATCAGGTGGAAAAAATTACGGACTGCTCTGGCTATTTTTCCTTGTTGGTACGCCGTCCGTCAACTACCGTATGAAAGGGGATACTGTTTCTACTAATGGACAGTTACTGGGTACGGTGTTAGCTGTACAGGCTAATTTTTATCGGGTGCAGTTGGATGAGGGAGTCAGGAGTCAGGAGTTAGAAACTATAGAAAGTTCTTCTTCACTGTCACCTGTTCCCTGTCAACTATCACCTTCTTCCCCAGTCCCCATTCTCCTCTGTACCCGCAGGACTCGGTTGAAAAAAATCGGCCAACAGGTGATGGTGGGCGATCGCGTAATTGTGGAAGAACCTGATTGGAGTGGGGGACGAGGTGCGATCGCTGATGTTCTCCCCCGCAATAGTGAGTTAGACAGACCTGCGATCGCTAATGTTAACCAAATTCTCTTGGTTTTTGCGGTCGCTGACCCACCTTTAGAACCTGTGCAATTGAGCCGATTTTTAATTAAGGCTGAGTCTACAGGTGTGGATGTATTGCTGTGTTTGAATAAATGTGATTTAGTTTCCCCAGAGGAAAAACAAGAAATTAGCGATCGCTTATTTAATTGGGGTTATCAACCAATTTTTATCAGTGTTCAAAATCAAATCAATATTAATCAAATTTCTGAATATTTAAATAATAAAATTACTGTGATTGCTGGTCCTTCCGGTGTGGGAAAATCCAGCTTAATTAATCTCATGATTCCTGATATTAACCTACGGGTTGGGGAAGTTTCCGGGAAGTTAGCCCGTGGTCGCCATACCACCCGTCATGTAGAATTATTTGAAATGCCTAAAGGTGGTTTATTGGCTGATACTCCTGGTTTTAATCAACCTGATTTAAATTGTAGTCCAGAAGAATTAATTTATTATTTCCCAGAAGCCAGAAAAAGATTAGAAGTTGCTAGTTGTCGTTTTAGTGATTGTTCGCATCGAGATGAACCAGATTGTGTTGTTGGTGATGACTGGGAAAGATATGCACATTATTTAGAATTTTTGGCAGATGCTACCATACATCAAACTTACTTAAAACAACAAACCGATCCTGAATCTACATTAAAGTTAATGAGTAAAGGTAAAGGTCAAAATCAATATGAACCTAAACTAGAAAGTAAAAAATATCGCCGTATTTCTCGTAAAACTCAATTACAGGATTTACAGGAGTTATATCGAGAAAGTGAAGATTGACAAATTCAAAATCAATTTTACAAAGCTAGGACTTACGCATTGACAAGATTCCTCAAATATGTAATATGAATTATATTTCTTGTAGGGTGCGTCAGACACGATATTTTCACAAAAAACAGATTCTCTCTATCTGACGCACCTTACTCAATAAGTGATTCCCAAAGGCGAAAACGACGCAATTTCGTTCATTCACATCATGGCAGATTCGTACAGTGCGTAAGTCCTAAAAGCTTTTTTATTGGACAAAGTTGCATTAATAGCAATTTCTAACAACTCATTGAGAGAAATTCCCGCTGCTTTGGACATAGATGAAATTACACTTTTAGGTGCAAAAGAACAATATAAACCAGCTTCTAAAAAATAAGGTTCTCCATTTGGATCAATGCGAAAATCAAATAAACTATAATGACGACATCCTAAAGCTTGATGACATTTTTTAGCTACTTCCTGCACTTTTTGGGTAATAGGATCATTAGTATCTACAATCCATGCTTTAATATTATCTTTGGCTGTTAAAAATAAGTTGCCATCATTTCCTAATTTTAGTTTATCAGCATAATCCCGCACGGGTTTAGTTTTTGAGTCTACTAAATATTCTTCTAGGGGTAAACTGACCAACTCCCCATTTTTAACAATTATTCCACATCTAACTTCTCGACCAAGTTCTATATATTCTTCTACTATCACTTCTTCTGCATATTCAAACGCATTTTTTAAAGCTGCATCATATTCTTTGATGTCTTTTACTAATGTCACTCCTAAAGAATTATCTGAACTTACAGGTTTAACAACTGCTGGAGGTTTAATAGTGGGAATGTCTCCAAGACGTAAAACCTCACCGTAAGGAACTTTTACCCCTGCTGAGGCTACAATGGCTTTAGCTTTCGCTTTATTCGCTGTTATAGCCATCACTTCTGGGGTATTACCTATATAGGGAATATTCAGCAAATCGAATAAAGCGCGGAAATGGGTCATCCCTGGAATACAAAACATTTGTGGTAACACCACATCAATGTTTTTTGTTATCACCAATCCCATAGCATCAGGTAAGGACATAGGTTTACTAGCTGCAATATTTTCAGGACTGAGGGAAGTGGGAAATCTCCACTGATGATCGGGTGTGATATATGCAATGTGAATATTATAGTTTGATTTTTCTATTGCTGTTAAAGAATCTTGAGCATAAAGACGTGATAAATTACAGTAAAAATCACTTTCAGCAGAACCAGTTAAATAAAGAATATCAAGTTTTGACATGGTTTTTTAGAAGTTCCAAATTTCAGAAATTTTGAAATTACGAGTTATTTAGTCACCACCAATTTCCACCAATTTACCAATATTGAAATCTATTTTTACCCAACCTTTTAATTTTCCAAGATTTTGCAGTAACAATAAGGTAATTTGCCAATGATGAACCATCAAAAATGGTAAAGGATCATCTTTTTCTAACATTGCATCTTTACCTTTAATAACTTTATTCACCCAATTTATTAAATCATTAAAAGACCTAATTCCTGTCAATCTCCATAGTTCATGATATAACCAATAAGTTGGTTTACTTGTTGGTAAAGGTTCTATATGGGTTTGATTTTCACTATCTTTTAAATAAGCATCTGCTAACCCCGGATGATTGTAAAACATAGTAATTGCGGTGTGAGTGCGAGGGTTACATTCTATCGGGTAAACTTTACCATCTGCGGTTTGCATAAAGTCAAAAGAAATTTGTCCAGTTAAATTTAATGATTTCACAAAATGCTGCACCCATTTAAATATTTCTGGGTTATCAACCTGTTCATAATTAATTTGAAAAGGAGAAGATTGAGAACAGCAATGTAAACGAATTTCTCCATTTCTAACCGTGCTGTGGGTACAATATTCCTGTCCGGTAATAAATTCCTGCATTATCCAAGGTCTTTCTTCACTAATTGGTAAGTTTTTGACATAATCTTCCATTCCTGTAAATGGTAATTTTGTCATATCTAACCTAGTTACAGAATCATATTTAATGCTTTTTAGTATATAGGGATTTTGTTCCTGTGAAAAATCAAAGTTGATAATTTCTTCTGGGGAATTAATAAAAAATGCCTTTGGTGCTGTTAAACCTAAAACCCTTGCTTGTTCACACAAACTAAATTTATCATCTAATATTTTGGTTATCTCAGCATCAAAGTGAAATACTTCACAATGCGGAGATAAGATTGGTTTTGCTAAGGAATCATAATAACTTGCTACGGGACTAGAAACGGGAATAAATACATCTATACTTTCTTGTTTGACTATATTTAATAATCCTTGAAAATAGCCTTCTGGATCTTTTTCTGGTGCAGGTACTGTGAAGAATTTTGTCACTGCATTAGAAAATTGATGTCCTGACAACCAATATTTATGACTTTCTACCATAAATACTTTATGTCCAGCACGATGAAAAGAACGCGCTAGTTGTAAAGATTTGGTCATTTTTCCTCCTGTTAAGAGGATGTTTTTGGGATTTTCACAAGTTACTTGTTTCTGGAAGGGAAGGGTAATGAAATTAATAATTAAGGAAATGAGGACAATAATCAAATTAATGGGAAAGACCAAGAAAAGTAAAAGCAGTGTTCCCAGAGTTTTAAATAGAGAAATAATCAAATTCATAAGTTTATGGAAATTAGAATTATGTAGGTTGGGTTGACGTAAGGAAACCCAACATTGTGTTGTGTAATGTTTGTTGAAACTTTATTTAGATTGCGATATCGTTTAACCCAACCGACAATTTTATTAGCTGAACTGTTAGGAAAATAATCGAATTCATAATTGTGTAGTAAGACTGAATAAAAACCAACATTGTGTAATGTTTGTAGGGTGTTGGGTTGCGCTGTCGCTTAACCCAACCTACAATTTTTTTGTTATTTACGTTTGATGATTGTTAGACCATCTCGTAAGGGTAAAATAACTTGTTCAACTCGTGCATCTTCCGCAACAAAGCGATTGAAATTAGCTATTGCTTCTCCGTTAGCTGTTCTTTTTTCTGGAGATAAATAAGGTTGTCCTTGCAAGAGGGTATTGTCAACACAAATAAATCCCTCTTCTGCTAAAAGACTGCTTTCTAAAAGTATATTGAAATAATCAACATACTCTTTTTTGTCAGCGTCAATAAAGACTAAATCAAAAGTTTCTCCTGCTGCTGCTAATTCTTTGAGTGTTTCTAAAGCAGGAGCAATTTTAACGGTGATTTTACTACCGTGGGGAGAAATTTGAAAACATTTTTTGGCAAACTCCGCAACATAATCATCTACTTCACAAGCGATAATATTACCATCTGCGGGTAATGCTTCTGCCATTGCTAAAGCAGAATATCCAGTAAACATTCCTATTTCTAGAATGCGTTTAGCTTTGGTCATGGACACAAACATTTTTAAAGTTTGTCCTTCAATGTGTCCAGAAAGCATTTCTTGTTCTAACTGACGGACTGTTTCCCCATCAGAAAATCTCTGACTCCAATCTTCAGCAGCAGTTTTTTGTGCTAAAGCTGCTAATTCTGGAGATTCATTTGTTGTGTGTTCATCCAAATAAGGATCAATTCCCGCTGCTAATTCATAGACTTTTTGGAGAGAAGCTGCAAGTTGAGAAGAGATATTTTCTTGCTTGGCTATTTTCAGAGTTGTTTCTAATTCCTCAACTAAAATACCCAAGGGAGTAACTGGTCTAGGAGTAATTGTTTTCACTAATGTTTCAGTCATTGTTATTATCTAAAACTCCTATTGCAAACCTAAATCACTAAGATACATTTCAATTCCTGCACCGTGATTTGGTAATGTGTTACATACGGTTTTATGTGCTTCTACAGCAGCTTGAAGTAATTCGGGTGGAACTTCTTGAATATAGTCACAATTACCAATACCATCTCTAGGAACGGGGGCCCATAGTCCACCATCTCCCCGCTTACGACGCATATTTTTTTGACCTTCTATCATCACATCCATATCTTCCAGAATGGGATGAAAAACTGTTAAACCCAAAGACTGACATAATGCGATAATGCGATCGCGATCTTCTGATTTTAACCAATTCATTTCTACTGCTAAAGTTGCACCAAAGGCCATCCCTGTGGTCACTGCGTGGCCGTGCATCATTTTCACCGCAGGTTCAAACCTTGGACTCCAGGTATGTCCATAAGCATGGGGACGGTCTTGATATGTTTCAAACATATTCGTTCCCTCATGTTTCATATAAGAAAACAATGCGCGATAAATAATCTCATCCGCAATTTCTGCTAACTCTTCATCTGCATCCAAAGTTGCAAAGTGAGTTTCTACTAACCGAGGTCCGTATTTTTCCAACAACTCAAATAAAACAATGTCATCGGTAATGGCCATTTTAATAATTTCTGCCATTCCGTTACGAATATGTCCAGTAGCTAAAGTACGGAAAAAGCTCCGATCAACTAAAGTTAATACAGGTGGATGATAAGCACCAATACTATTTTTGAATTGTTTCCCGTTGGTGCAGGTACGAGGTGATGGACCTGCGTCAATAGCTGCAACTACTGTTGTTCCCACCATAATGTAAGGGGTGCGACGGTGTTGCAAGGAACAAGCTAAACCAGCAACATCGCTAAGAACACCACCACCAATAATTAATACAGGTTCATTGCGAGAAACATCACAACCATCTTTTCCTAAAAACCCTAAAATACGATGGACTGTTTCTGGGGTTTTATCTGTTTCCCAAGCCCGAAAAGCCATCATTTCTAATGGTATTTCATGAGCATTAAAATATTCACGAACTTGATCACCATACAATTCATTTACTGTCTGGTCAATCACTGCTACACAACGACCACGACTATTATATATGTTAGCTAAAATCTCATTTCCTGGCTGAAAAACTCCTTCTACTACTTTTACTTCTGACTTGAGAGTAAAAGTTGCTTCAACCTCAAAAGAACGACCATCTTTTTTGTGTGCTATTTCCCCTGAACCTTTGTACCACTGTGATGTGAGATATTTTTCCCCATGGGTCAGTTTAATGGTGTCTGTTTCTGTTTGACTAACAACTTTTTCTGAATCTACTAATAGTTTATCTGTGATTTCTGGGGTTGGTAGTATGCTTTGTGGAGTCATTTCAACTGGCCTTATTCTGATTATTTGTATTTCTGACAATGGAATAAAAAAAGTTCTGTTCTTGGCAAAAATTGATTTGAACAGGTCTTTTTTTTGCAAAAGATTCAACAAAATTACTTAGATGAACCGATGTTTGAAAGTTAACAGGATCATCTTTGCCAACCAGTCGGCTGGATAGCATATTTACTATTACCGTCACTATTAATGTAACAAAACATTAAGTTCTCTAATTTTGTGTGGTGGTTTATGAGTAAATTTTTAGATTTAGTTAATGTTCTTAACAAAGAGTAACACTCTGTTGTTGCTTATAGTTTATATAAACTTTATGTATTTATTAAATTAATCGAAAATCTTTTAACCTAAAGGAATGCTGTTATATTCAGTGATCTAAATACTTGTCAAAGAAAACATATTGTGGTATTCAAAATGAGTTTAAAAATAATAGAAGTAAGTATAATTACTTTGGATGCATTCATGATAACTATCTGCTACTAGATTTTTTATTTTGACAACACTTGTGAAGCCTGACTGATAAAACTTCCTTCACGATACCGATATCATCTTAAAATATTCTTAATTTCTGCCCAACTCTCGACCTTCAATTTACAAACCAACCCAGAACTATTATGGCTATAGGCTACGTCGCACTTGTACTTCATGCACATTTACCCTTCGTTCGTCACCCAGAAAGTGACTATGTGCTGGAGGAAGAATGGCTGTATGAAGCCATTACAGAAACATATATCCCTTTATTGAAAGTATTTGAAGGCTTAAAGCGAGACGGCATCGACTTTAAAATCACCATGAGTATGACACCTCCGCTGGTGTCTATGCTTCGTGATCCTCTGTTGCAAGAACGCTACGATGCACATCTATCCCAACTAGAAGAACTGATAGAACTGGAAGCCGAGCGAAATGTCCAAAATGGGCATATGCTTTATTTAGCTGAACATTACGCCACTGAGTTCAATGAAGCCCGTGAAGTTTGGGAAAAATACAATGGTGACTTAGTAACGGCTTTTAAAGGTTTCCAAGATACTAATAATCTGGAAATTATTACTTGCGGTGCTACTCACGGGTATTTACCGCTGATGAAAATGTATCCCCAGGCTGTGTGGTCGCAAATTAAAGTAGCTTGTGAACACTACGAAGAAACTTTTGGCCAAGCACCTAGAGGTATTTGGTTGCCCGAGTGTGCTTATTATGAAGGGTTAGAGCGAATGCTGGCGGATGCTGGTTTACGCTATTTTCTGACTGATGGACATGGTATCTTATACGCTCGTCCCCGTCCCCGTTTTGGCACTTATGCGCCAATTTTTACAGAACCTGGTGTAGCGGCTTTTGGTCGAGACCATGAATCGTCTCAACAAGTTTGGTCTTCTGAGGTGGGTTATCCTGGTGCGGCTGAATATCGGGAATTTTATAAAGATTTGGGCTGGGAAGCTGAATATGAATATATTAAGCCTTACATTATGCCCAATGGTCAGCGGAAAAATACGGGGATTAAGTATCATAAAATTACCGGACGCGGTTTAGGTCTTTCTGATAAGGCACTTTATGATCCTTACTGGGCAAGGGAAAAAGCAGCAGATCACGCTGCTAACTTCATGTATAATCGTGAAAGACAATCGGAGCATTTACACGGGATCATGGGTCGGCCACCAATTATTGTCTCTCCCTATGATGCGGAATTATTTGGTCACTGGTGGTATGAAGGTCCTTGGTTTATTGATTACCTGTTCCGCAAATCATGGTATGACCAAGGAACTTATGACATGACTCATTTGGCTGATTATTTGCGGGATAACCCTACACAACAAGTCTGTCGTCCGGCTCAGTCTAGTTGGGGTTACAAGGGTTTTCACGAGTATTGGTTAAATGAAACAAACGCGTGGGTTTACCCACATTTACATAAAGCTGCGGAGCGGATGATTGAAATTTCCCAGCTAGAACCAGAGGATGAGTTACAATGGAAGGCGTTAAACCAAGCGGCAAGAGAGTTATTATTAGCACAATCTTCTGACTGGGCGTTTATTATGCGGACGGGAACAATGGTTCCTTATGCGGTGAGAAGAACGCGATCGCACTTAATGCGGTTTAATAAACTATATGAAGATGTGAAAGTAGGTAAAGTTGATAGCGGTTGGTTGGAAAAAGTCGAGTTAATGGATAATATTTTCCCCAACATCAATTATCGCTCTTACCGACCAGTGTAGTCTCTGTGAGAATTAGGATTTACAGGATTTGAGGATGAATCAAGATCATCAAAAACATCTTCAATTTTGTGAATCCTGATCAGCTGCTACTGTACCAGTCAGTCGTGCAAAGTGCTGTAATTAAGTAGTAAGACAAAATTAATTACACAAAATTTAACCTACAACCTTTATTGAGCCTGAAATCTAATGTGTAAGTATTTTTGTCCGATTACTTAAGATTCATTTATTAATAATTGAGGGGCGAATGTAATGCAGCGAATTCAAAGTACAGTCTTTGGGCTTTTAATGCTCAGTGTTATTACATTCGGTATTGCTTGCGTTGATTTACGTGACGCTGGAAATAGTAATGCTATTCAACCAGATTCTCAAGCCATTTTGTTGCAGCGTGATCAGCAAAACCGTAAACGCAACAGTCAAGAGCAACAGAATCAGCAAGCTTCCGAAATTCAAAAGGTTTCCACTGGATTTGAGGTAGCACCACTATCAACCGATCCTGCTATTAATGATTGGCTAGACCCACACTATGTGGTTATTGATCAATCAGCCAACTTACGCAACAAATTGTTTGTTTTTTTTCCAGGCTCATTTGGTAACCCAAGCAGGCAGAAGTTGATTACCCAATTTGCAGCAAAACAGGGCTATCACGCTATTAACCTCAATTATCCTAACTCTTGGACAGTAGATAGATTGTGCCGTAAAAACTCTGCTCCAGACTGTTATGCTAAAGTGCGCCAGGAAATTATTGAGGGAAAAGATTACTCGCCTTTAGTAAATATCAGTCCTGCTAACTCGATTGAAAATCGAATGCTAAAGCTGTTGCAATATTTAAATCAGCAGTATCCCCAGCAAGGGTGGAGTCAGTATTTCAATAAGGATATGATCAAATGGGATCTGGTTGTCGTGTCAGGCCATTCTCAAGGAGGAGGGCATGCAGCCATGCTAGGTAAGCAACATCGAGTTGCCAGAGTAATTATGCTGGCTGCTCCCGCTGACTACAGTGTGGTTTCAAGTGTGGTTTCAGGACAAATAGCTTCTTGGCTGGCGGCTCCTGGACAAACACCACCAGAACGATATTACGGCTTTGCCCACATCAAAGATCCAGGGTATGCGAGAATTCAAAAGGCGTGGGAGTTATTGGGTATGGCGAATTATGGATCTGCTGTAAATGTAGATGGACAACAACCACCCTACAATTATTCTCATCGGTTGATAACTGCTTTGATTCCTTCTCGCCAAGGTAAGTACCATGGTAGTGTTGCTACAGATGGAACAACGCCAAGGCAATCAGATGGCACTCCTGTCTTTCAAAAGGTTTGGCAGTATTTAATTAGGGTTAGCTGAAAGGTGGTTGCCATGTCCATACATACTTCAGCACTAATCTTGTTAATTTACCTTCACGAAATATAAGTGGAGCAAATAGCAAATAGATTAAGCAAATTATATTCTTAATATAGCCGAAAAAATCTAGGTGTCAATATCAATGGCTGAAAAAACCAAAACTCGTCAAATTATTGACATCATTCTCAAAAATATTGAGAATAAAGTAGCTTATTGCGAAAAAACTTGACAAATCACTTTTTTAGTAAAAATCAGATTTAAAAAACTAATCACAACAAAACCCCCAGTTACGAAACTGAGGGTGATTTTTATGGACATTTGATCAACTGGCCTTTACTGCTATTGAGGTAAAGTGCGGCTGGTGTAAGCATCCATCACATAAGCTGGAGTGCGATCGCTGTAATCTATTTCCATACCTGTAATAGATTTTGCCAATTGTTCAAAAGATTCAGAACGCCAGTTACGTTCATGGATAGGCTTACTTTGTTCACCCATGAAGTAGGCCAAAGAACCAACAACTGAAACAGCTACCCAACCGACAACAAATAATGCAATTAAGATAGTCATCTTTAAACCTCGTGTTTTAACTTGTGTTTCTCTATGTAAATAAATATAACAAATATAAACAAAATTTGCAAACTGTTCATAAGGTGTGCTAACCGATGATATTGGTGGGGGATTCCACACTGTTCCCTCCTATCCACAAAAAAAGACAAAAAAAGACAGGTATAATTCCTGTCTGAGAATCAATTATTTAGCAAAGAAGTTTAGAAATTCATCTCAGCAGCTTGGACTTTTTCTACCTGCTTCTTCTTCAGTACCAACATTACTTGTGCTAACATCACCAAACAGATGAAAGCTACTAACCAGGTGACTCTAGAACTGTCTTGTAGCACTATTTCTGCATCTTTTTGACCGAAACCACCCACATTGGGGTTGCTGGTCAAAGCATCACCAGATGCAACTGTTTGTCCTTCAGAAACAATCAGGTCTGGACCTGCGGGAACTAGATCGTTAACAACTTCACCAGATTCAGGTTTGATGCTGATTACATACTTAACGTTACCGTCTTCATCTTCTTCTTTGGCAATCTTGCTAATTGTGCCAGCAGTGGAAGCGTTGTAAACGTTATTATTGCTCTTTTCACCAGTGGGGTAAATTTGTCCGCGTCCCCGGTTTCCACCGACATGAACGGAATATTTACCGAAGTTGATACTCTTGTCAGTTGCGGGGTTAGGAGAAAGAACAGGGAAGACAATTTCTTGATATTGTTCGCCGGGTAATGGTCCAACGATGACAATATTGTCTTTTTCTTCACCGTAGGGTTGGAAGTAAACATCGCCTACTTCTTCCTTTAGTTCTTCAGAAATACGGTCTTCAGGTGCAATTTTGAAGCCTTGAGGCAACATTAATACAGCACCGACATTTAAGCCGACTTTAGAACCATCAGCACCTACTTGCTGGACGCTGGTATCGTAGGGAATTTTGACGATCGCTTTAAATACGGTGTCAGGTAATACCGATTGGGGTACTTCTATTTCTGTATTTTTTGCGGCTAGGTGACAGTTAGCGCAAACGATCCGCCCTGTAGGTTCACGGGGAGTTTCAGGATAGGCGGCTTGCGCCCAGAAGGGATAAGCAGCAGCGGTTTGGGGTAGGGCTAGATCGCTGGTGAAGAAAAAGGTTAGGGTGGCGATCGCTATCAGCAATGAGTTTACCATTGCTTTAGCAATGCAAGTTAACCTTGCAGGTGTACAGGCGTTTCTCATCTCTATAAAGTCATTTGTCAGTGGTCGTTGGTCATCCATCGGTCATTGGTGATTGGTGATTGGTGATTGGTGATTGGTGATTGGTGATTGGTGATTGGTCAAGAGTTGATTAAAAATTCTGGACTGTTGACTTTCAGACTAATAACTCAACACTCAACACTCAATACTCAATACTCAACACTCAATACTCAATACTCAACACTCAACACTCAATACTCAATACTCAATACTCAGCACTCAATACTCAATACTCAGCACTCGGTACTCGGTACTCGGTACTGTTTAAGACCACCAAGGAGCTTCTTTGGTGCGGAAGTCGGTTTCTGTCCAAGGGGTCAAAACGATTTGGTCGTCATTAACTGTGGTGTGAGCCAAAGCCAAAGATAGAGGTGCAGGCCCCCGAACAACTTTACCAGTTGCGTCGTACTGGGAACCATGACAAGGGCATTTAAACTTGTTCTCAGCTACGTTCCAGGGAACGACACAACCCAGGTGAGTACAGATGGCGTTGATACCATAATCCGCGATCGCTTCTTTGCTTTCTACGACAATATAAGTGGGGTCGCCTTTGAGTCCTTGAACTAGAGTGCGATCGCCTACATTATGGCTAGAAAGAAATTGACTAACTTTAACGCTGTTACCCAATTCATCTTTTGCTGTTGTACCACCACCAGCGCCACCACTGGCAGGGGGAATAAAGTAGTTGACTACGGGATATAATGCTCCCAGAGCCACCCCTGTCACAGTTCCAAAAGTGAGCAGGTTCATGAATTGACGACGACCCATATCAGGAACGTCTGCTGATTCAGAAAATTGAGCCATAATCTACGCGCAATTGTGTAATTTTTTTAACAGTTTGACAAGTTTACTACTACTTAAGCAATTCTTGCCTGAGTTGAAATGCTAACGCCCCCAGGGATGCCACACTTCTTTGTTGCAAGACCTGTCTAGCATCTTTTCTGTTAGCATTACATTTCTTTATATCCTTATCATACTGGAGTTACGGAACTTAACATCATAACTAAATGTAAAATCTAATTTAGAAAACCTCTGAATCCCATAGGGGAATAAGCTGTGATGTTTCCCAGAGATTCAACAGCCACAGCATGAGTATTGCAAATCCCAAATCCCAAATCCCAAATTTTGAATTGATATGACAGGAAAGGAATTACGTCAACTGTTGATTGATAAGTGGGGATACTCCTATGATGTCCAGTTTCGTCGGACACAGGGGAAGGTATTTCTACAAGTCATGTGGAAATATGTTGAACAAGCCTCATTCCCTTTAAGCGAGCCTGAGTACCAAGAGCATATTGACGGTATTGCTAATTATCTCCATGCTTTGGGAGGAACAATACAAGTACAAACTTTTATTGCCCAAACTAAAGAACGTCCTCGATTGGGTAAAGCGGTTAGTATTCCCTTAGATTTGGGCGATCGCACTTCCGAATGGATATTATGAAATAAAAATCAAGTATCAAGCCATTTGAATTGTTTATTTTCCCGTCAGTTTAACTAAACCAACTCCACCAAAATAAAGTCCTAAAACCGCCCCTGCTAAAAGACTTTGAGTGAGGGGATCTGTAGAAGGTGTCAGTACAGCACCCAAAATTACTGCTCCCATAATCACAAAACGCCACCCAGCCAGCATTTTTGCGGAAGAGACAATCCCTAAATTACCTAACAACAATTGAATAATGGGAATTTGAAATGCTAACCCAGTGCTGAATAACAATAACAGCACAAATTCAAAATATTTTTCAATTGACCATAGTTGTTCGACAACATCTGCACCGTAGCTGATAAAAAATTGTAAAGCTGCGGGAATAAGTAGCAAGTAAGCAAATACTAACCCGCCGACAAATAGCACACTAGAACCCAAAACCACAGGTGCTAACAAACGACGTTCTCGACGTGTTAGTCCGGGAAGTACGAATTGGATAATTTGGTAAAGAATGAAGGGACTAGCAAGCACCAAACCACTGTAACCCGCAACTTTAATGGAGACAAAGAAATATTCTCCTGGTGCTAGTTGCAGAAACTTGATCCCATGCGCTGGGACTTCTAGTAGCTGTACAAGAGGTTTAACGACGATAAAACAGCCAATAACACCCACTACTACAGCGATTAAAGAATAGAAAATCCGTTGCCGTAATTCTTCAAGATGGTCGAAAAATGACATTTCGACATCATCTGATAACTCATCCTGGGGATTAACTTCTGAATTTCCGTATCCTTCTGTATCTATATTGGGAGAATTGATAGTATCTACATCTGGTAAAGGTGTCATGAGTTAATTAATAGGCAACATTCCTTAACTATTTTATCTGTGAGAGCGACTTTGAGGGGAAGAGGAAGAGGACGCGGGGAGGGGGAGACGCGGGGACGCGGGGACGGGGAGAAGAGGAAGAGGAAGAGGAGGGGAAGAAGGGGACGCGGGGAGAAGAAGGGGACGGGGAGATTGATTTTTAGCCAGGAATTACGCAAAATATATCTCAAAGCCTCTTTTCTCTGTGAACTCTGTGCCTCTGTGGTTCGTTTTTCCGGTGTTGCATAATTGCGGGATGATTTGAGAATCGGCATCAATATATAATCACCGCGTCACCGCGTCACCCCCTCCCCGCGTCCTCTTCCCCGCGTCAGCCTCAATCATCCCCTTATTCAGCAACGCCGTTTTTCTATGAGGTGTGCGTAAGTCATATTAGCTTTGATTTTGCGATCGCTACGCTCACCGAAGGTATTGCACTATTGATGTGAAAACTGTTGTAATTGTTTACTGAGTTGGTAATTTGGGGTGTGTGGCTGAGTATTTAGCAACCACAGCCGAAATTTCTGGGTTATATAGTCGGAGATAATTCCAGTAATTACCAAAAACTTGCCTAACGTAATTTCTGGTTTCATCAAAAGGAATTTCTTCTACAAACTCATCTGGATCTTCTTTGGATATAGTTCGCAACCATTTGGCAACGTTACCTGGACCAGCATTATAACTAGCGATCGCTAACATGGAATTATTTCCATATTGCTGATGAGTGTGATCTAAATACCAAGTACCCAGCATAATGTTATCGTTCGGGTTTTCCAAATTAATGGTTTTCATATCAACATTAATTTGCGGGGCTATCCATGCTGCTGTACTGGGCATTACCTGCATTAAACCCGTTGCACCGACTATAGATTTAATTTTTGGCTGAAACCGCGACTCCTGACGCATCAGGGCTGTAACTAGCAGAGGATTCAGTTTACGTGTAGTTGACCATTTTTCAATTTCTTGGAGATAGGGAAAAGGATAACGAGCTTGCCAATAAATGATTTGTTGACTTAAAGCTGCATATTCGGCTTTTTCTGCGGGTATTTCCCGATCTTCCAATTTAGAAATCTTATCAATCCCGATGAGATTTTCGCCCTTGGCCAACAGCATCAACCCTTCGGTAAAGTCTTCGGCTACAGTAGGCTTATCTTTGTTCTGAAATTCTGTCTTCCACTGAAACCAAGCATCACGATCTTGACCTAATAAGTATAATTCCTTAAAAGTGTCAGAACCCGCTGTTGGTACAGGACGCTGATGTGGGACAACTTCCGGGTTCATCAGTCGCAGGTTATTAAAATTACCTACATCTAACCCCAAAATGCTTGCAGAGCGCCATGCGTAATAAGATTGGGGAAATTGGCTAAGTACATACTCATAAGCAGTACGAGCTTCCTGCTGTTTTCCTAGTGTAGTTGCCCATTTACCTACCCAAAAACTGGCTCTAGGAGCTAAAATGCTGTTAGGATTATTAGCAGCTATTGGTTGCGCCCATTGCCATGCACCTACATAATCTTGGGCTTTGGCTTTATTTAGGGCTGTTTTCCAGCGATATTCTGCCGCTTCATTAGAACTGCTATACTTACCTAAAAGTAATTTCCAAGTCGTATTAGCTGACTGGTTATCGTTGAGAGTTTCCAGTAATTTAGCTTTTTGTACGAGTGCTTTCGGTGCTTGTTGAGGAAATTTATTAATTATTTGGTCAAGATAAGGGATTGCGGCTTTTCCTGGGGCAATTTCTGCTAATCTCAACAGGGCTGTTCCTGTTTCTTCAGCGGTGGGGAATTGTTGCACCTGTTGTTTATAGAGAGGAACTGCTTTGTCTCGCTCTTTGTTTAACTGTAACCCTCTAGCGGTGCGGTAGAGACTGCGGGCTGTTTTGGGTGCTTTAGTATAAGCATTAGCCGCTTTGGTAAATTGATTATTGTCCCAATAAACTGAACCAATGAGTTCCCAATTTGCGGGTGTGAGTTGAGGCTGTTTCACTAATTGATCTAATATACCGACAATGCCCGGTTCATTGGCAGCGTATTTAGCTAAAATTAGTTGTAATTTGGGTTGATTGGGATTATCTTTTAAGCGTTTGCGGATAATTTCCCAGGTGAGGGGATGAGAAGGAAATTGTGCGATCGCTTGATCATGTAGTTTTGGTTGCCCAATCAAGTATATCGCCTTAACTGCGGCTGCTTCTTGGGGATAATCTTTTAGGACTTTTTGCCGCAAATCTGAAGCTTTACCCTTTTCACCCAGCATATCCTCTGCCTGAGCCTGTTTGAGCAGAATGTATGGTGCTAAAACCGGATAATCTTTTTCTAGTCCTTGTAGTAAAGCTAGTGCTTTTTCTCCTTGGTTGGTTTCCAGGTAATCGCTGGCCAAGAGATAACTAGCTCTTTTTTGATCTGGCGATTCGCTGCTTTGAGCAATTTCACTTAGTTTGGCGGCGCGTTCTGGTAAAGATTGAGATATTAAACTAAAGACAACAGACTTTGATTTATTCGTCTCAGATAATTGCTCAGGTTTACTCTGACTTACGTTTAACCATTTACTCAGGGTTTTCCCAGCTTGTGGGGCTGACACCATACCGCCGACTAAAAAGGCACATAGTCCTGCGCCAGCAATCAGATAAATTTGCTTGTTTTGTAGTTTCTTCAGCATGGATACCCGCTGTGGATGTAGCGTCTTCAGGAGAAAGTTTTGATCAATTTCTTGCAACTTTAACACTACTAGCGGGAAATGTTATCACTTTTGAGTCGCAAATTCAGAATTTGGGGAAAAAATCAAAAGCTTATTCAGGACTTACGCAACTGGCACATTGGTAGGGTGCGTCAGATATCAACAATCTGTTTATTTGCTGGATTTATGCAGTAGTAAAGCACCCTACAACAGATTTTTAGTGTGACACTTGCGTAAGTCCTATTATTGTTTAGGTTTTGGTATGGAAATGAAATCATACTTTACCAGTTTAGTTATCGTTTTGCTAATTCTGGAGTTTTCCCCTTTAACCCAATCATCAATTTGAGTGCAAATACTTTTAACATTGGTACTCGCTGCATCAACCATAAACCCAAACGCCGAATGATTACCACTGGTAGGAAGTTATTAGAAAATACTCGATCTAATAAATCTGTAAAACCTAAAATTGTGAGGTTTTCTTTTTTTCTCCAGCGCTCATATTTTTTGAGAATTTGGATATTACCAATATCTTCACCGACTTGGTGCGCTGTTTGGATAACTTCTGCTAAAGCTGCTGCGTCACGAATACCTAAATTTAAACCTTGTCCACCGACAGGATGACAGTTGTGTGCTGCATCTCCAACTAAAGCCAGACGGGGGAGGACATAGCGATCGCTCTGCATCAACTGTACCTGAAAAATAAAGCGATCGCCCAATAATTCCAATTTACCCATCTGCTCACCATAGCGTTTGGTGAGTTCAGCCAAAAATTCTTGATCATTTAAAGCACATAAAGCTTTGGCTTCTTCATGAGGTGCCGTCCACACAATACGGCAACGGTTCCCGGGTAAGGGTAAAATTGCAAAGGGACCACTAGCCCAAAACTTCTCATAAGCTGTATGATTATGGCATTTTTCTGGCTTGACAAAAGCCACAATACATGATTGCCAATATTTCCAGCCTTTAGTTTTAATTCCCGCAGCTTGACGAATTGGCGACTTTGAACCATCTGCTGCCACTAGCAACTTACTACGAATTGTCCGATTTTCACCATCAACTTTAATATTAACTGTAACTATATCTTTGTCATTTTGCGTATTTATCACTTCCGCTGGACAGAGATAAGTTACATTCGGACAATTCTGTACAAATTCCTGTAAAGGTTGTAACAGTGTATAATGTTCAGCTACATAACCTAATTCTGAAGTCCCTAAATCAGAAGTTTGGAATTTCACCACATCGGCATAGTCAGCATCAGATAGCCGCACTTTGTTATATTTAGCGACATTGGGGAGGATTTTGTCCCAAATACCAATTCCTTGGAAAATCCGGGCTGAAAGCATATGTACGGCGTAAGCTTGGCCTTTAGCGACTGCGGCTGATGTCACCTTAGCTTCAATTAGTAGCACACTTAAGCCAGAGTCTTTTAAAGCAGCAGCCAGGGTTAAGCCAACAATTCCACCACCAACAATTACCAAATCATAATCATATTGCTGTTGGTGTGTGGGTGTTTGGGGAGGAGGAAGGGTTTGAGTAAGCTGAGTCAGGGACATTGTTAAGAGAGATTACAGCGTTTTACTTATTATTTTTACGCAACTCCCCGAAGACAGCAAGTTAAAATAATTCGTAATTCGTAATTCGTAATTCGTAATTTGTAATTCGTAATAGGGCCTCCAGTCAGCTAGGGATACGTAATTTGTAATTAACTCGGATTTTATATGTTTCCCGTTAAGAGTTTCTTAACTAGCAACTTACGTTAATCATTAGCTACTAAACCATAGTAGCCATGAGATTATCAGCCATGTCAAAATTGGCTGTCACATTTTGGACATCATCTAATCCTTCTAGAGTATCAATCAATTTGAAGAGCGATCGCGCCTGTTCAGAATCTGTAACTTCCACCTGGTTACCAGGAATCCAACGCAATTCAATATCTGTGACTTGAAAACCTTTTGCTTTGAGTGTTTGACTGAGAGTTTCTAAATTTGCTACCTCAGTAAATACTTCAGCGGTTTGATCTTCCGTCATTTCATAGGACTCAGCATTACCTTCTAAAGACGCTTCTAAAAGCTGTTCTTCATCAACCACACCCTCAACTACACAAATGCCTTTTTGAGTAAACATCCAACTAACGCAACCTGTTTCCCCTAAATTACCGCCATTTTTACTAAAAGCTACACGCAAATCTGCGGCTGTACGATTGCGGTTATCTGTGAGGGCTTCAATTAAAATTGCTACACCACCAGCGCCATAACCTTCATAGCGAATTTCTTCTAAACTGGAGTTATCACCGCCAAAAGTACCTGCACCTTTAGCGTTCGCGCCTCGCGTGCCGCAGGCAATCGCTCTTTCAATATTATCATTAGGAATCCCCGCCGCCTTCGCCTTATCAATCGCCGTCCGCAGTTGAAAATTACCAGCAGGATCTGGTACACCATTTCTAGCAGCAACAATTATCGCCCGTGACAGTTGAGTGAAGATATTGCCTCTTTTAGCATCTACTACCGCCTTCTGACGTTTAATATTTGCCCATTTACTATGTCCTGCCATAATCTGAAATTAATGATTAACACCGTCTTCCAAAATAGAATATACAGCAGATTTCAGGTATAAGCTTAACCTTGTGTAGCCCCAGACTTTCACTTTCTTAAAACCAATTGAAAGGAATTCAGATATCCGGTGATGGTTTTAGCTAAAGTCGGACGCTGTTTTTTAGAAACTATGGCCATGACTTGATATAATCGCCCTTCAGCAACATACATTCTATTTGTAGTTACCTTACCAGCCGAATCTACATATTGAATTTCTTTACCAGGATGACCGTTTGAACTGCGAATATTGCGTTCACTAATCAAATTACTTTGTGTAGCTTTTAAAGAATTATCCTGGGCTTGATTCAATATTTTTTGTGGGTTTGTCATCTTAGCATAACTATATGGAAACTCATTGTAAGTTACTAAATATGCAACTTCCTGTTCCGGTGGTTGGGCTACAAATATTTCTAATTTTATTTCTCCCATGTAGGTTTTTTGAACTTGAGTTTTCTTTTTTGGTCTTCCTGGCATTAAAACCTGAAAACTTTTATCTGGGGGAGTGAATACCTTCCACTTTGGCTGTACTACTTTAGGAACAGCTGGTTTACTAGGAGAAGTGGTAGGTTTGGATTGACGCATCTCAGCTGAGACGAACCCACTATATACAAATGTGGCAGCGATAAAAGGTAGTAAAACTTTGATAATCATATTTATAGCATTTGCAAATGCAGATTTGATTGTTCCTGCTATTTATAACCTAGCTGCACATACAGCAGCACCAATTAATCCTACTTGTTGATTAAGAATTATATGCACCGGTATTTCTTCGAGTAGAGAACGCATTCTACCTTTTTGGGTGAAAGCTAACATAAAACTCCCATTTTGCATCAAAGGCAAAATTTTGGGGGCGATACCACCAGCAATGTACAATCCACCGTAGGGTAAGAGTTTTAAGGCCAGATTACCGGCTTCTGCACCGTAGGCTTCTAGGAAAATTTGTATAGTTTGTTCAGAAAGGCGATCGCTTTTAACTAAGGCTACACTACCAATCGCTGCACCTGGATCAACGGTTTTTTCGGCTTGTCCGGCTTCCTGTTCCCAATTTCTGACAATTTGGGCAATCTCTGGATTTTCGGAGTCTATTTGACGATCTCTTAAAAATTGGTAAATGGAAGTAATACCCAAACCGGAAACTACTCTTTCTACAGAAGCACGTTGAATATCATGTTTATCCAACAGGTATTTTAGCAATTGAAACTCTAACTCATTCCGAGGGGCAAAATCTGCGTGTCCACCTTCTGAGGGAAAAACTTGATAATGGTTTCCCTGTTTGATTAAAAACCCTTGTCCTAAACCAGTCCCTGCACCAATCACCGCCATAGGTGCTTCTGGTTGATGTTTCCCAACTTGCAATGTGAGTAAATCTTGTTTGGTTAAGCCAAAAATGCCATAACCAACGGCAGCGAAGTCATTGATTAAGGAAATCGTCAGAATACCTAATTGTTGGGCTAAACGTTTTGTATCTAAAAACCAGGCTAGGTTGGTTAGTTTAGCAGTATTGTTGACCACAGGTCCTGCGATCGCAAAACAAGCTTTTTCTGGTGTTGAGGTATTGGCTGCGGTTAAAAATTTCTCTACTATTGGCACTAAATCGGGAAAATCCCCACTGCGGTAACTTTCCTCCTGTAAGGTTTTTAATCCTACATCTGAAGATTCCACCAGTCGCAAAATTGTTTTTGTCCCGCCTATATCTCCTGCTAGTAGTAATGTCATAAAATTTATTAGTTAGTTAGCTAGTTACTTTTGCTTAGTTAGGTTGCCATTAACTTAAATAAGTTAAAAATCCCTAATGTAGAGACTTACACAAATCTTACTACTTCCTCTATTGTGGTCAGATGGGAAGTATCTCCTTTGAGTTCTAGCAACCATTCTGATTCTTGACGTACCACTTTTACTAAAGAACATAAAGTAGCTTTAACTTCAGTTTTGGCAATTTCCCCGACTAAACCCATCGCTGCACCCAACACAGAAGCGCCATGTGCTACCAAAAGAATATCAGATGGCCAGAACTCTGTCGCTAGACATCTTGCTGTTTGTGCAGAACGTTGTCTGACTTTTTCATGGGTTTCGGGATATTGGGCTGCAACACGGGATGTGTAACTAATATCTATTCTGGGAAATAATGCCGCTAAAGCTTGGGTTGAGAGTCTTTCTGGTGCTTCTGTCATCCATTCTGGATTTAACCACTCACTCAAGCCTGTTTCTAGTTTAATTGGTAAATCTAATGCTTCTGCAACTGCGTTCGCTGTTTGCACTGTTCGCAAAAAGGGAGATGCAAAAATATGCTTGATTTTTTCGCCTTTGAGTCGTTTTCCTAATTGTTGCGCCTGGATCATGCCATCATCTGATAATGGTGGATCATAGCGTTTTTCGGCTGTGAGAAACCAATCAGGGTTAACAAAATCAAGGCGGTTGGCGTGTCTGGCAATCCAGATGATTTGACTCATGGGAGAAAAGCCTATGGGTATAAATGGGTGCAATTTTAATATAGGATATTATTGTAATATTTCGTAACAGCTTCAGTGATTTTTTATCTCAAATAAAATAAACTACCTCACATTTCTCACTAAAAAATTGTCCTGACCACAGCTTTTTTGAGAACGTTTTAAAATTTCCGCACTACAAATACCTGCTTTACCATCTTTAGAATAGCAAAAGAAAACTTCTTGTAAAAACCTACCTGAATCAGAACAATAAGGTGCTATCCCATTAGCAGTAAATTGTTTATTAGAACCTATAAAAGCACTTTTCAAGTCTTGAACAGTAGTGCGAAATGGTTTAGCAGGACGATTATAAGCTGGGGGAATCACCAGAGAATATTTTAACTGTTTGCTTAATGTTAAATATTCGAGAGGTTTTTTACCTGAGCAAGTTCCATGTTTTTGCCATTCATGATTATAAAGTTTCTCACTGGGAAATAAACCTCTAAACTTTTGCTGGACTAATTGCGGTAATTTTTCAGTTGTACAATTAGCCGGATAACCTTTTTGATATTGTGGCCAAAGACCATGTAAGACAAAACCATATTTTCTTCCTGGACTGCACTGCTGAGGATCACGATTACCATTTCTCGCGCAATGATCAGGCGACCAGGATAATGTTAAAACATAAAAATCAAATTTACCTGGAGTACCCCTATTTTGGGCTACTGCACTATTTGGGATAGCTAGGGTAGTTATTAATAAAGATGATGCAATGACTACGTGTTTTATTTGCATATTCATAACCAATTACTCTGATGCTAAAAGTCTTCAAAATTACCATACCGTATTTGTGCAATAAAAAAAAGACTAACACACAGATCCCCGATTTCTTTGAGAAGTCGGGGATCTAAATCCCTTGACAATGTAAACTACATTTACAGAAACTCAGGAGAGAAGAAAAGCATTGGACAAGTTATTAAAAATCTCAAATTTTATTGATACCTGCACTGAACGCATTGGCCGCTGGACGAGTTGGTTAGTCCTGGTGATGGTGATCCTTGGTGTATGGAATGTTTTAGGTAGATACATTGGGCGAATTATTGGCAGCAATCTCACATCTAACGCCTATATAGAAGCACAATGGTATATTTTTGACTTAGTTTTTCTCTTAGGTGCGGCTTACACCCTCAAGCATAACGAACACGTGCGGGTGGATATTTTTTACAGTAACTTATCTGGGAAAAAGAAAGCGATCGCAGACTTATTTGGAACAGTATTTTTTCTGATTCCTTTCTGCATTATGGTGATTATTTTTTCCTGGGATACTATTATTGCTTCTTGGCAAATTTGGGAAACATCACCAGATCCGGGAGGTTTACCCCGCTACCCCATTAAAGCCATGATTATTGTCGCCTTTGTGATGCTAATTTTTCAAGGCATTTCGGAAGTGATTAAAAACGTCGCCATACTCCAAAACAGAATAGCACCCCAGGAGGAAAATCATGACGCTGGATTATGAATGGCTTGGTCCGGTTATGTTTGGGGGGGCTTTAGTTTTACTGTCCTTGGGGTATCCAGTCGCCTTTTCTCTAGGTGGTGTAGCGATTTTATTCGGCATCATCGGTATTGCTTTGGGTGTTTTTGACCCGGTATTCCTCACAGCCATGCCACAGCGGATTTTTGGCATCATGGCTAATTATACGCTGTTGGCTATCCCTTACTTCATTTTCATGGGGTCAATGTTGGAGAAATCTGGCATTGCGGAAAGGCTGTTAGAAACGATGGGAATTTTGTTAGGACGCTTGCGGGGTGGACTAGCTTTAGCTGTGGTGCTGGTGGGTGCGTTACTTGCAGCAACTACGGGTGTGGTAGCGGCCACAGTAGTAGCAATGGGTTTAATTTCTCTACCGATTATGCTGCGCTATGGTTACAACAAAGAATTAGCCACCGGTGTAATTGCGGCTTCAGGGACTTTGGGGCAAATTATCCCCCCTAGTGTGGTATTGGTGGTTTTGGGTGATCAGTTGGGTATATCTGTCGGTGATTTATTTATTGGTTCAGTCATTCCTGGCTTGATGATGGCGGGGTCTTTTGCCCTTCATGTGCTAATTGTAGCATTTTTAAAGCCAGAGGTAGCGCCAGCTTTACCTGCCGAAGTACGGGAAATTGGCGGAAAAGCTTTGAGAAAGCGCGTAATTCAGGTAATGTTACCGCCATTGATTTTGATATTGTTGGTTTTGGGAAGTATCTTTTTTGGCTTGGCGACACCCACAGAAGCCGGTGCGGTAGGATGTGCAGGTGCGATCGCCCTTGCTGCTGCTAACGGTCAACTAACTTTAGCATCTCTGCGTCAGGTATGTGATAACACTTTAAGAATTACCAGCATGGTAATTTTTATCCTGTTAGGTTCTACAGCTTTTAGTTTAGTATTTCGGGGATTAAATGGCGATCAATTCATGTTTGATGTGCTTTCTAATCTCCCTGGTGGTCAAGTTGGATTTTTAGCCCTGAGTATGACTGTAGTTTTCCTCTTGGGCTTTTTTATTGACTTCTTTGAAATTGCCTTTATCATCGTTCCTTTGTTTGTTCCAGTCGCCCAAACTTTAGGAATTGATTTAGTTTGGTATGGTGTGATATTGGGAGCAAATTTACAAACTTCTTTCCTTACACCTCCCTTTGGTTTTGCCTTATTTTATCTGCGCGGTGTCGCACCTCCAGAAGTAACAACTGGTGATATTTATCGCGGAGTAATTCCGTTTATTTTGCTGCAATTGCTCGTGGTGCTTTTAATTATTATCTTTCCAGGAATTGTCAGTTTCTTACCTTCTTTGGGACGATAAGATCATATATCTCGTTCCCAGTCTCAGACTGGGAATGCTATCAAAGAGGTTCTACCTCTAATTTAATATTAGGCAGATCCTTGATGTTTCATTCCCATACAGAGTATAGGAATAAGAAAAACGAACCACAGAGGCACAGAGAACACAGAGAAAGAGGTTCTACCTCTACATTTAATATCAGGCAGATCCTTGATCTTTCATTCCCATACAAAGTAGAGGAATAAGCAACGAGAAATTTGGTGAGGTTAATTGTTCTACTGTTATTTTCTGCAATTCCCATACAATAATTACTCATAATCATGAGGACGCAGAAACCGCGTCCCTCATCTGTATAGTATGGCAATTAAGGAAAGCCACTAGCGATTTGTTTTACCCACCTGGAAATAATGTGTTTATGTGTTGTTATTATCTTTGTCTTCATTGTTGGAGGAGTTATATTTTATCTTTTTCATCACCCAAAGTAAAACTGCATCAGAAGACTTTTCAATTGCCCAAGTAATTAAAGCTGTTAAAAGAAGAGTAGAGATATCCATCAGAACTTCCCGCTATTGTTTTTTTTGCTTGACTATTTATATAAAATCAAATAAAAAATAGAGAAAAAAGATCCAAAAAATAGAATTTACTAGAATTTAATAGAAATCTTGCTCATTATGATTGATGATGTTATTTTGGAAATATCATAAGACCTACGCCAAAAACTCTCAAACTCTTATTATTCTGCGGTTGGTTATTCTCTAAATCCTGCGCCGAAACTGCCTCAGAATGAATTCTGATAGCTTGCGTGGCATAGCCATGTCTAATAACAAAAGTCGTCTAAAGACGACTAAATAAAAATTAATAGTCCGTTTTAACGGACTTCGGCTATTAGACTGGGAATTCATTCCCAGGCGGGTTATGAAGCTAATTGAGAATATTGAAATTGTCCATATATAATTAATCAGTGAGGTGCAATTTATGATATCCCCAGAACTGACAACATTACAACAAAAATTTCTGCAAGAGATTTCCAGAGAATTTCAATTTACTGGAGATACACATCAAATATTTATAGTTCGATTCGACCCGAATTATTATGATATTGATGATGAAAAACAACTCGCTAATAAAATTGATTTTAATAAAGATAAAGAAATTGATGAAATTCAAAAAATCAGAGATGAATTAAGATTGAATATTTATCCTATTTTTAGAAAAAATAATTGTATTATAACTTCAGTAAAAGGTAGACCACAAAAAGGAAATGAGCCTTGGAAACAGGCTTATAAATGGCTTTGGGAACAGAAATATCCTGAATGGCTTGCACAACAACAAACCCAAAATTATCAACCTGAACCCCAACCCGAAACCCTACAAATCAACTGGCGCGAAATATGCCAGAAAATGCTACAAAAACAGCAACATCAACAACGATTAAGACGACAAATCACCGAATTAAAACACGAAATAGAAATCTTTGTCCCATTAGGCTTAATTCAACCGAAACCCGCACGACGTAAAGAAGAAGATAAAAAAGAAACACCCTTTCCCGATGCGGCTGATGGTATGCAGCAATATGAATTAAAATCAGAAGAAATTACCAAACAATACGAATATCAGCAATTTATTGATGAAGTCATAGGCCAGCAAACCAAAAATTTAGCCATTATTGGAGAACCAGGGGCGGGAAAAACCACTTGGTTAAGCAAAATTGCCGAATATTTAGCTGATAATCCTGATTATCCTAGCCCTATTTTTATTAATCTCAGTCGCTTAGACAATAGAACCCTAAAAGACTATTTACTGCATACTTGGCTAGAAGAGGCTTTAGAGTTTATTCCTTCTCAAAATACCGTTATACCCGCTTTAGTGGCAGATTTCCAGCAACAGTTTAAGCATAAGCGAGTGTGGTTGCTGTTGGATGGGGTGGATGAGATGAAAACCACCGAAAACTCACCTTTATCCCAACTCAATAGCCAATTAGAAGGATGGTTAACTTGGACTAGGGTAATTCTCACCTGTCGTCTCAATGTTTGGCAACCTAACCCCATAGCTAATTTTGAATACTATCGCACTCTGGCTTTTAGTGATGCCGAGTTGAGAAAATTTATTCAGCAGTGGTATGAAAAAGCGGAAAAACGGGAGTTAGGGGAACAGTTACAGCAAAAGTTAACCGCACCCCAACACAGCCGCATTTTTGATTTAGTCAAAAACCCCTTGCGGTTGGCAATGTTGTGTCAGAGTTGGTATTTTTTGCAAGGGGAATTACCGGAAACTAAGGCGAATTTGTATCAGCGTTTTGTGGATGCAACTTATGAATGGAAAAAAGGGGAATTTGGAACTACAGCAGCGCAAAGACAACAGTTAAATCAGGCTTTGGGAAATTTGGCGTTGAGGATGATTGATAAACAAATCAGTCTCAAGGAGTCTGTGATTAAAGATGTCATGAGTTTAGAGGAGTTTGAGTTAGCAGAAAAGTTAGGTTGGTTAAATTGGGTTTATCGTGATCAAAAAACTGATGAAAGGGTTTATGCTTTCTTTCACCTGAGTTTTGCAGAATATTTTGCAGCTTGTGTGATTGATGATTGGGATTATTTTTTACCTAGAAATCATGTAGATAAACCTGTTGAGGGTAAGAAATATCGCATTTTTGAGAATGAGTGGAATGAGGTGTTTTTAGTGTGGTTTGGGCTAGTAAAAGACAAAGTATCACCTGATTTGAAAGAAGAGTTAATGAAAAAGTTGGTGAATTTTCAGGATGGTTGTAAAGATTTTTATATGTATCAATCCTATTTTTTAGCAGTTGCTGGTACTAGCGAATTTAGTCATAGGAATTTTACAGATGAAATTATAGAACAGGTTATGCAATGGACATTTATTAATGTTAACAATCAAAAAAATAACCATAGAATAAGTGCTTTTATTGAGAAGGAATTTAAAAGCTCACTTATACAGGCAAATTCTAATAGACTAATTCACTGTTTAACTAAGCAGCTATTATCTAATCAAGTTCCGGTTAACCGTTTGGAAGTTGCATTAATGTTACTTGAAAAATCACATAACAATGAAGTTGCTGTTGAAATTATAGTTGATTATCTAGATAAATGTCAGGAAGCATACAACCGAACTAAACAGATTAATTTGCAAAGCATAATAATCAAAAGAAAATTAGAAAAATTAGCTCCTATTAATCCACTTGCTATCTCTACTTTGACTAGGCTTTCGTCAAATCAGAAACAACATGATCAAAATTCTCAAATTCCTTCCAAGTTAGATTTTAATAGTTTATTTCAACTCCCCACTGGAAATCGAAATGATATTGAGAATTTTATAACCTTATTAGTAGAGATGGACATAGATAGTATCAAACAATCTATTTTTAAAATAAATGACATTGATACTCTGATTGGACTAATAGGTAAAAAAATTATTTTGAAACCGAGTATTCATAAATTAGGACATCTCAATGCTATAGTGGATGTATTAGATAGGTTAAATATCAGTCATGATGACATAGCTTATAGATTTATTAAAGATATTAATTCCGTGTCCATAGATAGGTTAGCAGAAATTGCTTCTAGCGACTCTACTGTTATTCCTAAACTATTTGAAATGCTTCATTGTAGTAAAGATATCAAGAGTAAACAGAAATTTCTGAATATTTTAGGAAAAGCAGCATCTAAAAACATCAATGCTACTGTAGCTTTGGTGAATATATTGCAAACTACAAAAGATTATGTAATTGGTATTAATGCTATCTACTTTATCAAAAAAATATTTAAACCTGATTTGCTGAAAGTAGTAATACAAGGGTTAAAAAACTACATGGAGGATATCGAAGATATAGAGGTATATGAAATTCTCTGGCATTGCGCCCAAAATATGACCTATCCTGAATTTTACCGCGCTTGGCACGGTGAACTATCCCCAATTCTACCAAGCATGGCACGCCACCACCACCCCCTAACCAACTCGAACAACAATACACCGATATTTATACCCAATTAAAGCAACTGCAACCCACCTCCACCACCTATCCCATCCCCATCAACGCCGCCAACCTGGAAGGGAAAACGGCAGAAAAAGCCATAGCAAAAGGTATTTTAATCAAAATTTATGGCGAAATCTTTCCCAAACAAAAAGCCAACACCATAGAAGATATATTCGACTTAGAAAACGAACTCCAACCCCTGAGAGAACATCTAAAAACAGATAAAATCGCCCTCATTTTCTGTAACATTAATCCCCACCCAGAATTAATTAATTTCTGTCAGCAATTACAGAATCACTGGTTAAAAATCGCCTTGATTACCAATACACCAATAGCATCTCCCTTGAGTGGTTTTCTCCCTCAACAGGATAATTTATTAGGGGTGGTTCAAACTTGGTTAGAGGAATCAGAGATGTTTGACCGAAGTTCATAAAATCTTCCAATTCCTAAAACTGTTTGGCATCTCGAAAGTTAAATTCGATATTGACCAATGAGATATTACTTACTCTCAGCCGTCACAAAATTGGCATAGCTTAATTCATTGGTTTTATTCCATCTATAAATCTGTTCTCTAAATTTTTTCCACCCTTCATAAACTTGCTTAAAAGTTGCATCCTTACTCGCATTTTCTTCATATATTTCAAAAGCAGCTTTTTTTGCAGCTTGCATAATTTCTTGACTGTAAGGAGTTAATTTAGTCCCACCAGCCAGTAATCTTGTTAATGCTTCCCCATTCAAAGCATCGTATTTAGTTAACATATTCATATTGGCTTCAAAAGTTGCTGTTCTAAAAATTTCCTGGTATTCTTTGGGTAATTTATCCCAAGCATTCCGATTAACCAATACATCTAAAGTTGGTCCCGGTTCCCACCAACCAGGATAATAATAAAATTGCGCGGCTTTGTTTAAACCCAACTTCTCATCATCATAGGGTCCAACCCACTCCGCTGCATCAATTGCACCTCTATCTAATGCTAAATATATTTCTCCTCCGGGTAACACCTGCACATTTACCCCTAACTTAGACATAACTTGTCCCCCTAAACCGGGAATTCGCATTTTTAAGCCATTTAAGTCAGCAACAGATTTAATTTCTTTTTTGAACCATCCCCCCATTTGCGCCCCAGTATTACCAGCGGGAAAGTTGATAATATTAAAATCAGCATAAATTTTTTGCATGGCTTCTAGTCCACCACCCTGATACAACCAAGCATTCTGCTGTTGGGCGTTTAAACCAAAGGGTACGGTGGTAGCAAAAGCCAATACAGGATTTTTACCTATGTAATAATAACTAGCTGTGTGACCACATTCCACAGTTCCGGCTTGGACTGCATCTAATACTTGCAAACCTGGTACTAATTCTCCAGCAGCAAAGGGAGTAATGGTGAAGCGGCCACCCGTCATTTCTTTGATTCGTTTGGCGATGGTTTCCGCACCAATATAAGTCCCTAACGTCTTTGTCCAGCTAGTAGTCATTCGCCATCTGACAGTGGGTAAACTACCTTGTACAGCAGTGGATGTACTGGTTTTAGCACAAGCTGCGGTGAGTGCGGCTGTTGCTGTAGCGATCGCCCCTGTGTTAATAATTTGTCTGCGTTTCATAGTCTTTTTCTGATTTCCATTACTCTATCTTCTGGCTGATAGTGCAATGTATCAGGTTTTTTGGATCAAAAGATCCCCGACTTCTTCAAGAAGTCGGGGATCTGCGGTTTTCAAGAATGGCGGAATTGTGCCATAAAACGGCGATCAATACAGTCTTTCCCATGCCACAATAATTGATGAGGTGGTAAGGTGAAATCTCCTCTTGTAGCTACTGCGCGTCCGTCACCTGTGCCAATTAAACTTAAATACTCTTTTTGTGGTTTGTAGGGTTTTAGTGATTTATTTAAAATCGTCCTTCGCAAATTTTCATACAACGGTTTACCTTGACGCACTGCAAAAACACCTGCTTTTGGTAAGTGATAATTAATCATTGTGGCAATATCACCTGCTGCAAAAATTTGGGGATGACTAACAGATTGCAAATTATCATTGACTAAAATAAAACCTTTTTCATCTGTAGTAATTCCTGAATCTTTGACCCAATTTGCGGCTGATGCTTGTGTTACCCAAAACACGCGATCGCACTTTAATATTAACCCAGATTCAGATTGAATTTCTACTTTTTCATTAGTTGCTGGTCTAACTTGACACACATTTTCACCCAGATGTAATTTTACACCTTTATTAATTAAAACTGCTTGCATAATTTTCCGCACAGTTGGGTGATGATTTGGCATTAATTCTCCTGTGCGTTGCCATAAATGCACTTCTAGATTTTCACTTCCTAATTTCTGTAAACCTGCGAGCATTGATAACGCTAATTCTACACCTCCAGCCCCACCACCAACAATACTAATACATAGCGGTTTTTGGGGTCTTTTAATAACCATTTCCTGCAATTTATACCAGTGTTCTAAAAGTTGTTTAACTGGTTTAGCTGCAATTGTATATTCTGCCGCACCTGGTAGAGATAATTTCGCTGGAGTGCTGCCAATATCAATAGAGAGAATATCAAAATCTATCGCAGATCCGTTAGCACAAAAAACCTGTTTATTTTCTAAATCCAGACCTACTACTTGATCAAGATACAACTGAGCATTAGCAAATTTGCTTAAATTTTGCAAGTCAATATGACATTGAGAATAATTATAAAATCCGGCAATATGTCCGGGTAACATCCCAGAGTAGGGTGTATATTGATCTGGAGTAATTAAGGTTAAATTTACTCCAGCTACAGGGTTATTACTAAACAGGTTTAAAACAATGGAATGACTATGGCCACCACCAATCAGAACTATGTTTTTGAGTATTGGCTGGGTATTTGCTTGCATTTACAGATTTAAGTAAATTTCCTGAACAATTAAAATAATTCGTAATTAAGTTTTGCAATAGGAATTCAGATAATGCCACAAAACTTGACCTTTATAGAAGCCGGGAACTTCAACCCACGGAACTTGTTAAATATAACTTAAGTATAAGTTAAATATAAGTTAAATATAAAATAAATCGATTTTATCATGATCGTTCTCTATTAGAGGTGAATACTAAGTGATAGTCAGAAGAATTAACAATTTATCAATAGGTTTAACGCATATTTTTCTTAATCAACAACTATAGCCATAACTTTATGAGTATAAGTTTTAACTTTTTACAATGCTTAAATTCAGTGCGCCGATTCAAAACGCCTCATTCAAAAAAGATCATCCTGTGGATGCTAGGAATTCAAGAACGTTTAAAACATACTCAACAAAATAACTCATATCAACAGTATTTAATGAATGTCATACCGATACTTGAGAATAATTCCATTGAAGCCAGTCTATCTGCAATTAATGATTTAGAGCATCTTGCTAAAATCCAACCGCAATATCACTGGATAATTATGGATATGTTAACTAATTTTGTGAGAAATAAAGCTCCTATTATTTCTCCAACAGAATTAATGATTAATTCTTCGATAAATATCCAACAACTAATTCAAGCAGCCATTACTGTGATTGGCATGAGAGATGTCACAAAAGACCCAGAAAATGACCAGATTGACTTAAGTTATACAAATTTAATGGGGTTAAATTTATCTGGTGTAAACCTCGCAAAAACTAACCTTTATCAAGCCAATTTATCTAATGCTAATCTTACTAGTGCAAACTTAGAAGGAGCAATTCTCAGTGCAGCAAATCTCAGTGGTGCAAACCTTAATCTGGCTAATCTATCCGGTGCAATTCTCAGTGCAGCAAATCTCACTGGTGCGGATCTTTCTAATGCTAACTTGCATCGAGCTAACTTGTATTTAGCTAGTTTGCAGAATGCAATTTTGCATGATACTATTCTTAATAGTGCAAATTTAAGAGAAACTAAGTTTAGTGTTTAGGAGGCAATATATACCAGGGTGTTTACATTTTCCACTGAGAATATTACAGCTACAATTTTTTCTTTCCAGCTATTGATATCTACTTCTGTATAGGGGTAGATATAAGTGTATATTGTAACTATTTAAACACTAATGTTTTTTTGAACAGAGTATAGTTATTTTCACTAACATTAATTATTACCATAGTTAATTAATCTCTATTCTTATCTCAAGTCCGCTGAATTGCTTACCTAAAAATTCACTGTCTCTTTGTATCAGCCCTAATGATAAGTATTCAAGAAAATGTGATATTTAATATCCAACTTTGAAGCTAAATGCTATACTGTTTTTTTCAATCATCTCAGTAATAACTCATTATTGTGAAGCATCTTTATGGTATGTCTGCTAAAAAGACAGACGCAACTTTGAATTGGTTAATCACCATCATAGTTATCGTTGCTATCTCCTTGATACTGATTGTCTTCGCATCTACTAATATTGAGAAGTTATCACTTCTGCAGCGAATAGCTGTTAGAAATCAAGCCTTGACTACGACTGCTATAGTTTTTTTAGGTTTAGCTGTCATGGTTAATGCTTATTACGCAGCCAAGCAGAATCAAACAATGCAAAAAAGTGCCATTACAGCGGAAAAAACCTTAGCAATTGGGATTGAAAATATCAAACTCACCCAAGAAAAATTAATTGCAGAACGCTTTATTGGTGGAATTGCTCAGTTAGGACATGACAAAGTAGAAACCCGCACAGGTGCAATTTATGCATTAGAAAGAATTGCTCAAGATTTCCCTCAAGAACATTGGACAATTATGGAAATTTTGACTGCTTTTGTCCGTGAAAATGCACCCATACAAGTAGAGAGAAAACAACAAAAGCCAGAAGATTTCATGGCTATTGATTTGGGTCAACATCGGGATAGGGTGCGTCGTCAACAGTCAGTAGATTCTTATATCCCATCAGATACTTTTAAACTTCGTACTGATATTCAAGCAGCTTTAACTGTGATTGGTAGACGCGATTTTCAGCAAGACAGAGAAAATCAAAAGCTGGATTTAAGTAATACGAATATCAGACGAGTAAACTTAGCTGGTGCAAAATTGCAACGGGTAGATTTGCGAGGTTCTGATTTATCTGGAGCCAATTTACGGGAAGTAGATTTAAGTGAAGCAGACTTGGATGGAGTTAAACTCATAGGGTCGATTCTCTATGAAGCTAACTTATTTAAAGCAAGTTTGCGAGGTGCTAATTTGAGTCGTTCAAACCTCAATCTCGCTAATTTATATGGAGTCAATCTCCTGTCAGCTAACCTATTTGGTGCAAGTTTGCGTTCGGCTAATTTACAAGCTGCTAATTTGTATAAAGCTAATTTACAACAAGCAAATCTGAAAGCAGCTAACCTCTCTAGTGCGAAGTTATTTCTGGCTAATTTGCAAGGAGCAAAGTTGGGGAAAACTAATTTACATTTAGCTGGTTTAATTGCGGCTAATTTACAAGGTGCAAATCTTAATGGTGCAAATCTGCAAGGTGCTAATTTGAATGCTGCGAAGTTACAACAAACGGATATCTATTTTGCTAATCTCAGTCAAGCTAGTTTGACAGAAGCAGATTTGCAGCAAGCTAATCTTATGGGAGCTAATCTCTGTGGGGCTATTCTTGATGAAGCTGACCTGTCTTGGGCAAATTTAATGGGTGCTAATTTATCTGGCGCTCAACTTTGTGATGTTAATCTGATTGGGGCGATTTTGACTGGTGCAAAAAACTTGGAATCAGAACAGATAATTATGACATTAGGAGATATTAATACTCGTCTCCCTGATTATATTGAACCCCCAGCTAGTTGGCGACAATCTAGTTAATTTCTAGTTAATTTATTGTTATCACTGTTGCTAATTTGGGTGTATTCTACTTTTGAGAACAGGAGAGAAGTGTATTTTAGACAAAGTCACATTTTTTATCTATTGAGCTTTATTTAAAATCCTCTAATTACCTATATTTAAAACAGCTTTAATTCTTGCGTTGGGTTTTGTGCCTCACATAAACCTACAAAAACAGGACTTACGCAACTGGCGCATTGCTAGGGTGCGTCAGACTGCATAAATCCTGCAAATAACTAAATTATTGATATCTGACGCACCCTACAACAGATTTTGAGTGTGACACGCAGCTTTAGTCCTAAAAAAATAGCAAAGGTATTGTAAATTTGAATTTTATTGTATTACATTAAGCTCTAAATTAAGTTATTAAATCATAACTTACCAATTGTCATGATTGCTTGTTTTAAATTTACTGAATTCGTAATCAAATTAGCTTTTTATATTAGTCCATTTATATTATTTTTGGATAAACACTAATAACTCGCACTTTCCAGCTTTTGCTAGACAAAGGTTTGAAAAGTTAAGGCTGTTACAAAAAGACTAATATTTGTGAGGTTAAAATTATCATGGCATTTGATATTACTAATAATTTTTCCTCCAAAAGGGAACTTAATTTTACTCCTATTTACCCAGTTGATACCTTTAATACTCCGGCTGACAATAGCTTAACTTGGGGTAATCGTAGCAGTTTACCGAAAGTGGAAACAGCAGAAACTATCGCTACAACTAATAGCTATAATTCCAATAATGGCTATGGTTTAGTAGATGCCGGTAAAGCAGTGAGTGAAGCCGCTGGTGAGAGTCCTTATGGAGATACTCCTGATTTGGGTGGAAATAATTGGGGTGCAGATTTAGTAAATGCTCCAGCTGCTTGGGAACATGGACACACAGGAGAGGGTATTATTGTTGCGGTTTTAGATACTGGAGTTGACTATAATCATGAAGATTTAAAAAACAATATTTGGACAAATAATAAAGAAGTTGCTGGTAATGGTATAGATGATGATGGCAACGGCTATATTGATGATTTTCAAGGTTGGAACTTTGATAGTAGCAATAATAATGTTTTAGATGATAATAGTCATGGAACTCATGTTTCGGGTACTATTGCCGGAGAAAATAACGGTATTGGTGTAACTGGTATTGCCTATAATTCCAAAATTATGCCGGTCAAAGTTTTAGATAAAAATGGCTCAGGTTCTTATTCAAATATTGCTAATGGGATCTATTATGCTGTAGATAATGGGGCTAATGTTATTAACCTGAGTTTAGGAGGTAATTCTTCTAATGATAGTCTTAAATCAGCTATTGAATATGCCAGCAGTAAAGGTGTAATTGTTGTTATGGCCGCAGGAAATAATGGCGACTCTACACCATCTTATCCTGCCCGCTATGCCTACAATTCAGGAATTGCTGTGGGTGCAGTAGATAGAAATAATAACTTCACTGATTTCTCTAATCGTTCTGGTTCTCAAGAAATCAAATATGTTACCGCACCAGGTCAAGATATTTATTCCACGGTTCCTAATAATCAATATGCTACTTATGATGGAACTTCTATGGCTGCCCCTCATGTTGCTGGGGTAGTGGCTCTTATACTCAGCGCTAACCGCAACTTAAGTGATAGTCAAGTCCGGGATATTATCACAGGTACAGCAAACAATACTACACCAACTCCAGCGCCTAGTCAGCCTTCAAATCCATCTCCTTCTCTGCCGTTTCCATTTCCTATTGACTTATTACCTTTTAGTCTAGATATAGGTTCACTACTACCAAATATAGGTTCACTATTTCCCTTCGGTTCACAAGGGCAATCAACTATCTCATTACCGCCGGTTGTTCTTTCTGTTGGTGGAAATAGTTTAGAATTAAGGTTTCGTGATGTTGGTACGGGAATGCAAAAGATAGCAAATTTCAGTTATTATGGCGAGAATAATAATCAATGGGCATTGCGTTATTATGACAGCAGTTTCACTAACTATGCAATTACTGAAGATATTCATATCTTCAGTTTGGAATAAAGTTTTACAAAACACAAATTTTACAGAAAATTAAATAAACAGTAAACTTTCAAATTATATCCTACCTAAAAGGAGTTTTAGAGCTTTAGCAGTAAAATTAGTCTAAACTCCAATTAGGTTGACTATTTATTTGAGTTTATCAACAGCATTTTCAAAAGCTGTATTTAATTCTTTCCAAGCTTTTTCAAAGCCAACTTGCATTTCTGCCCAAGCTTCTTCACCGACTTCTTGCAGTTCTGCTAACTTAGCTTGAGCAGCATCACGCTTGGTATATATTTCTTCCAATTTACTGTTATACTCAATTGCTGTATCTGCTTTTGCTTGGCTCGCTTTTGCTTTCAATTCATCTATCTGAGCATTGAATTTCTCTAATTGTGCTTTGACTTTATCTTGATAGACTTGTCTTTTTTCATTCTGAACTGTCATAAGCGCACCTGCAATAAATAAATTTTGTAAAATGATGAAATTTGTTTTGCTAATTATTCACCATTTACACCCCTATTATAGCAATAATCATTCTGATTAAAATCAACTGATAGATGTAAATATGGTAGATATAGGTTAAGAAAACTATATCTAAAGGAATAAAAATTTAAAATTCAATCCCCAGCATCTTGACATATATTTTGCCAGAATTGTATATTGATGGGTTATAGGTGTCGTCTCTCAAGGTAGTAGCAGAAAATAAATCAAAATCCTTTTAGAGAACAACCGAGCGATCGCATACAATCAGTTTTAACAAGCTACAATTCTACACCTCAAAAAATAACCAAAATCAGCCTTCATATTTATAGAGGCTTGTTTTATTTACTCACTTTTAACTTCAAATTCATCACTGATTGCAAGATTTAACCGCTCATTTTTTAAAACCATATTTTTATTTGCTGCTTTTTCACGACTTGCTAGTATTTCTTGATAATATTCTTCAGGTGTTAACCCATAGTCTCTTTTGACGCAGGCAACTTTATCTTTAATACAATCCTCAATCATTAATTTGACATCAGCAAAATAATAATCTTCATTGCATGATTTAATATGTATCTTATGAGTTATTGAAGGAACCGCGAGTCTTTTTAAACCTCTTGCTTCTTTTAAGACCCTACTACCTATTAAATTGTCATCAACATCAAAAAAACTAAAAATTGTTTTGCCTTTAGTACCTCTTTTTAAAGCTGGTTTCAATCCTAAAAAAATATCAACTGATGGGAATACACGGGTTAAAAACAAAAAATCTTCCATTATTATCTCCTATTGAGTTATTTAATTATCTAATATATTCTCTCAAAAAGTTTGGAGGGATTATTATTAGTCGTTGATTGAGAACAGCTATGGAAATCCAGTTCCTCTCCACGCAAAAGTAGGGAGGGGATATTATGGCTGTAGGAAAACGATTTCATTTCAATACTACACCAAATCCCTCTCCTTTTCTGCGTTTTCCGTTTCCTATTGACTTATTACCTTTTAGTTTGATTGATATCGGTTCATAATAAACCGTTGGTTTTCTAGTCAAAAAACTCGGTAAAGAATTCAAAGTTAATATATCAAATTCTCAAATGAGTTTTTTAACAAACCTCTGTCAATACTGAAAACTCAGTTCTGGTAAAACAAGGCACTGCTTGTGTGATATCGCTCATAAATTACCTCTGTGGTTTTACAAAAGCTCTTTTACTAATACCACAAAGTTGAAAACTTTGACAGAGCCAGGGAACGAGAAACACCAACATTCTTTCTTTACCTCACAGAAAAAGCCTCACTAAATCTGCGTGTAATTGGCTCAACAATAAAGGTCAAAACCGACTTCTTCCTCGTCACAATTTCAGCATTCGCAGCCATACCCGGAGTAAATTCTACCTCTTGTCCTCGGAGATTAATTGAGTGTTTATTCAATTTAATTTGCGTTGGAAAAATTAATCCCAATTCTTTATCAACAACCGCATTCGGACTAATTTGTAAAACCTCACCATCAACTACACCAAATTCTTGAAAAGGGAAAGTTGCTAATTTCACCTTTACTTTCATCCCCTGACGAATAAAACCAATATCACGATTGAGGACTTTTACTTCTAAAAGCATTTCTTCCCCTTCTGGGACAATTGATAATAACTCTTCACCAGATTGAACTGGTCCTTTAGTAGCTTTAATTTTGTAAATTGTCCCCGCTACAGGTGCTTTAATAGTTTCTCCGTCTTTTTGCTTTTTCGCTTGTTCTAATTGACCAGCAACATTGGTTAATTCTTCTTTACGCTTGTTGATTTGGGTAAGAATTTCACTTTGGCGTTCTGATGTTAAACGTAAACCTTGATTACGTGCAGCTTGATAAGCCTGTTCAACTTGTTTGATTTCTTGAAGTTGAGCAGAAATATCTTTTTCTAAAGATGTAACTTTGTCTTGTGCTTCTGTTAACCTATTTTTGGTATTAGTGACTTCATCTGAACTTTTAATAATATCTGTATTGGCACGATTTAATCTTTCTTGCGCGTCTAGATAATCAACTCTAGGAACTGCACCAGGATTTAATAGAGTGCGAAGATTTTTTTCTCTTTGTTGAGCAATGCTTAAATTACTTTCTACTTTAACACGGATACTTTTGGCATTAACTAAGTTAGTTTGAGCATTAATAGCACTAGTTTTAGCGTTTACTAAATTTTCTTGTAACCGAGTCAACCGGACTTTGGCTTGATTAATGATTGAAAGTTGGCGTTGTGCTTCTGCTTCCGCTGCTGCTTGTTTGGCGTTGTAGTCTAACAAACGGGAATTTAATAATTCATCTTGCAATTTTGTCCCCGCAATTTTCCTCCCAGTTCGTTCTGCTTGTAACCTCTGTAAATCGTCTTCAATTAATTTACTAGCCTTAGATAATCGGTTAACATCTGTTTGTTGTAAATTTGGATCACGTTCAATTAAAACTTGATCTTTGGTGACGCGATCGCCTTCTTTTACTTTAACCGCTAAAATAGATCCATTACCTAAAGATGTCACTGGTCTAACTTGAGTAGAAGCAATTAATTCTCCTGGTGCTGTCGCTACTTCATCAATTTCTGAAAAATGCGCCCAGGAAATTGCCCCAAATATAACAATGCTAATTGTTCCCGCTAATAATCTTGTATAAAGTGGAGGTAATTCCTGTACAGCTTTACCCAATTCATAAGATAATTGTTCTTCTGGTTTTGCAAATCTCTCTTTTGTATGACGTGCTTGAACAGCATTTGCAGCTAGAGAAAATTTCATAATTTTTGTCCTTTGTTATAAGTCATCAGTGATTAGTCATTTGTTTAATTGCTAATGACCAATAACTAATGACTATTTTCTAAATTTCTACATAACGGCGCAAAAAGTTTTCTAATGTTTCCAATTGAAAGTTAAAAATTCTTTCTAAATTGGCGGTTTCTTCTGATGTACAGAAAAATTCATTAGCTAGTAAGGTGCGAAAAGTTCCTAAACTTGTTTGGGCTGAGGAGTTAAATAAACCTAATGCACCCCGGAAGCTATCAACAGCAAACAGAGGAACGTTGATGACTATCGGTTCTTTGTTAAAGATGCGACTAAAAATTTTGGGAATATCCTCTCGCAATAAAATTTCCGCACCTCCTACTGGTAAAATTTGGTTACAAGCATCTGCAACGGTCAAAGAATCTACAACTATCCTGGCTAAATCATCGGTGCTAACAATAGATGTGCGGTTTTTAGGATCACCGATAAGTAGATATAAACCCGTTTCTCGAAACGATTCCGCCAGTGGTAGCAAGTTTGATGCTAATCCAGCAGGGCGTAAAATAGTGTAATCTAAGCCACTACTTTGCAGATATCTTTCTACGGCTCGTTTGGCTTTGAATACGGGTGCATCTTCATATCCTCTGTCAGCACCTAAAACGGATATAAAGACAAAATGTTCAACACCCTGGACTTTAGCCTGGTCAATGAGTTCAATATTAGCGCGGTAATCTAAAGATAGAGCATCATTCCCGGAACCGTGAGCGCTGATAATATATTTCACTCCGCGACAAGCTTTCTCAATGTCCTGTTCTCGTCGCAAATCACCAATGAAAATGTCAGAACCCCGGTGTTCTAACTCGCTGTAATGGGAAGTCAAGCGGACAAACGAACGTACAGGCTGCTGTTGTTGGCGTAATAGTCGCACGACGCGGCGACCAATTCCGACCGTTGCTCCAGTGACTAGAATCATAGCTTTTGGATTTGAGTATGGGCTATTCCTCTAGTTAAGTTTAATCACTATTTTGTCTGATAGCGTGGCGTAGCCATATCAGGATTTTCAGGATTTAAGGATTAACAGGATTAAGATGAGGATCTAGAATGGAAACGTTGGGGTTAAACAAAATTGATGCAGATACCAGAAACAAACCCAAAGATAATAATACCTATATCTAGTCTCTACACAACTGATTTTTATGCTTGGATACAGGAACAAGTTTCTTTACTCCCTAAAACTCCACAATAACTGGTGTATGATCGCTAGGCTGTTCCAACTTTCTTGGTGCGACATCAATAATACAACTTTGAGCGCGATCGCACAAAACCGATGTGAGATAATGATGGTCTATTCTCCATCCTAAATTACGCTTGAAAGCAGCAGTACGATAATCCCACCAACTATAATGTCCTTTTTCGCTGTTGAATTTACGAAAAGCATCCGCAAAACCCAGCGAAAGAATATCTCGTAAAGCTTGGCGTTCTGGTTCAGATGCCATAATATGATTTTCTATCTTTACTTTGTCGTGAATATCTATATCTTCCAAAGCGATATTAAAATCACCACACATACAAATAGCCGGATTTGACAACAACAGCACCTGCAAATATTCCCGCAGTATTTTTAACCAACCCAGCTTATATTCATATTTGTCGCTGTCTACAGATGAACCGTTGGGAACATAAAGATTAATAATTCTAACTCCGTCAATTACACCAGTTATTACCCGCTTTTGCTCCTCCCATTCTGTTTCTATCTCTGGTAAAATTGCCGTGAAACCCATACTCACATCTTCTAAAGGTTGACGACTAATGAGCGCCACGCCATTATAAGATTTCTGTCCAGAAATATAAGGGTAATAGCCTATTTTTTCAAACGCTAAAATCGGAAAATCTTTATCTATTACTTTCGTCTCTTGCAAACACAGAACATCAACAGAATTTTGATTTAACCAATTAATTACCTGTTCTAAGCGTATACGAATCGAATTTACGTTCCAAGTAGCAATTTTCATCATTTTTCAGTATTACAATCAGTAGGTATACTTTAATATTTGTGGTTGGGATCACGCAAGAGAAAGTAATCAGAGGATTTAAAGCTTATTTATCTTTCTTGACATAGTTGGCTTGAATTTTGCCGACCAATTTAGATTAAGAATTATAAAAAATTTAAATTTCTGGTAAATAAAAACTCTAGAAAATTGTTACAATCCATTATTTTTACGCCAAAAATAGGCGATTACTAATTGCTCTAATTTGTGATTTAGTATGTCTCGCTACAAAATCAGTGAATTTGTGAGCTAGACTACAGAACATTTTAATTGATTATGATCCCCAAGGTAGATGAAAATCCGAAATGCTCGGTTATAGTTTAAGAGTGCTGTTGATTTTTAGCTATTACTTAATAATTGCAATAATCAGCATTTTTATGCCCCTTTTTATTAGAAGATGTTCTTAACAGTGATCAAGTGTACCAAAAATTCCCCACAGACGGGTTCGCCTAGCACTCAGCAGCAAGCAGTTGTCTTTGCTCTCCCCCACAGTGAGAGAGGTCTTAAAATTCCTTTTTTTTTCCCTTTTCCTGGTGAGGAAGGGGTTATGGGTTAGGTCTTCAGGGTTTTGATGTTAATCACGCTACTGCTAAAACATCCTTTGAGAAAAGAAATTATTATCTGCAATTTACAGCAGATTACAGGTTGTAGGAAGTACAAAATTTAAACCCAAAATTATGTATCCAGGAGATTTTACTCCTGACTCCTAAATTCTGCTGTAGATTGCAAAGCCGAGTGGTTGATGCTTAAAACAACCAATAGACATCTGATGAAAAAGAATGTAGAGCCGAGAATCCCTACCCAGGTCACGTCTCTATAAGGGTTCTGGATAACGCATATTTCATTTCTGGAGATGTCTAATTTATTTGGGTTTAATCAAAAATTTTTTTGCCTGATTTCAACAATCATCTTTTCGAGGAGGAAGTTGTTATGAATAAGAGAGTTAATACCTGCCCATGCTGCGGTGGTTCCATTTTGCGTCATGTTCGTTATGGCGAATTGTATTGGTTTTGCCTATCATGCCGACAAGAAGTGCCACTGTTAAATATTAATCGTTTACCTAATTCAGATACTCGTAATACATCAGGAGTGCTTACCGAGCAGGCAGTTGACCTAGCATCATCCTGAAATTAATACAAGATCAAAACACGTTAATTAGCCTAGATTTAGCGCAAGTGTCAAACTCCAGATGACGCTGGCGCTATGCTTTGAGCAATTTCCAAAAGTTGATTTCCAAAAGTTGATTCCAAAAAGTTTGTGATCAAGATAGCTGATAACCTTACCAATATCTCGTTATGATATAAAAGTAGATAAAACTTAAAAAATATTTATCCAATGCTGATTGACTCCTCTGGCTTATCCAAAGTCAAAGACTCAGTAACCAAGACAATTCTTTTCGGTAACGAACCTAAGCCAGAACTAATTGCCATTCTTGTAGTTTACTTTGTTCAAGGTATCTTAGGGTTAGCGCGTCTAGCCGTCAGTTTCTTCCTCAAAGATGAATTGCATTTGAGTCCAGTTGAGGTATCAGCACTGTTGGGAATAGTCGCCATACCGTGGATGATTAAGCCCATATTTGGTTTTATTTCCGATGGTTTGCCTATATTCGGCTACCGTCGCCGGCCATATTTAGTTTCATCAGGAATATTGGGCGCTGCTGCTTGGATCAGTTTGGGTACCATAGTCAATAATAGCTGGCAAGCAACAATAGCGATCGCTCTGAGTTCCCTCTCTGTCGCCTTCAGTGATGTGATTGTTGACTCCCTTATTGTCGAACGAGCCAGGGCAGAAACCCAAGCTAAAGCCGGTTCCCTTCAATCTTTATCCTGGGGTGCTACTGCTCTTGGAGGCGTAATCACAGCCTACTTTAGTGGCTTACTATTAGAACATTTCACTACCCGTACAGTATTTTTATTTACCGCTGGATTTCCTCTGATTATTTCATTGGTAGCATGGTTAATTGCAGAAACACCAATCAGCAAAGTTGAATCAGAAAATCATCATACCAACTTTCTCACCGTCAAAAATCAAATTATTCAACTACGCCAAGCCTTTAGTCAACCAAGAATTTGGCTACCCACAGCATTTATATTTATTTGGCAATCTACACCCAGTGGCGACTCAGCTTTTTTCTTCTTTTTCACCAACGAACTTCACTTTAAACCAGAATTTTTAGGCAGAGTTAATCTCGTTACAAGTTTAGCTTCATTAATTGGCATTTGGATATTTCAACGTTTTCTTAAAGGTGTTCCCTTTCGGGTAATTTGTAGCTGGAGCATTATCATTTCCGCCATCTTAAGAATGACAATACTCCTGTTAGTAACTCACACAAATAGAACATTAGGAATAGATGATAAATGGTTCAGTTTAGGTGATAGCTTAATTCTCGCCGTCATGGGACAAATTGCATTTATGCCTGTAATGGTTTTAGCTGCTAGAATTTGTCCATTCGGAATAGAAGCAACATTATTTGCAATTTTAATGTCCATCTTTAATCTAGGAGGGGCTGTTTCCAGAGAGCTTGGTGCATTAATTATGCACTGGTTAGGAATAACTGATACTAGATTTGATGCTCTATGGCTGTTAGTGATAATTACTAATTTCAGTGCTTTGTTACCTCTTTTATTCATCAACTGGCTACCTGTAGACAAAGAGGAATCTGAGATCACAGAATTACCGGCAGTTTCAGTTAATTAGGACTTACGCAAAAAATGCTCAAACTCTTATTTCTCTCTGTCCTCTGTGGTATGCTTCGGGAAGTCACTTCGTGTCTACGATATTCGATCTAAGAGCGATCGCTAACTGATGATTTATACTTTGAACCATCAGGCATAATCGCACCTTCCAGGAACGCACTACTCAATTCATAATCGCTGACTTTAGCATTTTTGAGATTAGCACCAGTTAGGTAAGCTCCTGCTAAGTTTGCACCACTCAAACTAGCATCTCTCAAATTTGCACCATTCAAGTTTGCATCACTTAAATCTGCACAAATTAAATTAGCATTACTTAAATTGGCACTATTAAGATTAGCTTGAGTTAATTTAGCAAAACCCAATTTTCCATGACTCAAATCTGCACCACTAAGTTTAACCTGACTGAGATTAGCATTATCTAAATTGGCATAGCTCAAATTAGCATTAGTCAAATCACATTCCATCAAATTAGCTTTACTCAAATTGGCATGAGAGAGATTAATATCTACTAACTCCGCACCAGCAGCATCCAAACCTCTCAAAGAAACACCATCTTTATTCAAATCTTGCAGGGCTAAAATTCTCGCATAACTAACTTTAACATTGTGTGCGGCATCAACCGTACTCCAAGCTTGATAATGAAATTGTTTTCTCCGGTCTGGAGCTTCTTTAATGAATAAAACTAACGCCACCACCAGACTGATAGTATCAGCAGCACCCAAAGCCTCTCCAAACAGAGAATTATCATCGACAATTAGCAGAAATACCGTAAACACAACTGCTGAAATTACAGCCACTAACCATACTGGTGCTATCCAGAAAGCATCAATAAATTTAGCAGGAAGTTGTTTGATGACTTCACTAAATGGCTGTTCTGATATTTTTGTCTGAAATTTCTGATAACTAGCAGTAAAATTAGTGAGAATTTCTTTTAAAACTTCACCATCTAACTGAATCGATATCAGAGATTTTTTCTCCTGTTCCGCTGTGGAATCAAATAGCTGAGATTCTTTTTGAATTTCAGTTTTTAAAGTTGCAGGTTTCGCTAAAGTTTTAGGTTTCTCAGCTTGTACAGGTTTCGCTAAAGTTGTAGGTTTTTCAGCTTGGATAACTTTAGGTGAAGATTCTTCCCCCGCACCTTTTAACATCAAGGTTGTAATAGCTCTATAAGCATCTAGCCAAGCTTTTTTGACTTCAGGAGTCCAATCTTCCCCAAGATACTGCTCAAACGCCAACAACAGTGCTTCCCCCACTGGCCTATAATATTTAGGAACTACTCCATAACCGATGTGTCTACCTCCTAAAGCCTTGAGAACTGGCTCTAATGCTTCTGGGTTGCGGAGATTTTCTACTACCAAAACCAGGGAATTTATCAGCTTTTTTTCTTGACTTCCCATATCAGTATGGGTAAATAACGGTTTCACCTCTGGGTGAGCTTGAAAAAGATTATCGTAGAAGCTGGCTGCAAATTCATTAGCGTGAGGTTTAACTTTTTCAAAGCTATTTACTAATATTTCTACAGGTAACTCTGAAGATTCTGCTTCTGGTATTTCTGTTAATATTTGCTCCGCTACTTCTATTTGTGGAATTTCCTCTATTTTTTGCTCAATAGGTTTTGTAATTGTTTGTATTGCTTGTTGTTCTGAATTTTCTGTTATCTCTGATTTATCTGATTTATCGGATTTAACTTGTGTTGTTGGTACATGATCTACACTTGCACCTTTTAACATCAAGGTTGTAATAGCTGTAAAAGCATCTAACCAAGCTTTTTTGACTTCAGGAGTCCAATCTTCCACAAGATACTGTTCAAACGTCAGTAGTAGTGCTTCCCCAACTGGTTCATAATAATTGGGAATAGCTCCATAACCGACGTGTCTACCTCCTAAAGCCTTGAGAACTGGCTCTAATGCTTCTGGGTTGCGGAGACTTTCTACCACCAAAACCAGGGAATTTATCAGCTTTTTTTGTTGAGTTCCCATATCAGTATTAGCAAATAACGGTTTCACTTCTGGGTGAGCGTTAAAAAGATTATCGTAGAAGCTGGCTGCAAATTCATTAGCATGAGGTTTAACTTTTTCAAAACTTTGCTCTAAGAGTTCAACATTTAACGTCATGCTTTTTTCCCTATTAGTTGGAGAGAATTATGTCAGAGTAAGCAAAAGACCAAACTGGGCGCATTTTAAGAAACTCTGCAAAGGAAATTTTCAAGTCTTTATTATCATCATATTTTTCCATGTATTCATCGACTTCATTAGAAGGTAATCCCCACTCTAACAATAGGGTTTTTAGCTCAAATTCATCAATGTAACCGCTCTGATCAATATCTAGTTGCTCGAAAATCAATCTGCACTTTTCTTCATTGCTAATATTTTTACCTTTGGTTAAACATTCAACTTTTAGCGTTTCTGTTTGTAGTCGTTGTTTAACACCCTTAATTTGCCAGATTTTTTCATAAAATTCATCAAAACTAAATTCATCAAAATTGGTATTTCGAGCAATAAAGTTATTGATAAAAGAATCTGGAACTTGCCACTCGTGCCAAAGAGTTCTCAATTCTTCCTTATCTAAACTTCCAGTTTTATTTGTATCCAATTGAGCAAAAACTGCTGCTGCGATTGTTTGATCATCAACCTCATCAGAAGTGATGGACAAATTATTATTTATCCATAATTCTTTCGCATCTTCATCAATTAATGTCTGTCTTTGACTTTCTTTCGTCCAACTGATCCATTCTGCTGCGGTAGGATTCATAATTAACTTGTACAAAGCATTATATCCAAGCAGAAACAGAATAAAAAACAAGTTGCCAGCAACACCTAAGACAGATGGTAATATCAACACACCAGCAGCCAGAATCGAAGCAGAATAAAGATTATCTTTAAAGAGTCCAAAAACAGTAAAGATAAAGTAAAATACTCGACACCAAACGTATGTACTAAGCACTAAAAATGTGTTGATTAACCAAAAATTTGAATCTGGTTCTAAGAGGAGATTAACGGCACTATAGAGATGTAAACTGACAAAGAATAGATAGCCTGGAATCATTGCACTCTTAGAGCCAAAAACAATCGGTGTTTGGTAAAAAGATGAGGTGACATGACCGATTATGGCTGATAGTGCCATGATCATGGCAGGTATTTCTGGATTACTACTAAAAAACGCAATCACACCAAAAACAACCTCTATACTTCCAGAAATTACATGAGTTCTGATTGATAATTTCCTCTTGGGTAGCATGAGAAATTTCGGGTGTGGCGGGTTCGTGTAATGGTAGTACAAAACATAAAAATTACTGAGAATTGATGCACCACAAAGAATTAGTTTTTGATAATATTCAATTTCATCTCCTGTAAAGGTGGTACTAAAATAAAAGCAAGCCAGGGCGTAAATGGTGGCAGGTAAAAGTAGGAACAAATTCTTGAAAGATACTGACATATTTAGTCTCTTTGTTTCATTGATGAAATTTGATTTATGGCTCTCCCAGAATGGTTATGGTAATTTAATAACAAAAAAATCTAAAAATCCTTATTAGACAGTGATTTCAGCAATCTAAAAATATAGATTTAATAAGAATCTGGTTTTATTATATTAAAACCTTTTCTATCTAAGAATTTTAGATGATATTAAGTATTATTTTTACATAGCTAGTCTAGGAGAGCCTGATTTATTAAGCTGAGATTTTGGAAGTTAATTGTTTACTGATGCAGTATTATTAACAACGTTAAGGTTAGCAACTAACCCATAGGTTGATACATACTCTTCTAACTCTTGCAAATCAACTGTTCCACTTTTATCTGCGTCTAGAGTGTTGAATAGATAATCAGTTATGTACTTCCTGACTTCTTGTGAGCTACGTTCACCTGTTGTCATATCTTCTATGCGTCCTAAAAGCTCCATAATTTCGTCTTTATCAAGTGCTTTACTTCCATCTGTATCCAATTCAAGGAAAAGCTTTCTGATATCTTCTGTTGCCATTCTCGAAGAGCGTAAAGTTTCTCTCAATAATTCATTACCAAATGAATTCATAAACAATATTTGTTCGATGACTGGTATGCAGAAGAAACCTAATGCTGCCCAAAAAATTGCATATCTTACGGCTTCAGGATTTGCAGTTGCAGTAACTCCTAGAAAAAGAGATGCCCACAGGAAAAAGTTAGGATTCACAAGCAGAATATAAGCATCCTTAGCTTCTGCCTTATTCAGCTTACCTGTTGTTAATACTGAAGTTAATACAGCAGAGACACGGATTAAGATAAAAACTAATGTTGCCACTGCTAGTTGTTGCAAACAGGCTAGGGAACGGTTCAGATCAGTTGATGAAAATAAGTCAGAAATGAATGTTGATGGAGTAAACTGAAACCCAGTTGCCAAAGCCATAAATGCGACAGCAAGCACTCCAATAAATTTCCAGTTCTTACTGTGGTGGTTTGATTCAACAGGAGATTTATCACGCCAAAATTGGGCTAAAGCTGCCGGTATTGCCAAACCAACAATGAGAATAATTCCGAAAAATATCAGGCTTGAATTGTTAATTGGTAATTGTTTTGCCAAGCCAAATGTCACAACCAATGCAACAGGAGTGATGATTGATAAAGTCCTGGATAAGATAGCCGAGGGATAAAGATTACCGCCCCAAAGTACCGATAAAACTGGGGAAGTAAGGGCGGGTGGAACCATCAAAAAAAGCACCCACATAACTTTGTACAAATCACCGGGGCTTTGATACAAAATTCCCGAAAATATTAAAAATATTCCAACTAACCATCTTACTAACATCCACCCGTAAACTATGTACTTCACAGTTGAAGTTACTTTGCGTTTACTCGCTGCAAAGTCAATATCCAGGTAAGTATAAAAGGTGGAAGCAGCTAGACAAACAACAATTATTCCTCGAAATAGTTCTGATGGAATTCCTCCTGTGGAGGCACTTAAAGCCCTTACCAAGCATCCTAATAAGAAAGCAGCAGCATAGAGAAAAATTGCCCACATAATTGACAGATCATTAATCTGTTTTCGTACAGAAGCTGCACCACCGGATTCTTTATCACGAAACTTGACTAACTCTTCTTTAGAGAGTGCTTTACCATTAGGCAGTTTCAGATGTTTATAAGCAGTTGGTGGTAAATCACTTAAATAAAGTGCTAAGGGTTCTAATACATATTGATGGCACACCACCAGAACAGTTTCGCCCCGTTCTAAATGTGGTACAATTCGCTCTTGGTAAAAACTTGCAGCGCGGTGATAAACTTGTGCAATTTTCTCGCCAGCCGGCGGTGCTTCGTTATGTGAATGCAACATTTCCTCGAAGCCTTCGTAGCCCAAAGCTAGACGAAGTAGATTCAAATTACGACCTGCAAAAATGCCAAAAGATTTCTCACTAATTCGATGGTCTATTTGAATAGGAATATCAGAGGATTTCAAAGCCTGACTTTCAGCCAGGGCAATTTCACAAGTTTGTCTTGCACGTCTCATGTGAGAGACATATACAGCATCGAACTTCATCCCTTTTTTCTTGAGGTCAGAACCTGCTTGACGGGCTTGCAATCTACCAAATGCAGTCAAATCTACATCTAATACACCTGCAAAAATATTGCGTTCATTGCTGGTACTTTCACCATGTCTAATGAAATAGACTTTTCCTTCTTGATGATTGTTTTCTCCTACTTGGCTAGATGTTTCTGAGTCAGAAATTATTTCCACAATAGATGCTCCTTCTGTAGATTATTCATGTTGTTCATGAAAGCCCTGTAACCTGAAAATTTCTGTGCTTTTGCAAAAAGCAATTACAAATTCAAACTTTCTAATTCTTGCCAGAGAATAGACATAAAATCATTAGCATCCTTAATACCCATTTCTCCTAGTGCTTTCCACTCTTCAGTAGTGTAATCTAAATCCTGTCCCATAATGTCTTGAGTCCAATAAGGTAATTTAGATGGATTTTCCATTAGCTCATAAGTCATCTCCAATATTTTTGTGCCTGTCGTATTTTCCCTCACCTTTGTACTCAAGCAAAAAGCCAGTAATTTACCGAGATTGCTTTCCGGGGGAATAGATACTAGGAAAGCCATATTTTGAGCCAGAACAAACTTATCTAATTTCATTTTTATCTCTTTTCGTATTGCAACTGCTTATGCCGCAGTAGGGAAAATATTCAGATCAGAACATAAAATTTGCTCTGCTGCTGCTTCACCAGTGTTGCAGCTATTTGATCAACTTGTCAAACAAGTTGATCAAATAGCTGCATAAACCGTTCCCTATCCACATCCAAACAAGCATCTACATTAGGTGGATTCGTTTTTTCATCGCGGCGATCGCGTCGATCTGCTAGTGACATTCCTGTCGTAAATCTTCCTTGAGTTTCAACCATCATATATAGCGATTCTGTAGTTACTAAACTCGGATCAATTGCCACCGCCATTGCCAAAGGATCGTGTAAATAACAGCCATAAAAGCCTTCATGATCACGATAAAAAGCCATATAAATTTCGGTGCAGTCGGCAATAAACTGAGAAACTTTTGTCGGACGACGCTGTAAATTATCTTCAACAATTTGACGAGACAAGGGGGCTTTCATCGCCACATCTAAACCCACTAAAGTGAGAGGAATTCCCGACTCCATCACAATTTGAGCCGCATCAGGATCGACAAAAAAGTTAAATTCAGCAGCGGCTGTAATATTTCCGGGTACAGTCACAGCCCCACCCATGATGACAATTGTCCCTACTTTTTGCATGGTTGCACTATCTTTTTGAATCGCTGTTGCCAGATTCGTGAGCGGTCCTAATGCAACAATGGTCAAACTCTCGCCGTACTCTTGGGCTGCCTTCAGCAGTACATCAATCGCCTTCTCTTCCGATGGCTTTATAGTCAGTTGAGGATAGCGGGGTGTACCATCAGCTTCCTGAAAGCGATCAAGTTCACCCAAACCATCAGCCCCATGAATTCCTGCGGCATTAAAGGTTGGTTTGATCAGAGGCTTTTCACAACCTTTGGCAACTATAGGGAATGTATCGGGTTCAACAATACTGACTACACGCAAGACATTATTCGCCGCCTGATCAACATTAATATTGCCAGCCACAACAGTGACGGCTTTCAAGTCTAATTGCGGTGAATTTAAGGCCATAATCAGAGCCAAGGCATCATCAACACCTCCGTCCGTGTCTATTATTACTGGTATAGTTTGATTTTGAAGAGATATCATCTTAATTAATCCTCCAATTAATTGATTTCAAGGTCATGTAAATCATGGATAGACAAAGCCAACAATTAAAAAACATCTCTATTTGTAAACTAATCGTCCTTCGATATGACTGTTAAGATTTTGATGATGGCTCAAGTATTCTTCCAAGACATCCTGATAATTAGTGGCAATTACTTTGGGGTCGGCTAATTTTGTTAATTCTGCATGGGTAATGCCTAAATTCTGAGCCGAATTTTGGTAACGATAGCCATCCATACAAATAGTGTAATGTTGATTGTCTTGTACAGCTTGTTCCTTAATGCTTAAGGATTCCAGGCTATGCAGGGCATCATTATAAACTGCTTTAATGCCTTGGTTGACCTGAAAGAAAATACTCACTTTGACCCTCTATGCGGTTTTCCGGTCTCATAATATGGGCAAATATCTGGGTTAAGTGAACCCCAGTCACTCGAAATTTATGAAGAGTATCTTGATAAGGGAAAACGGTTTTCAGATCACTCAAAGTTACTGGCGGTCCTAATTCTTGTCCTCGGATTGAACCACTGGCAACAAAAACCACATCTAAACTATCAAGTTGAGCAAAAATATCAGCGATTAAGTTTCCCAATTCAGTTTCTTGTTCACGCTTGGGATGGGTCATTTTATGGGCTAATCTTCCAATCAAGCGATTATACTTGCGGTCTACATCTTCTTTGAACGAAGCAATCAGCTTTTCGATTTCGAGATCAGGCAGAGCCAGATTATTATCAACTGGAAGCAGTTGCCATTTCCATTCAACGATGCTATTCGTATCGTCATCAACTACAATATCAAAACGTCCGATCTGGTCTGTCCCTACTCCGGCTTGGGCAATCAGAATATTATTAACTTCGGCTGGTTGTTCTAAAAATGTATGGGAATGTCCGCCGATAATCATATCCACACCCCATTCTGGATCTAGCATTGCTGCCAGTTTTTTATCCTCTTCAAAACCTATGTGGGTGAGGATAACGGTTAAGTCAATATCATCATTTTTGTAGGCGTTGCAAATCTTACCAATTTCTGATGCCGCATCTTCTAAATTAATAAAAGTGCCAATATTCCTATCACGTTTTAATGTTCTCAGAGCTTCTTCTGTGACAATTCCGATGAACATAATATCGAATCCATCAACATTGAGGATAATGTATGGATTCATCAAGCGGCGGTTATACTTTTTAATGTATAAATTGGCATTAACTATGGGAAAATTTGCCATCTTTTCCAGGAATAATAAGTGAGGCAACCCATAATCTAATTCGTGGTTTCCCAAGGTAACGACATCAGGAGCCAGGTAATTCATAATTTCTATGGTGGAAATCCCTTGGTATTCCGAATCAATCGTCGAGCCTTGGAGCATATCACCAGCAATAACAAACAGCACGTTTTTCTCGTCCCGACGCACCTGATTGATATATCCAGAAAGTAGGGACATACCACCAATAACATGACCCTCTTCAAGACCTGTAGCCTCTGCTAAAAAGTCGCCATGCATATCATTTGAATGTAAGATTGTGAACTTTTTAAACCGTTCGGTGAGTGTCATAGTCTTTTATCTCAAAAAGCCCGATTTTTGTTGTTATGATTGTACTGAAGAATAGTGGCTAGAAGTTTTCTTTTCTATAGCCAAATCCGTATTTTGTGCAAAGACTCTTCAACTGTGTCGATAGTCCAGGCGGTCCACAGAAAAATACATCGATTTTATGGGGTGCGTGTTGTTTTGCTAAGTCACGGAAAATTTCATCCCAATCTGGACGACCGGTTTTTGTCCGGCTTTTTAAACCTGTAATCAAATCTACCTTTGTCCGAGAATGTAACAAATCCATCGCCACAAATAGAGTGCTAGACTTCATGTCTGACTTTTGCTGTGCGCCTGTAAGGTATAAGTTGATATCAAAGAGTTTGTTAGTGTCTTCGATTTCGATTTGTGATAATAATTCTACAAACCATTCAAAGGCTTTTTGTTCTCGATTGAGCCAGAAAAAATGGACTTTCTTCAAATTGATGTTAGAAGAATTATGTTGATTACGATACAAAATACTTTTCAGAATCGAAGCAAAGGGAGTTACACCAATACCAGCACCGATTAACACCGCATATTTAGATTCAAAAATATGTGTACTTGGTGTTCCATAAGGTCCATCTAAATAAACCGGAACTCCCTGCTCAGGTTGACTACTATCTGAACGTATCCATTCTTCTCTTTGCTCTCGAAAAAGTTGATATAACTTACCAGTCCAACTTCCTGCTGCGCGGATATGTAAAGATAAGACATCTGGTCTTTCCGGGGCGCTACTAATTGTAAATGGATGCCATTCAAAGTTAGAAATACTGGGACATTTTATAAATAAATAATCCCCTGGTTGATATTTGAAAGAGGCTGGACGTTGCACTTCTAAACCTAACACTTTAGAAGGCAGTAAGGAGGCATTAACTACAAATGTTGCGTCTTTTGTAGCCCGCCAACGGATCACTAATTCAATCACAAATCCCAACACAGGGAATAACACCCACTGCCAAAATACTGGCCCATGAATTAATGCCAGAATAAACCACAAACCATAACCCAGATGAGCTATATAAAAAAGCGCAAATTTCCCTCCTTGTCGGATAGGTGCTTGCGCTGTTACCCACATAATGGTGAAAACTATCAGGAGTAAAAATCCTGATAAACCAGCTTTCGTCCCCAATAAACTTTGGAGAAAGGGCGCAGGTAAGGTGGTGTAATTGAGAAAATGTGCGGACGTATGCACAATTGCCAAGGCAAACATGACTTGACCTATTAATTTATGAAATTCGATGCTTTCATCTATGGGTAAATAGTCGTTAAGGCTACTTTTGCGAAGCCAAGTCATAAAATGCCGTAGCATGGGGATGAGAATTAGCGCCCCATTGAAGTTAAGTGTTGCACCACAACCTCTGGCAATTTGAACATATACATTTTTGCCTAAATCTGCATATCGATCAACTGCCCCGAAGAAAAGAAATATATTAACAGCAACATAGAGGGACAAGAAAGCTATTTTGACCCAATTGTTTTGAATATAATGCTTGATGTGGTCTTTTTTTGTCCGCTTGTTTTCTAAAGTAGTTACTGTTTGAGAGTTTTGCTTGTGAGGTCTGAGCCAGCTAACAGGGCTAACTGTCATTGCTTCAATTAAATCAGGAAATTTCCCTATTAAACTTTTAAATTCTGCAAAAGAAATTGCCCCGCTGTTATCGGTGTCAGCTTCTAGAAACAATATATCGACTAAATCGTTAATTTGTTCTGGTTTGAAACTGAGATTATTTTCATTAAGGCTGGCAGTAATTAAATGAGCAATTTCTGATTTTTCAATGGAATCATCTCCGTTGATATCATGTAATTGATAAGCAAATTTTAGTTTATCTTCTGTAGTGGCAAAAACCAGGTTTTCTACAGTTGTCAAAAATTCTTCTATTTTAATAGTGCCACTGCTATCAATATCGAATATAGCAAAAAGCCTATCAGCAAAATATTCGTCTTTTAGTCCTAAAGCTTTTTTAAATTCTTTCTGATCAACTTGTTTGTCTTCTCCGGCAATTTTGGTAAAGACTTGTCGTAATTCGTCTAAGGTTTGTCTTGGAGTTGCCATTGTTTCTTTTATTTATAAGAGTTATTTATTTCTCAATGGAGCTTAGTAATCCTATTGTTAATTTCCATCGTTGAGTTATTGATATTCAACAGATGATATTTCTAATAATTCAGCATAATAAAATACATAAGTAAAGTCTAATGCCTTATAATCATGGCAGTTATAACTTTTAGGCATACCCCACAGAATTCATGGAATTACGCCATCTTAAATATTTCGTGGCTGTTGCGGAAAACCTCAATTTTAGTCGTGCTGCTACGCAATTGTATATTTCACAACCTGCCTTAAGCCGTCAAATAAAAAATCTTGAAGATGAACTGACTGTTATCCTCTTTATCCGACAATCGGATGGGTTGAAACTCACTGACGCTGGAAAATTTTTTTTGGAACAAGCCAGAGATATTTTGAATCGCAGTAATATTGCTATTCAAACCATCAAGAATAATTACACAAATACAAATGAGCCTTTAGTGGTTGGCTATATTCCAACTATCTTGCAGAGTTTTTTAGGTGAAGCCTTACATTGTTTTGGATCTGCCTATCCTGACATTGTTGTACGTTTTCAGGAGATGCCCCCTAGTGACCAAGTGAAGGCGTTGCGGAATAGGACGATTGATATTGCTTTTATGGGTAATCCACCGGATGATTTAGAACCAGAGTTTATAGTTAAATGCGTTAAGGAAGTTGTAATTGATGCTCTCATACCAGATACCCATTTATTAGCATCTCGTTCTTCAATTAATTTAATGGAACTTGCATCTGAAAAATTTATTGGGATGTCTGAAAAAACGTTTCCAGGACGGAATAATCGTATTCGTGATACTTGTTATCAAGCTGGTTTCATACCGAATATCCATCTGTTTGCTGATAGTCATGCTTCTATGATTGCTCTTGTTGCATCAGGGCAAGGGGTAGCAGTAATGCCACGAGAGGCAAGTGCATTGCCTCATCCTAAAGTTGTATTTATGCCTCTTCACCATCCCATATACTACGCCCGATCAACTGCGGTATGGAGCAAAGAAAGATTTTCTCAATCTTTAGATAAATTCCTCAAAATTCTCTTTGAGAATGATAAAATTCCTAAAACTTTAAAAATTCCTGCCCTATAAATAAAAAAATATAATTATATTAGTAATACATTTGTAAAAACACTATTTTATTTTTTATCTATTTATAGTATTTCCTAATCTAATGAGGTACAAACTTATCTGTGTTTATCTACGTCCATCTGCGGTTAATTCTTTCTTCTTGTACCTCACTTGCATGGCAATTGCTATATACCTAGGACTTAATTCTTGACCGAGATATTTATTAGTCATCTCCAAATTTATTACAGGGTAAAACTGGCGTTGCTGAATAAGGGGATGATTGAGGCTGACGCGGGGACGCGGGGATACTGAGACGCGGGGACGCGGGGACGCGGAGAATTTTTTTTGATAAGTGATTAGGCGGACTTGATATTAAATGTTGATTTAAATTTATGCATCAGAACGCTAATAAAACTGTAATAAAAACTACAAAATTGACATCTTCTTAAAAAAAGAGGGTAAGCTAATCATATAAATCCGGTTCACGAACATAGCGTGATGAGGAGTAAATGATATGGTGACAACGTCGCGTCCAGTCTGGGAAAATCACTCTCCAGCACATATTTGCCCATTTGACCAAGCTTGTAGTTATTTAGAATGGGCTGCGAAAGAATTAAAACTTGATCCTGGTTTAGTAGAAATACTTAGCCATCCCCGAAAAGTTGTGACAGTTTCCATTCCGGTAAAAATGGATAATGGCGAAGTGCGAGTTCTCGCTGGACATCGAGTCCAACATTCTGATATTTTAGGCCCATATAAAGGTGGAATTCGATACCATCAGGCTGTAACACTGCGGGAAGTTTCAGCTTTAGCAATGTTAATGACCTGGAAATGTGCGTTGTTGGGTATTCCCTATGGTGGTGCTAAGGGTGGAATTCCTATAGATCCTAAACAGTACAGTGTGGGGGAATTAGAACGCATTAGCCGCCGTTATATTAGTGAGTTAATTAAAGATATTGGTCCTTCCGTAGATATACCCGCGCCAGATATGGGTACTTCTGCCCGTGAAATGGCCTGGATGATGGATACTTATTCTGTTAATGTTGGTCATTCTGTACCAGGTGTGGTGACTGGTAAGCCGCTTTCTGTTGGTGGTTCTCTGGGAAGGGAAATGGCTACGGGAAGGGGTGTAATGATTATTATCCGTGAAGCACTAGCAGATCAAGGTAAATCCCTTGAAGGTGTGCGAGTTGCGATTCAGGGATTCGGTAATGTGGGCGGAGCTGCGGCTGAATTATTACACGCAGCCGGAGCAAAAATTATTGCTGTTTCCAGTGGTGCTGGAGGTGTATTTTCGGAAGTTGGTCTTGATATTCCGGCTTTGAAAGCCTACGCTGCTGAAAACCGCAGAAGTGTTGTCGGTTTCCCCCAAGCTACACCAATTAGTAATGCAGATTTACTGACTTTACCTTGTGATGTCTTGATTCCCGCAGCTTTGGAAAATCAAATCACTGAGGAAAATGTTTATCAAATACAAGCGCAGTTTATTGCTGAAGCTGCTAATGGACCTGTGACATTGGAAGCTAACCAAGTCCTAGAAGCCCGTGGTGTAACGGTGTTACCGGATATTTTAGCTAATGCTGGGGGTGTAGTGGTGAGTTATTTGGAATGGGTACAGGGGCTTTCTTACCTGTTCTGGGATGAAGAAAGAGTGAACCGAGAAATGGAATATTTAATGGTACAGGCTTACCGTAAGGTGATTGAACAGTCGAAAGCAAGGCAGGTTAATCTGCGATTAGCTGCTTATACTTTAGGTGTAGGTAGAGTCGCACAAGCTTTGACTGACAGGGGTTTGTATCCTTAGTTATACAGTAGCGTTCAGTGTTCAGTATTGGTTTAGCATTGCTAAATCCGTACAAATGTAAATGTAGAGACGTTCCAGGGAATTTCTCTACACTTACAAAAGAAGGGAACTCTTAACAGGGAACTCTTAACAGTGAACAGTGAACAAATAAAAAACTAAAGTTTAAGAGTTTAAAGCTCAGTCAAAAAAAGGATGTTTTTACAAGGAGAGTGACACGAAAAAAACAGTGTCATTATTTCAATCTCATGTTTTTAAACATGAGTTTTTTCTGTTAAGAGTTGCTTCCTGTTCCCTCTGAAATTTACTAATTTTTCATCACGCTTAGGGCTGGAATTGTATAGCAGGTGACAGGTGACAGGTGACAGTCTGAAGAGTCTTTTGGTGTCTAGGTTTTATAATCAGTTTGTGTCCTAACCGCCCTGTCCGTTGCTATAGCGAATTTATGTGAGAAATTTTAGTTTTGATTTCGATATAGCAATTCCCATTCTAGTGAGATACAAGCATTAATAATTAAACGCAGATAACCGCAGATAATTTTGTACTTCATTAGAGTAGGAAATGCTATAAGACAAGATTACCTATTAGTTCTTGTGACCGTTCTCTCAACGGTTAGCTGACGGACACTACTTACTTCCCTAATGTAACTATAATTCCAAACATCTTCAAAGACTAATTTTTCTTCACGTTGTTTTTTGGAATCATAGCGAATTTCGGTAACAATTTTTACTTCTGATTTCTCGAAGTTATCATTACCTGCACGCAGTTTTCTAAATTCGATTACCTCTGGGCTTACGAAGTATTTTTTGCCTTTCTTTTCAATCTTTTTCGAGCCGGTAGTGTTATAAACTAGTATCCAACGATTGTTTTTACGAGTGTAGACTGTATAGACTACATTTGCGTATTTAGTAGCTGGCTTCTCTACAATCTCTAAATGTATAACTAAGGCTTTTTGATTGGGATTGACTAATCTTCCTAAGTTGAAGAAGCAATCCCAATCTTTGACTTTATAGTGTTTTGATGATCGATCATCGTTATCTTTATGATCATGATGGTCATCTTTATGATCATGATGGTCATCTTTATCTTTTTTAGCAATCAGAAAATTTAATTCTTCTCCACTTGACTTATTTGTCAATTTGGTATCTAAACCAGATTTCTCCAAAGTTTTATCTTGTTGTAAATTGGCTATTTCCGTTGTTAAAGAGAAAACGTCAGAGGGAATAGACATCACAGCTACGACAGAGAGGCTTGTAACTGTTAAAACATCTTTGCAAAAAGAAGCGAAGGAAGACTTGTGTGACATTGATATCCTTTTGTAACTTGGTTGATTAAATAGGTTACTTAATTCCTATTTCCTATATGACTTAAGTCATGGTGACAAGTTCCCAAAATTATGTAACTTTCTACACTTATTAGCCGTTGCTAATGTATAAGTGCTGAGTATAAACCCAGTTTTTTTAATATCCAGTTCCTAGTTCCTAGTTACCAAAGCCTTCGCCATGATTTTGAAATTTTGAGCAATACTGGTACAAGAAGGATGGTTTACAGAACATTACAAAAATGACGATTCAACTTAGTGATAAGGCTTTATTAGACTGGAGTGGTGATACTTTAGCGATCGCCTTATTTGAAGACGCAGTAGAATTAACTGGTGAGTTAGCAGCTTTAGATGAGAAATTCGCGGGCATTTTACAAGAAATAATTGCTGAAGAAGAATTTACTGGTAAAGTCAATAGCACCATTTTTACGCGGGTAGGTGCTGGAAACAATGTGCGGAAATTGATTTTGGTCGGTTTAGGTAAACCAGACGGGCTGAAACTAGAGACTTTCCGCCGTGTTGCGGCTACTGTAGCGCGAACCGCCAAAAAGCAAAAAACCAAAACTCTAGGAATCAGTCTACCAGTATTTAACAACGATCCTGCCGCAACGGCTCAAGCTATAGCCGAAGGCGCACAACTGGCACTTTACCAAGATACACGCTTTAAATCTGAGCCAGAAGATAAAAGTCCCAATATCGAAACAATCGATTTACTAGGATTAACTGGACAAGAAGCAGCCATTACCCGCGCTAATCAAATTGTTTCTGGGGTAATTTTGGCTAGGCAGTTAGTAGCAGCCCCAGCTAACGCCGTTACACCTATCACTATGGCAGAAACTGCCCAAGCGATCGCTAACGAATACGGTTTGCAACTAGAAATCCTGGAACAAGCCGAATGTGAAAAATTAGGTATGGGTGCATTTTTAGGAGTCGCCCAAGCTTCTGATTTACCACCAAAATTTATTCACCTCATCTACAAACCAGCCACCACACCCAGACGTAAACTGGCAATTATCGGTAAAGGTTTAACTTTCGACTCCGGTGGATTGAATATTAAAGGTGCTGGTAGCGGTATCGAAACCATGAAAATTGACATGGGTGGTGCAGCGGCGACATTAGGTGCAGCTAAAGCTATTGGACAACTAAAGCCAGATGTGGAAGTTCACTTTATTTCCGCTGTCACCGAAAACATGATTAGCGGTCGTGCTATGCACCCTGGAGACATCTTAACCGCCTCAAATGGCAAAACAATCGAAGTTAACAACACCGATGCTGAAGGGCGTTTAACCTTGGCTGATGCCTTGGTATATGCCGATAAATTGGGAGTAGATGCGATCGTTGATTTAGCAACTCTCACAGGTGCTTGTGTGGTGGCTTTGGGTGACGATATCGCCGGTTTATTTACACCTGATGATGCTGTCGCTTCCCAACTACAAACAGCCTCAGAAGCAGCAGGTGAGAAAATTTGGCGAATGCCAATGGAAGACAAATATTTTGACGGGTTAAAATCTGGTATTGCCGATATGAAAAATACCGGACCGCGTTATGGTGGTTCGATTACTGCGGCTTTGTTCCTAAAGCAGTTTGTTAAAGATACTCCTTGGGCGCATTTAGATATCGCCGGTCCAGTTTGGGCTGATAAGGAAAATGGTTACAACGGTGCTGGGGCGACTGGTTTTGGTGTCAGAACTTTGGTTAGTTGGGTTTTGAGTTAATTTAATTATTTCTCGTTCCCATACTCTGTATGGGAATGAATTAAGGTTCTGCTTTGGGTGATATCCAAGGTAGAGCCTTTTTTTAGTTCAGGTAATTTCTGTTAATGTAACCGAATATATTAATTTTTATCTGATAAAATATAAGATGATTTTACCAAATCATGAAAATCACAGTTTATGAATACTCTATCTGTTAGCAAAGAACACATAGTTATTACTCCGGGAGTATGTGGAGGAAAACCACGCATTGCTGGACATCGGATCAAGGTTCAAGATATTGTCATCTGGCATGAAAGGATGGGAATGTCACCGGATGAAATTGTTTATCAATATCCTAGTATTTCTCTCGCAGATGTTTATGCAGCTTTGGCTTATTATCATGATCACAGGGAAGAAATAAGACAGCACATTGAGGAGGGAGAAAACTTTGCTAAACAATTACAAGGTAATAAACCATCTTTAGTTGAAAAAATATTAAAGGGTGAAAATGTCAAACAAGATTAAGTTTCACCTTGATGAAAATGTTGGTAATGCAATAGCTAACGGTTTGAGAATGAGAGGAGTGGATGTCACCAATTCTCCAGAAGAAGGGTTAATTGGTGAATCTGATGAACAACAATTAGCTTTTGCTGTTTCTCAAAAACGAGTCATTTTTACCTTTGATGATGATTTTCTTAGTTTAGCTGCCACAGGGATTGAACATTGTGGTATTATTTATGCTCGCCAAAAACGTCAGTCAATTGGAAAAGTTATTAGTGATTTAGTTTTAGTTTGGGAATGTTTAGAACCTGAATATATGTACAATAATATTGAATTTTTGTAGTTGAGTTAATAAAATTGTAGTTGGGGTTAAGGAGTAGATTTTTTATAAAACTATAATGTAGGGGTTTAGCAATGCTAAACCCCTACCCAAAATATAGGTGTATACTTCTACTTACTAGAGTTATTTTATAAATCCCATACATTATTTATTGAACAAATTCCAGATGCTATCATATCATCTATCATCTTATTTAGATAATCAATCACAACTGTTAATCTGTCCTCAACTACATCAGGAACTTCTTGCATATCAGCCCTGACTAAATAACTCCATTCTTTTTCAATCATTGTTTCTACAATATTTGAATATTTTGGATGTGAACCACTGTGAAAAGTCACTTTTAAGGGTCTTTTATTTCGATCAGAATTTGCATCAAACACTCCAAATTTTATTGCCTGAGTAACCAATTTACTGCGCCTACAAACATCTATTGGAATAATATGATGATGTGGCTTTTCCAAAGTACCAGAGAAATTGCTTGAACGTTTAATTTTTTGAACTATTTCTTGCTCTTCTTTTGTAAATTTGTCTCCTCTATCACCCTTAGCCATTGATAGAATCATGAGTAATTCATGAAGAGATACTGAACCTGATAAAATTTTGTCTTTATCTTGCCCACCTTTCTTTTTTAAAAATAATTTTCCTTCTTTGCTATCATATTTTCCAGAGTATTCACCTGGAGAAATTCCTAGATACTCAGTTAATGGCGAATCTTTAGGAATACGTAAATGATCAAAATAACGATCAGCAGACATTAATTTACATCCACTCCTAGCATCATTAGTAGTAATAAAATAAATTCTTCTGATTCATCTTTTTTAAATAAATCTCGAAACTTTTTATCGTATTCTGAAGGATCAAAACTACGAAGTTTGCGAACAACTTTTGCCTGTTCAGAATCTAACTTATTTTGTTGTTCTAATTGTTCTAATTTTTGTATTTCTTCTTTAAATTCTTCTAAAACATCTTTAAGCTTTGATTGTTGAATTTCTTCACGAAACTTTTGAGGATCTATTTGGGAAAATCGAGGCTTGCCATCACTTCGAGGTTTCGGTAGTCTAATTCCTGCCATTGCTAGACTCATACCAAAAATTGTGAAACCTAACCAGAAACCCATCACAAGATAAGTTATAATGGGAAATAACCACCAATACCAACCAGGGTGTTTATCATTACGTCCGCGAAGAGAATCTAATCCTAAACCAACTAAACCAAAGATACAAACTACTATTGGAACTGCAATTAATACTTGAACATCAAAAGATGATCCTGAACTTAAAGCTATGATAGCTACAATTACATCTATAACCAACCCCAAACTGATCCAGCTATAAAGAACTCTGACATTAAACCTAAAGTTCTCAGTCATTGGACCTGGAGTAACAAAAGTGAGAATCTTCTCAAGCATAATTAATTATTTTACCCTTAAAATTTATTTGCTTGCGAATTAATCAGCTATAGTCGGCAATTTTTGATTTGTCTTGTTTGATGTTAAGCAGTCTAAATCATCTTGTTTGAACCATTACAGATAAAAATCCTTTATTTCCTACCCAATTTTGTAAAAAAATATTAATCTAAACCCTCAAAACCCCTTGATTTTCTAACCCCAGACTAGGCTAAAATAGCTACAAGCGTTACTACACCTAGTTATGATAACTGTTACAGAAGTGTTACAAGTAGTGGATGAGCTAGTCTTTAAACACACGGGAAACCACCTAACCGACTTACAGAGAAGTGCTGTTAAAGGCATTTGGGAAGGTGATACTTATAGTAAAATCGCTGATGAATTTGGTTATGAAAGCGAAAATCATGTTGGAAATGTAAGTCGTGAATTATATAAAATCTTGTCTAAAGAATTAGGTGAAGATGTAACTAAATCTAATTTTTGTTGGTCTATAGAAAGAATAGGTAATTCATTTAATCCACAGCTTATTGGAATAGGAATAAAAAATCATGTTAATTGGTGTCCTAACAATAAAGATACTCAAAAAACAGAAGTTAATAAAGAAGATAAAATTAAACAAATAACAACCTATATAAACCTCAAACAATCCCCAAAAATCACCCATTTATACGGACGCACCAACGAACTAGCAACCCTATCAAAATGGATAGAAAACCCCAGAACTCGCTTAATATCCATCTTAGGAATTGCAGGTATTGGTAAAACCTCCTTTGTTAGACACTTCATTGATACTCACACCATAACCTTTGATGCAGTTATCTGGAAAAATATTAAACTATCTAACTCCTTAAACTCTATCCTTACAGAAATTGTCACCGAATTAAATGTAAATAACTTCGAGAAAAATCTAATTCGTCAATTATTGAGTGAGGATATTATGCAAGAATCTGTAATTTATCAGGATATTTTGCAAAAGGGTGAACAGAAGGGAGAAAAGATAGGAGAACAAAAAGAAGCTTTTCGTTTCCTGAATCGTCAATTAAATCGGCGCTTTGGTGAAATAGCTTTACCAATAATTGAAAAAATGCGCCTATTATCCACTGAACAATTAGAAATATTAGGAGAAGAGTTTTTAGACTTTTCCAATATATCTGATTTGGTTAATTGGTTAGATAGACAAAATTAAGTAATTGTCTAGGTTTATAGGGCAAATCAAATATTAATATAGACTTTGCCCTATAATCGAGTCTCGACATATATACGTCTACGTTATTCGCTTAAATGCGAGAAAGAAGAAATATAGTTTTCTGATGCTTTTTTTATAGTTTTTACTTGTTAAGTATTGCAATCTGATAAAATTTGTAAGGTTTCTTTGAGCTAGGAGCAATGGGATCGACTGGTGTAAGGATCGCAATTGACGCAATGGGGGGAGATCATGCACCCGCTGAAATCGTCTCTGGCGCACTGCGAGCGCGGGAAGAATTAGGTGTCAAAATATTATTGGTGGGTGATCCACAGCAAATTGAGGCTGCAATGCCGCCAAAAACAAATATGGCGGGTTTAGAGATTGTTCCGGCTGAGGAAGCGATCGCTATGGATGAGGAACCGATCACCGCTGTAAGACGCAAACGGAAGGCTTCCATCAATGTAGCGATGGATTTAGTCAAAAAACAGCAAGCAGATGCAGTATTTTCTGCGGGTCACTCTGGAGCCGCAATGGCATCAGCGTTGCTCCGCTTAGGACGATTACCAGGAATTGATCGCCCCGCTATTGGGACAGTATTTCCCACAATCGTCGCAGGCAAACCAGTGATGATACTTGATGTCGGCGCTAATGTAGACTGCCGTCCTAAGTTTTTAGAACAGTTTGCCGTCATGGGATCGATTTATAGTCAATATGTTTTGGGAACACCTGAACCCAAAATAGGTTTATTGAATATTGGCGAAGAAGATACTAAAGGTAATGAAGTAGCTCTCCGCGCTCACCAGCTATTAAGGGAAAATACCCAAATTAATTTTACTGGCAATGCGGAAGGACGAGATGTCCTATCTGGTGAATTTGATGTGATTGTCTGCGATGGCTTTGTAGGTAATATTTTACTAAAATTTGCCGAAGCCGTGGGCGGAGTAATTCTGCAAATTCTGCGGGAAGAACTACCCCAAGGTTTACATGGTCAAATTGGTACGGCAATTTTAAAACCCAACCTTAAGCGCGTTAAACAGCGCATGGATCACGCCGAACATGGAGGTGCTTTACTTTTAGGTGTAGATGGAATTTGTTTTATCGGTCATGGCAGTTCCCAAGCGCCTTCAATTTTTAGTGCTATTCGCATGGCCAAAGAAGCTGTAGACAATCAGGTACTGCAAAGATTACAGTCCCAATATCAAATCCTACAGAGTGAGAGCGATTAGCTAGAAGTCATTTGTCATTAGTCATTTATACTGGTAAGAACTAAAACTGATAAATGACAACTGACAATTGACAAAAATACTGATAGCTGGAGAAATTAAGAGTGCCAATATTCAACGGTGTCGCAATTACAGGCAGTGGCTCGGCAGTACCAGCAACTACCTTAGATAACCAATTACTAACTCAACTGGTAGAAACTTCAGATGAGTGGATCACCACAAGAACCGGAATTAGTCAAAGGCGGATAGCATTGTCGCCTGATTCATTAACTTCACTTGCTACTACTGCTAGTCAACAGGCTATTGCAGCAGCAGGGATTAATGCAGAGGATATTGATTTAATTTTGCTGGCAACTTCTACCCCTGATGATTTATTTGGTAGTGCTTGCCGGATTCAAGCTCAGATAGGTGCTGTCAAAGCAGTTGCTTTTGACTTAACAGCAGCTTGTTCTGGTTTTGTATTTGGACTAGTCACAGCCGCACAATACATTAGAACAGGTGTTTATCAAAATGTACTGCTGATAGGGGGAGATATCCTCTCTCGTTGGGTAGATTGGCAAGATCGGCGGACTTGTGTATTGTTCGGTGATGGTGCTGGGGCTGTAGTCTTACAGGCTAATAAGAGCGATCGCTTATTAGGATTTTCTCTAAAAAGTGACGGTACTCAAAATCATTATCTCAACCTCGGTTATCACGGTTCTACCCAAGAACTGAGTCCAGGTATAAATGTCACTAAAGGAACTTATCAACCTATCAGCATGAACGGTAAAGAAGTCTACCGCTTTGCTGTCCAAAAAGTCCCAGAAGTTATAGACAAAGCCTTATTTGCAGCTAATCTTAAAGTGGAAAATATAGATTGGCTAGTATTACATCAAGCAAATCAAAGGATTATCAACTCCGTTGCTGAACGCTTAGAGATTCCCGAACATAAAGTCATCAGCAATGTCGCCAACTATGGTAACACCTCCGCCGCATCTATCCCACTGGCATTAGATGAAGCAGTGCGAGCAGGCAAAATTAAACCCAATGATATCATTGCTACCTCCGGCTTTGGAGCAGGTCTGACCTGGGGTGCAGCAGTTTTTCAATGGGGAAGATAAATCAAGTCAAAAGTCAAAAGTCAAAAGTAGAGAATTAATACTAATAATCAATGACAACTGACAACCGACAACTAACAACTGACCACTGACTAATAACAAATGACTAAAACTGCATGGGTGTTTCCCGGACAAGGTTCTCAAGCATTGGGAATGGGAATAGACTTGTTAAATCTACCATCTGCCAAAGAAAAATTTATTCAAGCTGAGGCAATTTTGGGCTGGTCTGTTATAGATATCTGTCAAAGTGATATTGACACTTTATCACGGACACTTTATACCCAGCCTAGCCTATATGTGATTGAAAGTATTATTGCTGATATCTTGCGAGAAAAAGGACAGCAACCAGACTTAGTTGCTGGTCACAGTTTAGGCGAATATATAGCCTTGTATGTAGCTGGTGTTTTTGAATGGTCAGCGGGATTGCATTTAGTAAAGCGTCGATCTGAACTAATGGATAGTGCTGCTGGTGGCATGATGGCTGCATTAATGAACTTTGACCGAGAAGAGTTAGAAAAAGTCCTTATTGCAACACCTGATGTAGTTTTGGCAAATGATAACAGTCCTGCTCAAGTTGTAATTTCTGGAACTCCTGAAGCTGTCCAGGTTGTTATGTCTCAAGTTAAAGCCAAACGGGCTATCCCCTTAAAAGTTTCGGGAGCATTTCATTCACATTTAGTAAAAGCAGCAGCAACAGAATTTCAAGAAGTTCTACAATCAGTTGTTTTTCAATCCGCAACTGTCCCAGTTTTATCTAATGTAGACCCAGTTCCAGCAGTGGAAGCTGAGATTTTAAAACAGCGTCTTTCTCAACAAATGACGGGTGCAGTTCGGTGGCGAGAAATTGCTTTACAATTACCAGAAAATGGCATTGAAAAAGTTGTGGAAATTGGTCCCGGTAACGTATTAACTGGTTTAATTAAACGGACTGTACCTGGATTAAATTTAGAAAACATTCGTAATGCGGCTGATTTATCTGCATAGATGATTTCATAAATTAATTCAAACTTAAATCAATCATTATATAGCTAAACTTAGCAACATAAAAGAGTTGATGTTGTCTGTGCTGCTGTGTAAAGATTTGTTTGGTGAATTAATTCCTAATTTATCTCCAGTAGTTTTTTCATAGTAAATAGTGATACTCAACATTCTTGGATTTCTAACATCAAACCTGATATGTTTATAGATTTACCACACAAACAAATTTGTATAGAATGTGATGACAATACAAGGGATAAACCAGGTAAAATTGCTGATTATATACTTAAGAAGTTGAATACATATCCGAATCTACTTGATACCCTTATCAAAACCTAGAATCGACCTGAACTTATTCCCAGTCTCTAACTGAGAATGAGATAAACGAGATAACGATATACTTTACACCCCTTAAAATCACCCAAAACCTGGTGTAATAACCCTACAAACAAAAATCAAAATATTCATGAATACACTTGAACAAAAAACTTGGATGACGCAAGCTGATTATGCTAAAAAACTGCGTCCTTTATTACCACCAGAAGCATTCTTACCTGATAAAAATAAACTCTGGATTCTGTTAATTAATCTAGCAATCATGATTCTAGGTTGGGGAATTGCAAATTACCTTGATGAATGGAATTGGTATTTGCTCTGGCTCTATTTACCATTAACATTGGTGATGGCAAATAGTGTTGTTGTTCTCCTTTTTAGCACCCACGATTTGCTACATAGCCGCACAATTAAGAACCCTTGGTTAAGACAAATAATTAGTTTACTGGGATTTACAATGTTATGGATGCCCCCAACTTTATGGAAAGCAGTACATAATCGAGAACATCACAATAAAACCAATTCTTTAGAAGATCCAGATCGCAATTATTTAGACAGCCAACCTAAAACTTGGGGTAAATGGATTCAGAATGCTTTTGTACCGTCGGCTGAAGTAAATCCTATTTTATTGTTTATAGGTATGGGTCATGCTTGGGGTATTCACGCATTTCGTAATATTACCTCAGTTTTATTATTCAACAATGGTAAAGCTGAATATCCTGTAGTAGCTTTTACAGTTAGTGGTAAGGAACGACGGGCAATTGCTCTAGAATTGTTAATGATCATCGGTATCCATGCCAGCATCTTAACTTACTTAGAATTCCATCCAATCAAACTTCTTCTTGGCTACTTCTTACCAATTTGGATAGGCTATGCAGTTCTGATATTTTATATCTATACGAATCATATGTTATGTCCAATGACAAGTGTAAATGATGTCCTGATTAATAGTCTTTCTATTCGAGTTCCTAAACTATTCGATCTACTACATTTAAACTTTTCTTATCACACAGAACATCACATTTTTCCTGGCATAAATTCAGATTACGCGCCAATGGTACAAAAATTATTACAAACACATTATCCTGAACGGTTCAATTTGTTAAATGCTGGCAAAGTATGGAAATTGATGCTACAAACCCCTCGTCATTACAAAGATAACAACACCTTCACAGACTGGTCTGGAAAAAAATCCGTGGAATGCCTAAGCCCAGGCACAAATCATCTGACTGAGCAGAGTAATCCTCTATGATGCGCTTGGCTGATAAAATTTGAAGAAGTTGACATAAAACTGGTATGTGTGTCAATTTTAGAGTAAAAATAGTACCATAACCATCCTTACTGGAATAACTTCGGGTTATGAAAAAAGCTGTCTACTGGATAATGGGTGAAAGGGCAGGAAGAACTATAGTTGGGACTTGGAACTGGTTATGGGGAATGCCTGTAGAGTCAGGTGGTAAAGTAGCTGTAGCAGTTGCTGAAGAATCTCTACAGTCCATGCAAGAAGCCGTTCAGAAACTAGCTCAAGCTGTTGCGGCTCAAGAAGGTGCTTATAAAACCGCCAAGCGCAAATATGAGGCAAAAATTACAGAATCCAAAACTCTAGAGCAACAAGCCATGATTGCTCAACGTAGTGGTAATGAAGAAGCAGCGCGAATGTCCATGAGTAAGGCCATTCAAACGGAGCAAATCTTGCCGAAACTGGAGGAAATGGTTAAACAGGCGGAAATGGCTGTAAAGGCTTCTAAAGATAAACTCAACCGTGAGCGCATGAAGCTAGAAAACTACAAAGCCGATATGCAAAATATGAAAGATATGTCAGAGGTGAATGAAGCCCTGGCTATGATTGCTAAGGTCAATAATGAATTTGATATTGGTTCGGCTAAAAGTGACTTTGAAAAAGCTAAAGGTGCAGTTGAACGTCGGAATCTCAAGACAGAGGCTTTAGCAGAATTATCTGAAAATCCAGCAGAAAAGCTACAGGCCGAAATTGAAAATATGACATTAGACGATGAAGTTGCCCGTCGTTTGCAAAGGTTACAAGATTCTACACCCAAACAAATATCAGAATAAGTAGAAATTTATGAGTCAGAGAAGCGGACCACCTCCTATTGTTTTTATCTTGCTGTTTTTGGGGCTTTTGGGTGGTGGTTACTGGTGGTTTTTCATGCGTAAGCCGGCTTCAACCCCTACATCTGTAGGTGGTAATACAATAACCACTACAGTAGCTTTCCCGCTACCAACAACAGTAGCCAGCGGTACTACCGTAAAAATAGACGGTTCTACCAGTATGGTGACAATTAACCAAAATCTCAAAAATGGTTTTGAGAAACAGTTTCCAGGTACAACAGTAGAAGCAATTGGGAACGGGACAGATAGAGGAATTCAGGATCTTTTAGCTGGTAGAGTTGATATTGCCGCAGCCTCCAGACCATTGACAGCACAAGAGCAAGGTCAGGGATTAAAGGCTGTTACTGTAACACAAGATGCGATCGCTATCATCGTTGGTAAAGCAAATCCTTTTAACCAAGGATTAACCAGTAGTCAAATTGCAGATATATTTCAGGGAAAAATTAATAATTGGTCAGCAGTGGGTGGTTCACCTGCGACTATCCGGGTCATTAACCGACCAGTAATTAGTGGCACACATCAAACATTTAAAGAATTGGTGCTAAAAGGCGCTAATTTTGGGACTACGCCTAACATTACTACACTACAACGAGATGCCACAACTCCCTTAATTCAAGCTTTGGGAATTGATGGTATTGGCTATGCGACCTTTGCACAAGTGGCAAATCAGCAAACGGTGCGAGTCGTAGTAGTTGATGGTTTGACTCCAGATACAAGTAGTTATCCCTACCAGCGTCCACTGTATTATGTCTATAAAGACCCTGCTAATGTAGGAGTGCAAGCATTTCTAGGCTATGCAACTTCACCCCCAGGACAACAAGCTCTAGCATTAGGAAATTGATGTAGAAGAGATAATTTGTTGGAAAAATGGGAGTTAGGATGTGGAAATTAGAGGTGAAAATGTTTCTTGACTTCTTCTTTAACGTTCTGACTCCTAATTTTTGTATTCTGTTTTATTTTTGAATTGTTTATTTATATAATCTTCCGTGACTAGAACTCGTGAACCATTAATTAGTCTGGCACTTTACCACGCATTTAAGTGGTCAGTGGTTAGTCCCTTGCTGCATACTTACTTTCGGGTCAAGATTTATGGAGTAGAAAATGTCCCCCAAACCGGAAAAGTGCTAGTAGTCAGTAATCATGCTAGTTACTTTGACCCACCAATTGTTTCTAGTTGTGTACGTCGTCCCGTCGCGTACATGGCTAAAGAAGAATTATTTAAAGTCCCTGTTTTAGCACAAGCAATTAAATTATACGGTGCTTACCCGGTTAGTCGGGGAAGTGCCGATCGCACCGCCATCCGTTCTGCTTTAGAATGTCTTGATAATGGTTGGGCTGTAGGTGTTTTTTTAGAAGGGACTCGTACTCCAGATGGTCGGATTACTGACCCCAAAAGAGGTGCAGCACTACTAGCCGCAAAGGCGAAAGTACCTTTTTTACCAGTAAGTTTATGGGGTACTGGCAAAATTTTACAACCTGGTTCATCCTTTCCTCGTTCCGTTGCCATTACTGTCAGAATTGGCAAATTAATTGATGCCCCTAGTTCCACTAATAAACAAGAATTGGAGGCATTGACACAAAAATGTGCATCTGTAATTAATGAAATGCATGATTTAGGAAGATAGTTCCAATTTTAGATTTATGAAGCTGTATAGAATAATTCAACGCGGATAAAGACAGATAAATCAATGGATTTCAGAATTATGTGCAACCTCACATAAAATTGGTATTAGGTTAAGGAAATGTAGAAATTGTAGGTTGGATTAACCGTCAGCGTTACCCAACAAAATATTTGGTAATGTTGGGTTTCTTTGATTGCTACACAACGCTAATGACTCAACCTACAAGCTCAACTATTTTTTGAGATTTAACCGATTAGTATTAACAACTTGGGTGATTTCATGTTTGGTTGATCGGGTGTTGATCCACAGCAAATTTCAGAACAAAGCCACAGAAAAAGAGAGTTTTAACCATGTTCAGAGTTCCCTGTTCTCTGTTCCCTGCTGTAAATTCTTTGCAAGACAGTAAAAGCTAAAAGCAAAATAATACTACTGGCACAGGCTATCATCACCATCAAACTCATCCCCTGCGCTCTCATTGCCAACAAGTTAAAACACAACGTAATTGACCACAATGTAAAAGCAGCATGGCGTTGAGATAATCCCCAAGCCAGTAAGCGGTGATGCAAATGGTCTTTACCAGGAGTACTCAGAGGGTTTTTTCCTGCCAAGAGTCGCCGGATAAACACCTGAGTAGTGTCTAAAACTGGCAACAGTAGAAATAAAACCGTGGGGATCAGAGCATAAACGGTATTTTGTTGAAGTTTGCCTAAAATACTAGTTGCTGCTAGTACATAACCAAAAAAATAGGCTCCAGCATCACCCATGATAATACGTGACGGATGGAAATTATGGCGCAAAAAGCCCAATGCTGCTCCTGCCAAAGCAGCCAAAACTAAGGTAGCCGCCGCCCGATTATTAAATTGGGCAGAAACAGCTAACAAACTCATAGCAGTAATAAAGCTAATTCCTCCTGCCAAACCATCCATGCCATCCATCAAGTTAATAGCATTGGTAATACCTACAACCCACAAAATAGTCAACGCCATCGACAGTAGCGAATCAATAGGAGTACCAAACATCACTTTGATGCTGATACCATTGGCAACCAGCAACAGTGCTGTTGTAATTTGCGCCCACAAACGGACAGAAGGGGGTAAGCCAAATTGGTCATCAATAAAGCCCACAAGGACTAATATCGAACCTCCTAACAGAATCGTTAAAACTTGAGCTAATACGCCTTGGAGTTCAATAGGACGTAAAAGGCTGGCTAGTACCAAAGCGGCAATTACACCAGCATAGATAGCCAAACCTCCTGCATTAGGTAAAGGTTCTCGATTGAGTCGCCGGGCGTTAGGTTGGTCTGCCCAACCCACCCGCAAAGCAAATTTGCGTATAATTGGCATTAAACGCCACGTTACCAGCCAAGCCAAGATAAAAGTAAAAACTACCGCCAACCAGCCGGTGCCGCTAGGGTCAGCAATACCAAGGGACTTCAGGGAGTTATCTAGGTTCATCTCCCAATTCCACCATTACTGCCAGTATCTAAAATGAGCATTAACCCTAATATTAATCAATTTTTTATTTGTATCTGTTAAATTCAGTAGCTGAGGCACTTAGCACTCTTTGCCTGTGAGTGCTAAATTGTCTAATGGAAGCGCTAGAGAAATAAAACATGGCCAAGATTATTGCATTTAATGAAGAATCACGACGGTCTTTAGAAAAGGGTATTAACGCCTTGGCTGACGCGGTGAAAATCACCTTGGGGCCAAAAGGTCGTAATGTCCTTTTAGAAAAAAAATTTGGTATACCTCAAATTGTCAACGATGGTATCACTGTTGCCAAAGAAATTGAACTAGAAGATCCTCTGGAAAATACCGGAGCTAGACTAATTCAAGAAGTAGCCTCCAAAACCAAAGATATTGCTGGAGATGGCACTACTACTGCCACGGTTTTAGCACAGGCTATCATTAAGGAAGGGTTAAAGAACGTTGCCGCCGGCACAAACCCCATTAGCTTAAAACGAGGAATTGATAAAACCGTTGAATTGCTAGTGGCAGAAATTGCCAAAATAGCCAAGCCAGTAGAAGGTAGTGCGATCGCTCAAGTTGCTACTGTTTCTGCTGGTAATGACGAAGAAGTTGGCAATATGCTGGCTCTAGCAATGGAAAAAGTCACCAAAGATGGTGTCATCACCGTTGAAGAATCCAAATCCCTCACAACTGAACTAGAAGTAGTCGAAGGGATGCAAGTTGACCGGGGTTACATTTCCCCCTACTTCATCACCAACAACGAACGGATGACGGTGGAATTTGAAAACGCCCGCATTTTGATTACCGACAAAAAAATCAGCAGCATTCAGGATTTAGTACCTGTATTAGAAAAAGTTGCCCGTGCAGGTCAAGCTTTGCTGATCATTGCCGAAGATGTGGATGGAGACGCTTTGGCCACTTTAGTTGTCAACAAAGCACGGGGTGTGCTGACGGTTGCAGCAATTAAAGCCCCTGGATTTGGTGAACGCCGCAAAGCTTTATTACAGGATATCGCCATTCTCACAGATGGACAGATGATTTCTGAAGAAATCGGTTTAAGTCTGGACACCGCTACTTTAGAAATGTTGGGTACTGCCCGCCAAATCATCATTGACAAAGAAAACACTACTATTGTCGCTGGTAGCACCACTAAGCCAGAAATCCAACAGCGAATTGCTCAAATTCGCAAGCAGTTAGAAGAAACTGATTCTGACTACGACACAGAAAAATTGCAAGAACGCATCGCTAAACTAGCTGGTGGTGTGGCAGTTATCAAGGTGGGTGCAGCTACAGAAACCGAACTCAAAGACCGTAAACTGCGGATTGAAGATGCACTCAACGCTACTAAAGCCGCAGTCGAAGAGGGTATTGTCCCTGGTGGTGGCACTACTCTGATTTATCTGGCTTCCAAAATAGAAGCAATTAAAAACAGCCTCGACCCCGAAGAAAGGATTGGCGCTGAGATTGTCGAAAGAGCGCTAGAAGCTCCCTTACGTCAAATTGCAGACAATGCTGGTGTTGAAGGTTCCGTGATTGTTGCCAAAGTGCGAGAAACTGATATTAACATCGGCTATAACGCTGCTACAGACGAATTTGAAGATTTAATTGTCGCAGGTATTATCGATCCTGCTAAAGTTGTCCGTTCAGCTTTACAAAACGCCGCTTCTATTGCTGGGATGGTTTTAACTACCGAAGCAATCATCGTTGAGAAGCCTGAGAAGCAAGCTGCCGCTGCCCCTGATGCTGGTATGGGTGGCATGGGCGGTATGGGCGGTATGGGCGGCATGGGCGGCATGGGTATGTTCTAATCACCCCTTCCCCAAATAATTAATTTTTAATTTTTTTCTACAGTTTGTCTTAACAAAAAGACAAACTGTTTTTTATACCATTCAGGAATGTTGGAGAAACTTATAAATGTTATTATATCGGCTGTAATACCCAAATTTCTGACGATTCAGTGACAAAAGCGGCTTGATTCAATGGTATTAGGTAAAAGTTCATGATTAAAAAAATTCGCCGTACTCCTAAATTCTTAACTAAAGAATATACCAAAGAACACCATCATCAACCAGGAACTCTGCCTGGCACGATCATCATTGATGAAAATGCTGACCAGCCAATTATTTTTATAATTGACTATAACCAAACTAACTTTATCCGTGAACAAATCATTAACCCTGAAGATTGCTTTAATTATTTGGATACAGAATCTGTTTCTTGGGTAGATGTACAAGGCTTAGGTAATAGAGATGTTTTAGAACGCTTGGGTAAAGTTTTTGATTTACATCCTCTAGTTTTAGAAGATGTGGTCAATATGACAGAACGTCCGAAAATTGAGGATTATGAAGACCAATTGCTGATTATTGCTCGTATGGTAGTCCCAAAGGAACGGGGCTATGGTTTCTATAGTGAACAAGTAAGTTTAGTATTGGGAAAATATTATTTACTCACAGTTCAGGAGGAAGCAGAACATGATTGTCTAGAAGGAGTGAGAGTGCGAATTGACAAAAATAAAGGTATTATCCGCAAACAAGGAGCCGATTATTTAGCTTATTCTTTATTAGATGCCATTATTGATGGTTTTTTTCCTGTTTTAGAACTTTATGGAGAACAAATTGAAGAGCTAGAGCAGGAAGTAATTATTAAACCTACCCCAAAAACATTAAGAAAAATTTATCAAATTAGAAGAGAACTACTGCAATTACGTCGGGCAATTTGGCCACAAAGAGATGCAATTAATTCTTTAATTAGAGATGGTAGTGAACTAATTAGTGATGAAGTGAGAATTTATTTGCGCGACTGTTATGATCATACGGTGCAAGTGATGGATATGGTGGAAACTTACCGAGAACTAGCTTCTGGATTAATGGATGTCTATCTTTCCGCAGTTAGCAACAAAATGAATGAAATTATGAAATTACTAACGGTGGTTTCATCAATTTTTATTCCCTTAACTTTTGTGGCTGGAATATATGGCATGAATTTTAATACTGAAAAATCACCATATAATATGCCTGAACTCAATTGGTATTGGGGCTATCCACTCTGCTTGGCATTTATGGCAATTGTTGCTGGTGGATTAATATTCTTTTTTTGGCAGCGGGGTTGGCTAAATAATTCAGTAGATATTAAGCATGATTAAAAATACCAAAGTTTTAATAAATAAAGTAATCTAGTAATCGAAAAATTTTTAGAGGGAGTTGATCAGAAAATTTATGGCAGTACAAAGTGGCGACCAAAATCTGATTGTTTTAACAATTTATATCCTTGGGGTATATTCCACATTCAATCGCATGATTGAATCCATTGATGATATGGTGATGCTAAGTTTTCAGAAAGATATTGTCGATGAACAATTAAAAGAACAAAATCTGCAAGATACAGTGGGTATTTCTTTTAAAACAAGTAATTATGGTTTAGATAAGATAGAAACTGATCTAACAGAGTTATCAATGAGTATTGAAAATAAATCTGAAAGTATTGCCATATACGTTGACTGGGATAATAGTTCTTTTGTGGTTGAACATACACAGCAATCCCGACGAGTGATTCGCAAATCTCCAGATTTAACCCGTGATTTAGCTATACCCCAAGTTCCTACTATCATTGCTCCTAAAAAAACTATTTCGGAAAATGTTACCGCTGAAGATGTTTTTCAAAGAGATAAAGAATCAGGTATTTATAAACCTGCATCGCCTTTAATTAATGTTGCTGCCATAAAAAAGAATGATAAACAAAAGAAGTTATACAAAGACTTTATCGATGGCAAAAAAGATTTGGAATTTTCCCTGCAAATCGTGCTGCGGATTTCGGAAATGAGAGTTGGTATTGCACCTGGGATAAATGTTCCTCCAGTTTCAATTATTAATTGTCCTTTTACGATGAAAAAGCTCCCTTGGACTTACGCTTTGCCTTGGAATAAAAAGAAGTAATTCCGATCCAGACACAGATGGCGATCAAAGCGTACACTGGATAAAGGAGAGAGTAGGCGTAGGCAGTTGCAGATCAGTTATCAACACTGGTTTGAGGAAAGTCCGGGCTTCCGAAAGACCAAACTTGCTGGATAACGTCCAGTGCGAGTGATCGTGAGGATAGTGCCACAGAAAGATACCGCCAATCAGTAATTGGTTGGTAAGGGTGCAAAGGTGCGGTAAGAGCGCACCAGCAGCATCGAGAGGTGCTGGCTCGGTAAACCCCGGTTGGGAGCAAGGCCAGAGGAACTATGGTTGGTCTTTTACCAGTTCCGTTAAACAAGAGCCGCTAGAGGTGTCTGGTAACAGGCATCCCAGATAGATAACTGCCCTCGTAAGAGAACAGAACCCGGCTTACTACCGACTCTCTTCTTTAAACGAATTATGGATTTTTTATTTTCCATAGTTCGTTTTTTAGTTTCAGCGATTAGAAATCACCGCTACACAAACTAAGTTCACCTGTGTGAACTAATAAAAAATCAAAATTAAGCTTTAAACGCACCTTTACTAAAACCAGAGAAAAAGAAAAGAGTGAAAAAAAGCAATTAATTGTTAACCTAAATAGCTAGGGGTTTAGCATTGCTAAACCCCTACAAAAATTTTATCAGGATCATGATTTTGGTGAATTGCTAGAGAATAAACTTCTACCCTAAATATTAGGCATTAATATCGTCCCAAAGCTGTGAAATTGGGAAAGTTTGCCCTGGCGCTACCTGTCGTGTATTTATACTCTATATTTAATGCTAAGTTAGGAGTTATTAGCCCTTTTTCCACACTTACTGAATGTCTCTCGTTTATCCCCGCCGTCAACGGCAACTTGAAAGTTTAGTCCAAAAGCTGGGTTTGTCAAAAGATGCACCGATAAAGTGGCCTTTACTTGATTTGGCGCTAACTCATGCGACTGTTTCTGAGTCGGCAAATTATGAACAACTGGAGTTTGTCGGTGATGCGGTGGTGCGGCTGGTAGCGGCTGTGATGTTATGGGAACATTATCCTGATTCCTCTGTGGGGGATTTTGCGGCTATTCGTTCCGTTCTGGTGAGCGATCGCATTCTTGCCCAACTAGCTAGAGGATATGGTCTAGAATTATACTTACTCGTTGCTGGTAGTGCTACTGCCGATCATGTTGGTCAAGAGTCAAGACTTGCAGATGCTTTTGAAGCAGTTCTGGGAGCGCTTTATCTGAGTACTCACAATCTTGACCTGATTCGCCCTTGGTTAGATCCCCACTTCCAAGAACTGACCACAGAAATTCGTCTTGATCCCGCTAGACTTAACTATAAGGCTGCTCTCCAAGAATGGACTCAGGCACAATTTAAAGTCTTACCAGAGTATCGGGTACTTGAGGTTAATCAACCCCACGATAGTCAAGAACGTTTTCTGGCTGAAGTTTGGTTAAATGCAAAAATGTTAGGACAAGGTAAAGGACGCTCTATTAAAGCCGCTGAACAAGCCGCTGCTAAAGTAGCTTATTCAGTAATATCTGAAGAGGTGATTACTAAGGAAGCAAATGACAAATAAGTACCTGAGCAAAATTAATTGAATATTTTCGGAACAAATAAAAATCCCTATAGTGCTTATCTGTTCCCTGTTAAGAGTTCCCTGTTCCCTCTCCTAAATGTACAATTTATTTTGCACGACTACTTAATTCCTTAATGGCACAAGCCCCCGGATTTATCAGAGGGGTCAATCCAAAATCTAAAATCCAAAATCCAAAATCGGATGACTAATATTAAACTGGCGGTAATCGGGGTTGGACGCTGGGGAGTACATTTACTAAGAAATTTTTTAGCACATCCTCAAGTGTCTGTAGTTGCTGTGGTAGACCACCATCCAGCCAGATTGGCAGCGATAAAACAAGAGTTTGATTTAGATGAAAATGTATTATTAACAACAGAGTGGGAATCCGTTAAACAGGTTGCGGAACTAACAGCAGTAGCGATCGCCACTCCGGCTACCACTCACTATGCCTTAATTAAAGATGCTCTCCAGTTGGGTTATCATGTTTTGGCAGAAAAACCCTTAACTCTTCATCCAGAAGAATGTCAGGAACTCTGTCAATTAGCGGAGTATCAGCAATTGATACTCATGGTTGACCACACTTATTTATTTCATCCAGCTGTAGAACGAGGTGAAACTGTGGTTCAATCTGGTCAATTGGGTGCTTTACGTTATGGTTATGCTACTCGCACCCATTTGGGACCCGTCCGTCAAGATGTTGATGCATTGTGGGACTTAGCTATTCATGATATTGCCATTTTTAATAATTGGTTAGGTGAATTACCTGTGAAAGTGCAAGTAACGGGTAGTGTTTGGTTACAGGAAAATAGGAAAATTGAGGGAACAACAACGGAAAACCCAGGTTTAGCTGATTTAGTTTGGGTAACGCTGACTTATCCAAATCAATTTCAAGCCTATATTCACCTCTGTTGGCTAAATCCTGATAAACAAAGACGATTAGGGATTGTGGGTAGCAAGGGTAGTTTAATTTTTGATGAAATGTCCTCTGTATCACCTCTAACCCTGATGCATGGGGAGTTTTCTCAACAGGAAAATTTGTTTATACCTGTGAATCAAAAGCAAGAAGTGCTAGAAATCGAAAAAGGTGAACCATTACAAAAAGTGTGCGATTGCTTTGTTGTCTCTATCCTCCAGAATACCCCTTCTGTGGTTTCCTCTGGGTGGGTAGGTAGAGAATTAGTAGAAATTCTCACTGCTTTGACTACATCTCTTCAACAAGGTGGTAAATCTATCACCATCACTAATCCTTAATTTTATGATTTGTAGTAACCGTTCAGAGGGTTAGACAAGCGATCGCAATAAATTTAATTGATATAGGACTAAACATACAACGCTTCCTGCTGTTATGAGGTACAGTTTTTTATCCCTAAGTAGGGGCGGGGTTTGCCCGCCCTATAAGTACTAGGACAGAATTAATTACACAATGTCATTGCGAATGGAACGCAGTGGAATGACGCAATCGCAAGGGCTGGGATTGCTTCGCTTCGCTCGCAATGACTGTAAATATTTTTGTCCAATTACTTATTATATTGAATTCTGAAATTAAAGCTTTGCGACTTTTTCACCTTGTTGTGAAAGTCGATTGATCTCACCTGTATCTACTTGTTCTTCCTTTATATCTGCTGGTGAAGAATCGTAAATTTCCAAAGTTTGATCTGGCTGCAAGCTAGGATAACTGATTTCTTTGACTTCATGAGAAGATGAATTTTCACTATTCCTTAAATCCACTTTTTTCCCTGAGTTAGGTAATAGAGAGATATCAATCAAAGGTAATATAATTTTTACCGTTGTCCCTTGGTGCAAACCTAAACTCTCCAGGGTAATAGTCCCTCCCATAAGTTCGATTAAGTTCCGAGAAATTGCTAATCCCAGTCCAGTACCTTCAAATTTGCGCGTGGTAGTACCATCAACCATCACAAAGGGACGAAATAGCTTATGTTGCTGACCAGGATCAATACCTATTCCTGTATCTTTAATTGAGACTATGACATGATATTTACTATGACTTTGTTGAATATCTGTGCTAATGGTGATGCTACCTGTATCGGTGAATTTCGTAGCATTACCAATGATATTAATAAGAACTTGTTTGAGTTTTACTTCATCTGCCTTAATTGGTATGGCTTCATTACCTAACTCACATTTCAATTGCAGTCCTTTATGTTGCACATTCACTGATTGTAAATTAATCACCTCTAACAGTAGTTGACGTAATTCTAGAGGGGTTATTACTACTGAGAGTTTACCTGCTTCAATTTTGGAAATATCGAGTAAATCATTAATAAGTCCTAACAAGTGAATTGCTGTTTCATCCGCTCGCTGGAGAAATTCCAATTCTTCTTCTCTATCATCACACATTCCATCTCTAACTAAGCGGACACAGTTAATAATAATATTGAGTGGATTTCTTAATTCATGGGAAGTTGTAGCTAAAAACTGACTTTTAACTTTGTTAGCAGATTTTGCTTCTTTCCAGGCTATTTCTAATTCTTCTGCCCATGCTTTTAGTCTTTCAACCATTTGATCTAGTGCTTGTGCCAATTGATTGAATTCCCGAATTTTAAAGTTACGGGGAATTGGTTGTGCGGCATGGTGACTATGAATATTTAAAGCAAAGTCTCTAAGTTCTTCTACAGGGCCTGCTAGATAAGGAACTAAATATAATGATGCTAACAAACTTGCGCCAATTAAACCAACAGTCAAAACAATGAGGATAAGTTTGATTTCATCTAAACCAAACAGTGCATTTTTTACACTTGTAACAGCTAAGATTATCCATTTTTTTTGCTGCTTTGGTGTACTGGGATCAGCAATAGCTGTATAACCAGCAACTAATTCTTCACTTTCTATGAATTTAAAGTTTATGGAATCATTACGACCTGCAACTGCATTTTGAATTAAGCTTTTTAGTTGTTTGGCATCTGAATAATTCTTAATATTAGTTCCTACTCTTTCGGGCAATGGGTGAGCCAAAATAGTACCATTTTCAGCAATAACTACCAGAGAACCTGTCAGTGAGCCGGGTTGATTTGTAGTTTTTTGGTGTAATGTTGTTTGGAGAATTAAAGCATAAGCTAAATTTCCTCGACGATTATAAACAGGGGCTGATAAGAGTAATTGCAGTTGATTGTCTGTGTGTTTTTTGCCCGTTGTTCCGGCTTTGGGTGGTAATATAGCTTGAATTTCTACTTCATTGCCGGAAAAAGAGGAAGTTAATTCTAAAATGGCTTTATCACCACAGCTACTAGCAATAATATTACCGTTTTGGATATTTTTTAATTGAATACAATCTATGTGATTTGGTAGTTGTTGTGATAATTGATTCAGATATGTTTGAATTTGATCGGAGTAACCAGATTTAATTACTGTTGTTTGACTAGCACTGAATAAATTGGTTTTTAGTACAGCGATTGTATCGGTAATTTTCTCTCCTTTATTGATAGCGCTTTCTGTTAAGTTTTGCCGAGCAGTTGTTAATAGACTTGAGCGTGCCTTATTTAGAGCAACCATTTCTCCGACTAATAACACCGGAACAAATAGCAAAAGTATTCTTGTTACTAAAATTCGCCGAAAGGACGATTGACGGAACTTAGCCATCGAGTGTCTCACTTCGCATCTGCAAACCACAATAATACCGATATGCAATTAGATTAGCTAAAAAAAACATTTTATAAAATTATTAGAAATTTATTGTAACTTGTTAAAAATATCAAACTGTTATTTGGTAAAAAGACACTAGAGATACCAAAACTATTAGACAGTATATTTAATAGCGACTGGTTTTGCATATCTATATCAAGGATGAAATTAATAAACATTCTTCTGTTAGCAAGGTTATTCTATAATCAACTGATTGATGGCAGTCAGATTTTGAAAATTCTCGTTTGATAGAGATTCTAGAATTTAAGATTTTTCTGTTGTATTCATCAGTGTAGATGGCAAAATAGTAAATTTCAGGAGATAGACTACACTTGAAAAAATACATCGCTGCCTCTAATGCCGTTTTATTTGGGGCTGGTACACTCCTTAATAACGGTACAATAATTGCTGTATTAGATTCAACACTGCTGCAACAGAGGACAAAAATAGAACTCCTCAGTCCGTTCATATAGTAATTTCGGGTTCTAGCGACCTTAATCCGGATATTAAATTCTTTTAACAACCAGTTAAATGCTAGTTACTTACGACTAAAGTAGAGGCAAATTTTTGGTAATAACTCTCAAATTGTCCCTTTGAACAAGAATTATTTTTCAGCTATCGGCTGCAACGACAAGCTTATATAGATTACGCTAATAAAAGCTTTTGCTAACTTTTTAAATATTAAAAGCCACACGATGGTAAAACAACTTAAACCCCAATACTCTGTCGTTTGGACTAACAAAATTGCCGAAGTTACCCAAGAAGCCTGGGATGCTTTGGCTATGCCACTCAAAACCCCGTTTTTAGAGTGGGAGTGGCTGAATAATATGGAAACCTCCCACAGTGCTACAGCGAACGCAGGTTGGTTGCCAAATCACTTAACGTTGTGGCGAGATAGGACATTAATTGCTGCTGCCCCTCTGTATTTAAAAGGGCATAGTCAGGGCGAATTTGTATTTGATCATCAGTGGGCAGAGTTAGCTTCTCGCATTGGGGTAGAATATTATCCAAAAATGTTGGGAATGTCTCCTTTTACGCCGGCTGAAGGCTATCGCTTCTTAATTGCTGCTGGGGAAGATGAGGAAGAAATCACGGGGATGATGTTGCATGAGATTGATTCTTTTTGCATCAAGCATGGTATTTCTGGCTGTCATTTTCTGTATGTTGATCCTCAATGGCGTGCTGTGTTAGAAAGACAAGGTTTTACGGCTTGGTTACACCATAGTTACATTTGGGAAAATGCGGAATTTCAAGTTTTTGATGATTATTTGACAGGATTCAATGCTAATCAAAGACGCAATATTAAACGGGAACGTAAGGCTGTGGAAAAAGCAGGTTTACGACTCGAAGCATTGACTGGTGAGGAAATTCCTCAGTCTTTTTTTCCTTTGATGTATGAGTTTTATGCTGATACCTGCGATAAGTTTGGTTGGTGGGGTAGTAAGTACCTGACAAAGCGATTTTTTGAGCAGCTACACCATAATTATCGCCATCGGGTGGTGTTTTTTGCGGCTTATCATGAGCAGAATCAGCGTCAACCTGTGGGAATGTCTTTTTGTCTATTTAAGGATGACAGGCTATATGGGCGCTATTGGGGTAGTTTTCAAGAAATAGATTGCTTGCATTTTGATGCTTGCTATTATAAACCGATTGAGTGGGCGATCGCTCACGGTATCCAAACTTTTGACCCTGGCGCAGGGGGAAGACACAAGAAACGACGCGGGTTTCCGGCTAAACCGAATCATAGTCTCCACCGATTTTACAATAACCGTTTAGGACAAATTTTGCGCCCTTATATTCGGGAAGTTAATAAAATGGAACAGCAGGAAATGGAGGCGATTAATGCAGAGTTACCTTTTACTAAAGGTGATGCTTAGAAAAAATGGCGTTGCTGAATAAAGGGAGGATTGAGGCTGAGGCGGAAGGAGAGGCGGTGATTAGGCATCTCCCAAAATTAAATATGCGTTTCCTAGAACCCTTGTAGAGACGTTCCATGGAATATCTCTACAATTTTTTCTGGAGATGTCTATTATATATTGATACAGATTCTCAAATCATCCCGCAATTATGCAACGCCGAAAAAATATCTCCTCAGCAATACCTTTGAGATGTAATGTAAAAACACTGTCCAATTAATTTTTCTTTTTAGAATGCTTATGAATTTGCTACTTGAAGATTTGACTGCAATTGATCATAAACTTTCTCAGCGTCATATTGACCTTGATCCTAGTGGTTATTTCATTATTTACATAGACCGCAATGAACAGTTAATTTACGCCAAGCATTTTACAAATGTAATTGATGATCGCGGTTTAGCTGTAGATCCAGAAACAGGGAAGGTAATTCCAGCACGGGGAAAGGTGGAAAGAACTCAATCAACTGTATTTAGTGGCAGGACAGCAAAGGAACTGTGTGTAAAGATTTTTGAAGAAACTCAACCCTGTCCTCTTACCTTATTAAACCATGCGGCTTATTTGGGTAGAGAATTTGTCCGGGCTGAAATTGCTTTAGTGACTGGGCAAGAGTATATTCAGGATTAAGATCAAGGTTAATGGGTAATATGGCAATCCTAAATAAGATATGAACACTTCTTTTTCTCTACTTCTGCGCTTTCTGCGTCTGGAGTGGTTAGTTTTAAAAACTACGTTCATAAATCAAATAGGATTGCTATATTTGTTTTCCAATTATCCTTTCTCCAATTTTATAGTTATCAATCCCTAATAGGGAGTAATAGAAATTGCAATATGACTGCGCTCGCTAAGTCGGGTATTCCTGCTTGTGTTTCAATCCCTAATAGGGAGTAATAGAAATTGCAATTTGGCAGTTGAATTTTGCCATCATGGGGAATATGAATGTTTCAATCCCTAATAGGGAGTAATAGAAATTGCAATTTTCCCTGACATTCAGTTGGTTTAATCTTATTAATTGGAATTGTTTCAATCCCTAATAGGGAGTAATAGAAATTGCAATCATGATTTGTCCGCATAGAGGCACTTGCTTAAAAGGTTTCAATCCCTAATAGGGAGTAATAGAAATTGCAATTTGAGTTCAAAGTTATTGAATCAAAACTAGATATCAATGTTTCAATCCCTAATAGGGAGTAATAGAAATTGCAATAACAGTGAAAAGTTAAGGTAGGGAATAACCCCTACCATTAGGTTTCAATCCCTAATAGGGAGTAATAGAAATTGCAATAAATTGTTGATTAACAGGCTTGCATATTTCAACAGAGTTTCAATCCCTAATAGGGAGTAATAGAAATTGCAATTTCTTGGTATTGGCAGGGCGGGTTGAAGTCTCATGTTTCAATCCCTAATAGGGAGTAATAGAAATTGCAATCGAAAATCGACTCAGGCGCAACATTAGATCCAGATGTTTCAATCCCTAATAGGGAGTAATAGAAATTGCAATATGAATGCGTTACGGTTCGTGGAGTGCCAGGGCGTTTCAATCCCTAATAGGGAGTAATAGAAATTGCAATATATCTGTAAATCTTGCGATCGCAATTGAGACTATTTCGTTGTTTCAATCCCTAATAGGGAGTAATAGAAATTGCAATATAATCTGGAACGTGCTGACAGCAAGAGCTTCAGCGTTTCAATCCCTAATAGGGAGTAATAGAAATTGCAATTGCGATCGCTCGTTGTAGCAGATACTGGAACAAATGGGTTTCAATCCCTAATAGGGAGTAATAGAAATTGCAATCTGAATTACCATCTCATCAGCATCCACAGGATTGTCACTGTCAGTTTCAATCCCTAATAGGGAGTAATAGAAATTGCAATCGCTTCTGCGCCAAGTCCTTTACACCCTTGCATCGTTTCAATCCCTAATAGGGAGTAATAGAAATTGCAATCAGTCTAGCTTTATCAGAGGTAAATCTTTTTAATTGTTTCAATCCCTAATAGGGAGTAATAGAAATTGCAATCTCTAAGTTACCTAAGAAACATCTAGTGACTTCTTTATCTAGTTTCAATCCCTAATAGGGAGTAATAGAAATTGCAATAATGCTAAATTGTCATCCTCAATGTTGTCTACTGAAGGTTTCAATCCCTAATAGGGAGTAATAGAAATTGCAATTACCATAGCTTTCATTGGATATGGAGTATTTAGTTTACTGTTTCAATCCCTAATAGGGAGTAATAGAAATTGCAATAATCCATGCTTTCTTAGACTCCTACTGTAACCCTGTTTCAATCCCTAATAGGGAGTAATAGAAATTGCAATTGCAGCAAAACAAAGAAGCTCTATCTAAGTTAGGTATTGTTTCAATCCCTAATAGGGAGTAATAGAAATTGCAATTCCTGAAGCACAAAGAGAATTGGCTATTGGAATGTTAAGGTTTCAATCCCTAATAGGGAGTAATAGAAATTGCAATCAATCAGAAGGAGTAGGGGAAGATATAGTAACCTTCCTGTTTCAATCCCTAATAGGGAGTAATAGAAATTGCAATTGCTTTAGGGGATAGTGATATGCACAAGGTAGAGATAGTTTCAATCCCTAATAGGGAGTAATAGAAATTGCAATAGTTGGGTTTTATGGTCACCAGGTGGAGAAATTATGTTTCAATCCCTAATAGGGAGTAATAGAAATTGCAATTAAGCATTGTGTTAACCACTGATCTTCTGCTTTAAGTTTCAATCCCTAATAGGGAGTAATAGAAATTGCAATTTTTAGCTTGATAGCCTCTAAGACTTGTTCATCAGTTTCAATCCCTAATAGGGAGTAATAGAAATTGCAATTTTGAAAATTGATGTTAGTAAATGCAATAGAAAGTTTCAATCCCTAATAGGGAGTAATAGAAATTGCAATCTGGTATGTCCTTAAAGTTTGTTCAGAATGTTATGGTTTCAATCCCTAATAGGGAGTAATAGAAATTGCAATAGCGGGAGGCTGAAAGCCTATATATATGTAGTTTTCAAGGTTCAATTGCGCGAGCGATATCATCATAGTCCATTTCAGGAATCGTGTCAAGAGGGAAAAACGCTGAAAGCCTTGCTGTGTAAGGTGCGCGAGGGGTTGGACAAGAAAAAATCAATCAAAGCCTTATATAGATAGGATTTCAGGCATTTTTTGACAACCTGAATTTTTTACACCCACCCCCTCGCGCATTAAGCGAAGAAAATCGTCTCATCACGGGGCTGTTCACCACCAATTCTTTCGACCTTACCATAACAGCAAGCACAAAGGAAATAAAAGCGGATGCTGTCAGTATCAGGTTTAATCAGCTTATTGAGGCGCGATCGCAACTTAGCATACTGAGTATCAGTCAACTGACATTCAAAAATACTATACTGCACCCATTGACCATAGGACTTGAGAATACTATGGATTTTAGTCCGGCGTTTATCCTCAGAAATATCGTAAGAAACAACAACATTCATAAATTGGTAATTGGTAATTGGTAATTAGTAATTGGTAATTGGTGATGAGTAATTAAGAAGAATAAACTCTTGCTTTCTTACTGTCACCTGTCACCTGTTCCCTGTTACCTAAATAGCTATTTCAAAAACAAAGGAGGATATTTATCAATTGTTCCCATTAAATACTTAGCCAAAAATCTCGCTTGCAATTCAAAAGCTTCTCGATAACTACATTTACGCCCCATAACCGGATGTTTAAACTCCGATATTTTTTTCTTTTCGTACAAAGTCAAAAAAGTTTTCCGTCCTTCTGGAGTCAGAGAAACAGCACCGCTTAACGGTTCAGCGATAAAATTTGTCGGTGTTAATAATTGGTTATTCAAAATAGATAAAACTATTGCATCTACCACCAAAGGGCGAAATTCTTCCATCAAATCTAAAGCCAAAGAAGGACGATTATAGCGATCAAAATGTAGGTATCCTAAATATGGATCAAAACCCACAATATTCACAGCACTTTGGACATCATGACGCAATAAAGAATAACCAAAACTCAACAAAGAATTAACCGGATCTGTCGGTGGACGACGGACACGCTTAGGAAAAGAAAATTCAGGATTACGAATTAATTGATTGAAACCACCAAAATAAGCAGCACTACCTGAACCTTCTAAACCACGCAAAGAATTAATATTTTCAGTTGACTTAATTGCATCAATTATCTGTTCAATGCGAGTAATATTTTTAGATAAATCAACATCATCAGATTCACGTTGACGACGCATTAATATTTGACGGTAGTTTTTTAATTTTCCTCTGACAAAACCTTGAACAACATGAATAGATTGAGGTGTTTCTCCTGCTGCTTGCCATTGTGCTTTGCGAACGAAAATATTACCAGACATTTCTGGCTGCAAACGTCCCAAATAGTGACCAATTTTATTGATAAAAGATAGGGGAATATGACGTTGCATCAATTCATCCACAACAGCCGGCGAAATAGTCGCTCGTCCTAAAACAACTACACATTCAAGATGAATAAATGGAATATCCTGAAGTATTTTCTTTTCAAACTTCACATTAATTCGTTCATCAACCTTACCGACAAAAGCATCATCTTGTACAATATAAAGAGTTCCCATGATTAAATCCTCAAAATAGGTGACAGTGGACAGGTGACAGTAAAAAGAGTTTTAGAAATGTTTTGGTTTTTTGCATCAATTAGGACTTACGCAAGTGTCACACTAAAAATCTGTTGTAGGGTGCGTCAGACTGCATAAATCCTGCAAATAAACAGATTATTGATATCTGACGCACCCTACCAATATGCCAGTTGCGTAAGTCCTGATCAATTTTTAATTGATCAATTTGCTTCTTGATAACGTCCAACTTTATCAGCAACTTGTGGCAAACATCGAGAATATAAACTACAACCATCACAGCGTTTTGTTTTTACAGCTTTTGGCATTGCACCTATAAATAACAACATTTGCACAGCTTCAATAGTCGCAATGGTACTATCTCGTAATTCCGGCGTAATTTCTACTAATTTACGTTGATGAGTTTGGGCATAATAGATATAACCAGAATTGATATTTTTTCCCGTCATTTCCTCCAAACACAAAGCCTGAGCGCAAACTTGTAACTCATCATTATCCCATTCTCCTTTACGTCCTCTTTTGTATTCAATTGGGTAAAATTCGCCATTTTCAAATTCAATTAAATCAGACTTACCAATTAATTGATATTGATCTGATTTCAAATAAATGGCGCGTATCTGCCAAGTTTCCTCACGGTTTTGTTCTCCCACAGTGTGAACTCTTTCATGTAAACTTGTGCCTTCAATTGTGTATTGATTATCAATGAATTCACCTGCACAATGAATTAACCAACAACGATGAGGACAATAGGAATATTGATTTAAGGATGCGATATTAACGTATTCATTAGGTGACAGGTGACAAGTGACAGGTGACAGCGAAGAGGAGGTAGTAGGAAGAGAGTTAGTTTGTTGTTGAGCCATAGTTAATTAATTCAAATAAGTGAATATTTGTTAATAGTTTAGGAGAAATTTTTTATGGAGTATTTAAGATTTTAAACCTCAGAGAAGTAAGCATTTTACTAATTTCTACTATTAAAGATAATGTGGGATTTGCTTGTTCTGAAGTTAGATAATTTAACCTAACTGCAAGCATTAAAAAAGTTTCTGTTTCCATTAAAGAACCCTTAGCAATAGACAAAAAATGTGCAAAGTCGTTTTTAGTTGTTCCTCGTGCATGACCTTCTGCAATATTTGCTGGAACAGATGCAGCAGCGCGAGTAATTTGTGAAGTAAGACGATAAATTTCTGTATTTGGAAATCCAGTAGCTAATTGATAGATATTCACTACCATATCCATTGATTTCTGCCAAACAATTAAATCTCGATGTGATTCAATCTTCATAAATAACTCCTCTTCTCTTCTTACTTCTTACTTCTTCCCTCTTCCCTCTTAACTGTCACCTGTCACCTGTTCCCTGTCACCTTCTTCTCACCATGCCCATTCCCATAGTCGTTTTACGTCCTATTCCTGCATATAAAGCAAAATCAGATAAAGCATTAATTTGCTTAATTCCTATTGCTTCTACATTGCCAAGAATGCGATAACTAATTTCACCTAAACAACCAATAAACTTATTTTCATAGTTGCTAATAACTTCTGTTTTGATGTTAAAAGCACTAGGATAAACTGACTCAAGGGAAATATTATTTAATTCAATTCCGCTATATTTATTCCAGCGATTTTGCAGACTATTAAATACAGATTCTTTGGTTGGTAAAACATTATCAAATGTACCTTGACGAAAGGCTACAGGTGTAGAAAAAATGAAATTAAGATTGCGTTCTTGTTCGCTTGCTTGTTGATAAAGTTGATGATAACTACAAGCATTAGCCCAAGGTTGAGTAGATTGAGGTGTACCTTGAATGCTAGTAATAAATAAATTAGCTGAACCCAAATGCCAAGGTTGTTCCGGGTTAATATTCAACCATAAAGGTGTGAGTTGACTAAATAAGTTGTCATTTAATAATGATATTCGCCACCAACAGGAAGCACCGGCAGGAATAGGGTTTTGATGGGTATATTGCAAAGTATAAGATTGGTTTTTATTTTTGTTTTGTATCTGTAAAGGGGAAAGAGTAAAGGCTTTATCCGCATTTGATTCGTGGAGGTAGTCGCCTAATTTTTTATCAACAGAACTGACTAGGTTAAGAAACAAGGCGTGATAATGTCTGCCGGTGAGGAAATTGGGGTAAATGGGAGATTGGGGGGTGATGTTGAGAATGAGACTGTGGGGCATATTTTTTGCAGAGTGAGACAATTTGTAAATAGATAATGAAAATTAAGAGAGATTGAGAGTATAAATTAATAAAGGTTGCATAAAGAGTAAAACAAATGAAAGTTGATAATTATCTTGAAGCAAAGGCACTCACTGAAAAATTAAAAGCCAGCTTACCAATTAAAGTCAAGGCTGAAAAAGAATTATTGAAAATGTTGAAGAAGAGAGGAGACATAATAAATCCAGAGAAAGAATTTGAAATTGATTGGGTAGATTACTCTGGAGATGAAGGAGGCATTATGTGCAGATTAGTCAGCAAAAACGATAATCCCAAAGATGAAGATAAAGCGCAATATGTAGTTTCTATTACCCATCTCAAAATAGATCCAGATCATCCCCATGCAGAAGAAATAGCTACTTATCAACGTGAGCGAAATCGTAAATTAATGTTGCAAAATCGTGGTAGTCTTTTGACTGAATTAATGCCTTCACGCCCTCCTAAAATAAAGAAGAGCGGTAAAGGTTTTGGTAAATAACTAACTCCGAAAACGGTATTGCATTTGTTTGGGGAGTTTTACATTTTTGATATCATCAAAATAGTAATATTCTCCTTGCATTTGCACATTTTGAATGAGACTAACTGGAGGCATATTTACCACATCATAACTAATCACTTGATTAGTAAACATGACATCTAAGGGATTTAAAGGATGAGTACAGGTGAATAAATCAGTTTTTGTTTTTGGTTGGAGTAATTTTTCAACCGTGATTTCTGCCTTACTCATCCATTTACCTAAACGAATCCATTTAGGTAATTTGATTTCTTTTTGAGAGATAAGAAAAAACTCAAATTGACTTTCTGGAGCTAATTCACGAATACGTCCATAAGTTGGAATATTCTTACTAATTTGCTCCATTTTGACGTGATAATTGAGGTTAGCCCATTTATAAGTGTGGGTAACATAAGCAGATCCTAAAGGACGTTCAGGTGTAACATAAGGACGCGCAGGTGTAATATAAATCCCTTGATGATTGAGAGGTTCTAAATCTCTTTCATAATGGGGTATATGTTCTGCATCAGAATAGCTGCTTTTTGCTAAACCAAGAGCATAAGTCAGAGCATAATTATGTAAATATTGCTCTGTTATATAAAGCCTACCTAATTCACGAGTAGCAAAATACAAAGGATCTTGCAATGTAAGAAGAAGACGATAAATTTGCATACATTATGTTTCCTCCCCTTCATCTGTTTTATTTTTATTCCTTCGACTTCTACTATTGGTACTATTTTCTGCTTTTTCTTCTTTCAAAACACCTGCTGCTTTTGCATAATTTAAAGTATCTTGTGTTAATGAGTTCATCCATTGTTTGAAATTATCTTCATTTCCCAGAATGGATTGAGCTTCATCTTGAAGAGATACAAGAGATTCTTTGGAAATTAATTCATAAAAAACTCCGTCTTTTTGAATTAATTCATTAACAGCTTGTTCTGTAGCTGATTTAAGAAAAGTTGTTTCATAAGGAGGTAAAACATCTCCGATAATGTCGTAAATTTTTTGAGTTAATCGCAAATTGCTGAAAATTTCACCATCAGCAAAGATTATGGCTACAACTGTATTTCTAACTTGTCCAGTTCGTGTAGTTTGAGCGCCATAACGTTTGGTACGTTGCAAATTATTCAAGAGATATAAAAAGCTATTTGGTGTTGGATCACGTAATGTAACCACACTAGGAAAAGGAACTTCTGGTAACACATGATCTTGTTCACTAAAACGATTAGTGGTGTCTGTTCCTTGTGTCATTGTCCCATCTTCATAGGGTGCATTCAAGGTAAAAGTTCCGTGAGATTCTTCATATTTAGGAACAGCATAAGCTGAGTCTATAAAAACTTTGGATTTCTCAGAACCAGAATTATCTGCACCACCTTTACCTACTGCATAACCGTAAATAACACAGTCGGGGCAAACTCCACAAGGATTTTCATTGTAAGCACAGTCTTTTTTATGTTGGAGTTTGATCTGGTCGTAGATTTCATAACGCCGCAATAATTCACGTCCTGTTAAACGTTCAGGAGTGGTTTGCTTACGTTTGAAAAGCACTAAACGACTAATTGCTTGTGAATCATTAAGTCCTGCTCTAACTCTGGCTACATTGAGTTCTCCATCAGTTTTAAATACTGCATAAGAATCTGTTTCTCTGAGAACTATAAAGTGAGCATATTTAGCTCCAGGAATGCGAGGAATAGATTCTTGAAAATGTTTTTTGTACTGTTCAAACATTAATTTAACTCCTTATTTTCTGATGTTTGTGTTTTTTCTTCAGGTTTTTTGATGTACTGTTTGATATACCAAGCCTCCGACGCATGACGAATCAGATTGATATTTTGTCTGAGAAGCGATCGCTCTGCCCTACAATAGTTCTGAAATACTTCTTTAACAAAGTATTGAGAAAAGTCTTGAATGACAGTTTCACGCTGGCTTTTATCCTTCACTACTTCGGAGGGTATATAACCTTCGTTGTTGTTATTTAGTACACCATCTACTAGAGAAAATAAGTAACCCTCTATCATTAATTGCAGGTCATCTTCAGCAGTATTTGGTTGACTTTCTAAGATGACTTTTGCTGCTATATTTAAAGGTCGAAGCCTTGTATATGCAGAGGAATTTTTACCTGATGCTCGATAAAAACGAGCATATTTATCAACTAACTCTCGAATCATGTTCATGGGGTCATCACCTTGATAATAATTAATCAAAAGTTGGTAATAATTCAGCAATTTTTTTGCAACAATAATTGCTGGATCACTAAGCTGAGTTGATTTTTTCTTGCGTTCCTCCTTTTTGATATTTTCGAGTATGCGATCTGCATAGTGAAATACATACAAAGGGCTAGTATCCAAAGATTGAGAAACATTATTTAAAGCATTCCAGACAGGAAAATTTCTACTATCGCGGTATGCTTGGGATGTTAAAGCATAGACAGCAAAAGCCGCAGGAATAGCAGTAATAAATTCATCTAAACGGAAACTAGATTTTTTGATGCTGTGCTGCCAGTAGGTATGTACACCATCCAAAATCACAGTTTCTTTAAAATCTGCTCCTGAGTCGTATGGTGGAAGAGTTGAACGACTAGCAACTACTTTAACTCCAAAGGTTAAAGGTGCAATTAATGTTAGTAATGCTGGTATATGCCATACTTCGGTATCAGTTGGTTTTTTAAATAATGCCGGAACTCCTAAAAGATAATAACCGTGCATTTGTCCTTCTGGATATTCCACTTTTTCAACTCGCCGTTTCTCATTTTCTTTAGAATCAGCACCTATTCTAAAAACATCTGTACGAGGGATATATTTAGGGTCATAGTTATGTTTTGCTAACTCTTTATCTAAATCAGAAAAGACATTTTGAGCAAAGCTTTTATAGGCTCGGTTCATGATGAGAGCAGTTTCTGGGGTGAAATAGTAATCTGGATAAAGATGCAGATAAATAATATCATCATCAGCTTCTAAACCTCGGTTTAAAGAATAACTACGAAGCAATTTTTCAGCTTGGCAAACTGTACAAATTCCACGTAAAGACTCTTTAGAAAGGCTTGTAACTCGTTTGTTAGTGTAACTAGAAAATTCCTCTCGTACATCAAACGCACTATTACAAACAGCACATATTGGTTCACGCTTACGGTTAGCTTTGTTTCGGTGATAACGATTCAACTCTTTTTCAAAATCATGTTTTTTATCACTGTCACTAATATCCAAAACTTGACCAATGTAACTATCAAGAAAAGCAAACGCTGTTATTCCTTCCGGTTTACCCCATTCTGTAATAACTTGGTGGATAGCTTTTAACATTTTATCTTCAAGTTCAGCATCATTTAAGCTGCCATGCTTCCTCATATAATGACCAGCTAAGAAATACCACCCATGAGGTACACCACCAAGAGCCGGAATACGTTTTAAAGTTTCTAAATACTCGTTCATATCCAAAGCATTAAGTAAACTTTGGATAGCCTTATCTTCAGTTACTCCATAGTATTCTTTAAGGATATCTACTAACCCTCTAACGCCTTCTGCTAATCTATCAACTTGTAAATTAGCTGGATAATTCCAATCTAAATCTGCTAATTCAGGAATAGACCTAATTTTTTCTCTCCTTTCACCAGTTACAGGGGTTCGTTTATCGCCAAGTATATTAAAAAGTTGCTTAATGAGAGTTTCTGACGCACGTTCTACATCAGCTACTTCTTTCATATCTGGTTTGCAACTGATAATACCTTTTGGTTGACGATAAATTAAACGATTCAATCCTTTATCAGCAGTTTTTAGGATTTGCGATCGCACTATTTCAGCTAGATTAGATAAATCTGGTTTTTCACTATCCTTTGGTGCAAAGTATGTAATTCCATCAGGGAAGAATAAAAAAGCTATCCATCCAATTTCCCTAGCTTTATCTAATACTATATTGTGAATAGTTTGAGTTAATAATCCCCTATTTTCTATTGTACGATGATGGCGAATAACATATTTATCTTTTAACCTACGTCGTACAATTGCCCGAATCTTTTCTTGATATAAACTATCTGGACGATAAGCCATAGAAGCTAATAAATCAGCAAAACGGACAAATTCAGCTAACCCTATTAAATCTTCAGGAGATAATTTTATATCTTGGAAATTAGCAAGAGTCAAATTTGCTCCTCTTGCATCTTCAGCATTTTGAGCAAGAAAAGCTATATCTTGCCAATATTCATTGCTAATAAATTTCCACAGTCCCAAACTTTCTGCCCAAATATTAAAATAATGGTAGTATTTATCCCATTCTTTACCATCCATCCGCGCATTACCCAATTCCTTGAGTACAATTTTATTGAGATCGTGCAGAGTCACAGCAGCTAAATATAGCCGTTGTTGTAGTTCCTCTAAATTAGCTAATTTAACTAGAGTCCAACCACCAACAACAGCATTTAAAAGATGCACCGCTAAACTTTGATCTTTATGTTCAACTAATGTATTAATAGTTTTTTCCTTTTTATCTGGTTTAGCATTAACAGCCAATTCCTTAGCCGCTTCTAAACTCATTCCCTTGGCTGGTTTAAGACTGAAGTAATCAAGAATATTAGGAAATACTTTTTCTATCCAATCTCGCAAAACTTGATCTTCAGCATTATTTAAAGTCTCTAACGCTAGAACTACTAAGGGAGGTTCTTTTTCTGGTATAACTGGCTTACCATAATTCTCAGGTGTTAACCAATCGAAATTATCTATCATTTTTTACTCTCCCGCAAAAAATATTTCATTAGTTTTTTTTTGCCAATAAAGAAGACTATCTAATAGCAGTGCATCTAAACCAAAAGCTACAGCATATTCTTGACGACTAGAATCAACTACTTTATGTAGCTCAAACAAACCAGGTAATTTATAACGTCGGCGCAATGTTTTGATATCATATTTACCAGGATCAGCAACACAAGTTGTAATGGGTAAATATTCAAGTTTTTCATTTATCTTTTTAATTGCTCGATGACGACTCTGTATAAAAAACCCTTTTCTTTCTTGTGCTATGTTGAGTTTTAACCTATCTAATTTGTCTGTAAAAATTAGTGCAACAGGTTCATAGCTACTTAAATATTGTGTGATCTTTGCATATAGTTCCAGATTATTTTTATAAAATGGTTCATGCAATCTCTCACTTATTTCTTTTGCTTCCTCCTCTGATATAAGTTCAAAATCTGTTCCTGCAAGTAAACGTATTAAACTCATACTTTTCACTGCGTTTGTATTTGGGTCATGAATCCATATATCTAATTGTCCTCCACCGCGAAAAGTTGATAAATCCTGAATAATCATTCTGTGTTCTTTCAGTTCATTTAACCTAGACCAATAAGGAGTTTTGCCAACAATTCGATTAGCTTCTTGCTCATAACCTTCAATCAAAGTTTGATATTGATCCTTTTGTTGATTAAGCAAACAAAATCTAATTGTAGAAAGAACACAACCCCAACGGCTTAAATATCGCTGAAATTCTTGAGGCTTTTGGTAGATGTTGTCTTTAATAGTTTGGAAAAAACTTTCTCTATCTACTTCAGTTTCATTACCATAAATTTCAGAGAACTTATCCTTTACCCAATCTGGAACTAAAGCTATTGCTTGGTAAGTTGGAAACCCATCATGTCTTCCTAATCTTCCTAAACGCTGAATAAACGTACCTGCATCTAAAGATTCATAAACCAGAAAATTGATTTCAAAATCTACACCAACATCAACTGTAGAAGTTGCAATAATTAATTGTTTAGTCATTGCATCTTCTCTAACTTTTGCACCAGTTAACCCTGTATTTTCGCCTATACTTAAACCTAAGTTGGCATTTTCTAAAGTTTTTACTATCCGTTTAGCAGCAAATACACTATTAGCAATGATAAGTCCCTTAGAATTAGGATATTGAGAAAAGAATTGTTTGATATATTCTAAATTCTCAACTACCCAATTTTCAATTCCTCCATTACTTTGCTCAGATGCAACTAAATCTAAATCTACTTCATGTAAAATTCTCCGATGAGTTTGACTTTTTTCTAACCCATGTTCATATTCACCTTTGATAATTTTAGTAGTAATCCCTGCTCTTTCAAGAACTTTTAATAAAACATTATCTGGGGTAGCAGACAGAAAAAGAAATTTTGCTGCAAAACGCTCTCCTAAACTTGCTCTATTAAAAGCAATACCATCCAATACATTAGCAATTTGTGGAGCGTGAAAAATATGAAATTCATCAAATACTATGTAGCGGTATTGAATAAACCAATTTTCAGCTAAACGAGCTTTGTTACCACCTCTACTATCGTAATATAAGCGATGAATCAACGTAAAAATATCAGGATTTGTGACGACTATATTATTATCATTAGCTACATTTCGTAGTGTGTTCAGTTTGTTAAAACCTTCTTCACTCATATATGAAGCTAATTTAGATCCTGTGAGTTCACCTACTTGTAACTCAAGATTAAATTGATTTTTCCATTTTCCTATTTGTTTTCCTTGATCACGAATAAGCTCATTTGTAGGATAGTTAAACAAACCTTTTCCTAATCCACTTGTTTTATCAAACGCTGGGAGAAGAGCGGCTAAAGTTTTACCGTCACCAGTTAGAGCAGTGTCAAATACAAATTGATAACTTTTAATAGCATCCCAAACTTCTTCTTGATGAGTAACAAGTTGGATATTATTAACGGATGTGTGAGAATATTTAGACCATGTAGAAAGTAGTTTTATTTTCATAAATCACCCTGTAAATAACATTACAATTTCTTGTTAATCATTTCCTTCTTCCAGTGCAATTAAATAAGAATTAATTTGTCTAACATAAAGCGGATATTGCTGTAAAGCAAAACTAATTGCCATGAAAACTTGATTCGGATCTATATCATCATATTCATGAACTAAACGATTTCTTAAACCTGATGATGGTGCAATCTGTTTTGCTAGTTCAGGAGTAATAATTTGATATTTACCTAATTCAATAAAAGCCTCAAAATTAGTGTAAGATTTTCCAGGTTTGAGTTTTGACAATATATGATCATTGATGTCTATTGCAGCTTGAGTCATTAATTGCAATAGTCTTTCTACAATAAGTTGTTGACGAAAATCACCTAAAAATTCATCAAGACTTATAGAACTAAATTCCTCTAAGGTATTGTAATATTTGGTAATTAACCTTAGTCGAGCTAAAACTATTTCAGAATCTATATTACTCATGCTCCCCACTTATTTAACTCAATTTCAATCATTCGGTGTTGTTCTTGACGGAATTTTTTTAGTTCCGATTCATTTTTGAAGGAATTTAATCGAAAATCATTAAATTCTCCAGGGGATTTTTCAAATAACATAATTCCATCCCGTGCCACAAAATGAGCAATTAAACAAGAACATTGATTTAGATCGACAATATCTATAATGTCAGGATTGATTTTCAAGACTTTACCAATGATTTCGTGTAATTCAAAGAAAGCTAATGGATGTTCTTTGATGTAGGAATTATATTTTTCTTCATCAAATAAAACTGCAAAATCCCAATCACTATTGGCGTTAATATTACCAGTTGATCTAGAACCAAAAAGAACCAACATTTTTAAGTAGGGTATTTTTTCAGGAAGTTGCAAGGATAGTTCTTGAAGTTCTGCAATTGTGGGAGTATTATTTTGCATTTGATTTGTGTCCAGCTATAAGAGTTATCCTCTTCAAGAAGTTTCTATATAACTAAGTCGTATTTTCAAGCAATGGGAGTAGGATAAACTACCCCCAAGATTTCAGAAATTCTTGTTAAGCGTTGCTTATGGTGAGCGAAGCGATCGCTTTTGACTCGATTACCAGTTTATACTCATGCTGTTGACCTTGAATACGACGTTTATCAAACTGATAACCTCGTTTCTTGAGGACGTGCATAGTTGCAGAAAATCGGTGGCTAATTTTTTCGACTAGTTCTTCTGTAGAATGCCAGCAAGAATCTGACATAACTTGAAGCATACGATCTGGGAGATTATCTTTCACAAGAAATTACCTAAATAAGTTTGCGCCGAAATAGCCATATCAGTGCTAACCTATGAGATACCACTCAACATAGGTGAACTGAAACAGCTTTGTTTCGGTTCTCTTTAATAAATATAGCACCAAAATTTTGTCTGTAGTAAAGAAGTGCTTAAAAATCTGGTAATGAAAAAAATTGTTCCATGAAACTTTTAGGATATATACTAAAGAAGCCTTGAGACTAGACCTTAATCCCTATCAGGGATTGAAATTGTAGTAAAGATGTGATCAAGGCATTAACACAACCTCATAAATCCCTATTAGGGGTCGCAAGCCAGAGAGAAATTCTGGCTTTTTTAATGTCTTTTTTGGATACCTCATATTGTGTCCGTAACTCGTTGCTAAAACCTATAATGACACTGAAAATAAATGTTGGCAAGAGAATACAAGTATAAAGTGTCCGTACAAAATGAGTCGCAAAGGTCAGTCTATAACTCTGTCGGTATCAGAACGAGATAAAGCCGAACTAGAAGCGATCGCACTAGAATTCGGTATGATGTGGGGAGATGAACCCAATATCTCCAAACTCATCAAAGCGATCGCTCAACGTGAATTAATAGTTGGTAAAAATCATGACTGGCAGGATTCCCGTATCCGTGCCTTACATCGTTGTATTGCTGCATTAACTGACATCGGACAAATTGAACAAGCAGAAATTATCGCCAATTTGTTACTTGAACGTAGTGAATTATCCGTACCACTGCGGAGGGAAATTGAAGCTTTCCTGATTAATTCTCTCCCATCTTGGCGATCGCAAATAGACTACTATATATTGCGTCAACAGCCTTTTCAACTTGCTTATCAAGATGCAGCAGAGCGAGTATTTAATTTTACAGTCCACCATGCTAAAATTACACCCCACGAAAAGCGTCAATATCTTGACTGCTGGTGTGAAGAAACAGAAGGCAATTTTGGCATCCCAGAACTACTACATAACTGGTGTTTCCGTTTAGACAGAATTAATGAAGCATCTGTCACGGAAATTACTGGTAAATGGCATTCTAACCTAGACCAAATAGAAGTGGAAATGCACCTATTAAATAACTTAGCTTTTGCCTATCAAACTAAACCAGAGGATAAAACAGTGGAATGGATACCAGACAAACCAAAGGTGAAACGAGTAATTAGGAGAGTATCAAATACATTTTGGTTTATTAGGGAAATTATGCAATATTCATCTGATTGTATTGTCATTTCACCGGAAAGCGTGCGATCGCAGATCAAACAAAAACTGATCAAACTATGTCAAAGTTATGACTTAATCACATGACTTAATCGTATCCTTAGAGACTGATATAAATGGAACATACTAGTATTTAGGGAAAAGGGAAAATGTAATATGTTTTACACAATCCCCACTTCCCAATCACTTATGCTTCATTTGAAGGTTGAACAGCTAGATAGATGTAGTAAGTGGCCATGGGAATGACAGTGGCAGCAATTAACAGTCCAACTACCCAAGCGATCGCATTATCTTTTTCGGTTCCTTCGGTTTTTCCAAATGTACCTTCTACTTGCACAGTTTCCATAATCTTGGGTGGACCAGGATCAGGTTTACCGGAGATCACAGCGACTAAGCGATCGCGCACGTCAATAAATGCCTGATTATATTTATTCCCATTGCGTAATGGTACACCTAATGTATCCTCAGCCACACTATTAGCAATCTCATCTGTCAGTGTAGACTTGACCTGATCACCACTCACAATAGCCGCACGATTGGTGACAGTATCAATCACCAATAAAGTTTGATTAGCTTGATCTGCTGCTGTGGGAAACCATTTTGCAAACAGTCCTTGAGCAAAACTTTCTGGTGTTTCCCCATAGTCAAGTCGGTGAACAGTAACAATCCTCGCTTCGTTACCAGTTTCCTGTGCTAATTCTTTGAAAGCGCCGCTAATTTGACCCTCATTAAAACGACTAATAACTTCACCTTGATCTACAATCCAGGTATCTGGTGTCAGATTAGGTATTTGATACACACCAGTAGCAAAGGCTGGTGTAGCAAAGACAGAAATAGCCATCATCATGATCACCAATACAGGTAAAATGAGACGGACAAGATATGTGTGACTACTAAATAATTGCTTGAGTAGCTGTTTCATGAAATGAATCCTACTAAGACACTCTTGCAATCAAAATACTACAGAACCTATGCCAAAAGCACCTGTTTAGGAGATAATTCTCCGCTGTTGGCCATAAAAGTAACTTTAAAACTATGACAATCATCTTAACCAACGACGACGGTATCGACGCACCAGGTATTCAAGCCTTACTGAAAGCGGTCAACGGCAAAAATCTGATTATCGCCGCACCACAAGAACATCAATCTGGTTGTGGACATCAAGTTACCACAACTCTTCCTATTCAACTACAACGTCGTTCTGAGTTTGAATATGCTATCTCTGGTACTCCCGCTGATTGTGTGCGAATTGCCAAGACACAAATTTGCGAAAATATCAAGTTTGTGATTTCAGGTATTAATGCTGGTGGTAATTTGGGAGTGGATGCTTATATCTCTGGTACTGTTGCTGCTGTCAGAGAAGCGGCAATGCATGGTATTCCCGGAATTGCAATTTCTCAATATCGCCAAGGCAAGCTAGATTACAATTGGGATTTAGCTGCTCAGTGGACATCACTAATTTTAGCAGACTTGCTGGCGCGTCCTTTAGAACCTGGTAGCTTTTGGAACGTTAATTTACCCCATCTCCTACCAGAAGATCATGCGCCTGAAGTAGTATTTTGTCAACCTTGTACCAAACCTTTACCTGTAGACTATCGAATCGATGGCGATAATTTTTATTATGTAGGTGAATATGGTAAACGAGATCGCACTCCTGGTAGTGATGTGGATGTATGCTTTCGGGGAAATATTGCGATAACTCAGTTAAGAGTATAAAACTTCATGTTTCTTCATCTGAGCTTTGAAGCAAACACACTATTTTGTCTACTGTTTGTGTCAATTGAGTCAGTTCTTGTAGAGAATCTTTCTGTGCTTCAGCTAGAGTTTGAACAGCATCACACAAAGCAAAAATTTGAAACCCTTGCTGTTGTACCTGCTTTCCCTGTGCTTCAACTTGCACACTCAGCGCATCAACTCTTTCAGCCAGACGTTCAATAGTTTCAGTCGTAGATAGCACTGCTTCCCCTATTTGCTCAACAATAGCTTCTAATCGACTAATTTTGGCTTCGACTCCTGCTGAAATCATTTCCTGTCCACCCCAATTTTGAGAAATCATCATATTAATATTGTTAGTATTCATCCAATAATTTCATAATCAGTAATACAAGACTAAATTCTGATTTTCAGTATCAAAAAAGTCCAACTGATTTTCATACTCTTATGCATTCCCAAAAAGTATTTAAGTTACAGTCAATTGTCAGTAATTGAAATTGATAAGTTTTTAGTCAACCTACATAAACCCTTTTCTAATCTTGCTTATAGCAACAACGCTGTATTTTGAAATGGGTTGTATCTGTTTAGACTATCCTATTAATTGCTTACTGTTTCCAACAAGAGGTTAAGGGTTAATTACTGATTGAGTAATTATAAAAATCATAAAACCTACTTGTACTGACTCTTTCTAGAAGTGCGTTTTATCGCTAACTGTGGAGACTGTATATATAAGGTTTCTATGGTATTTATTTAGCGCTGCCTCACATAAAATTGATATTATATTCAGCGGTATTTTATTTGATCTAAGTTGCTAATACAGCTTAATAAAAATTATTATCCTTTGAAAAGGTTAAAAAGCTGATAAGACTTGCTCTATTCCCTCTTAACCTCCAGCATAGCTGAAGAATTGCAGTAGTACCACAGGGCGGAATTAAAAGTTAAAAAAGCAGATTAAACAAGTTTTTTACTAGCCTTTAATGATACCTTTATTTCCGCCACAGTGGACTAAAAATTTACGTTATTAAATGAATGATTTACCTAAAAATACAATCCCAATACCACAAAAAGCTAAACCAGCCCAGCGAATTTTACTTGCTAATATTGGCTGAATTTCTTTTCCACCCATAATTGCACCACTTTCTCTAGAACAGAGAAAAATCACACTTTGAGTTAAGGTGACACCAATAATATAAGTAACTACAGTTACTATTCCTGCACCAAGGATTGATTCACCATCAGCATAACCCTGAAATAAACCAGCCGCCGCACTGACTATGGCAATCACTAACCAACTAAGTTGAATTTGCTGGACTAAAATGATGCCAAAAGCGATAGTAAAAATAGCGATCGCTATTTCTGTACCTAGTAAATTTAGTTGGTACAAATGAATTATTTGTCCACACAAAGCAGCTATCACAAAAGATGCACCTATCCAAGCACCACGTCCAAATCTGGCAGCCAGTAAGCCAATGGCAACTATACCAGCTAACCTGTCTAAGGCAATAACTGGATCAGCTATACCCCAAATTAACCCTTCCCATGAGTTGGAAATAGTGTGTGCAACTGGTACTCCACCTGATGAACTTAGTAGACTAATGAGGACTAAAGCTGCGATCGCTCCAATGTGTCTGTACTGTCTGGATACGGGTAGTTTCCGTAAATTAGAAGATGCTGTTAGTGGTATTTTGAACATTATCATTAATAGGTCAGATTAGTCTTTTCTGTAATTTATACTACTTCAATCTCAAAAAAACTAATGCCGTTATAAATATATATGACATAGTCCCTACATATAGCAGGTGACAGGTGACTCTTAACAGGTGACAGCCTGAAAAGTCTTTTGGTGTTTAGGTTTTATAATCAATTGGTGTCCTAACCGCCCTGTCTGTTGCTATATTTTGGTTAAATTGAAATTGTTGAAATTAGAGCAATATGACTTTCAGATGATCATCTCAGGAGCTTCAGAAAACATTACTTTATTAGTGAATGGATCACCGAAGTAATTCCTCAACTTGATGCTGGCTCCACAAAATTCTATAAAGCCCTGGCTGTTGTAGAAGCTCTGAATGATTACCTATTTGAACAATTTTGCCCTTATCCATGACAAAAATTCGGTCAGATGTGGCAGCAGCGGAGAGTTGATGGGTAATGAAAATTACTGTTTTTCTCTGATTGCCACGGTCAAGATTTTTCAGAATTTGTGTAGCTGTTTGATTATCAACACTGGAGAGAGCATCATCTAAAATTAATACAGGGGCATTAATCAGCATTGCCCTAGCTAGGGCTGTACGCTGTCTCTGTCCACCGGAAAGAGTGATTCCGCGTTCACCAACAATGGTTTCATACTGCTGAGGAAAAGTACTAATTTCTGATGCAATTTGGGCAAGATCAGCAACTGCTGCTACAGAGTCTTCTTCACTGAGGGGGTCGCCATAACGGATATTATTTTTAATGGTGGTGCTAAACAAAAAGCTATCTTGAGGCACATAAGCGATCGCACCTCGTAAATCATTTAAAGCTATTTTTGTAATATCCATCCCATCCAAAAACAACTGCCCCGCTTCAATATCTAACAAGTGCGGTAAAGCATTAGCCAAAGTTGATTTACCCGATCCAATAGCGCCAACAATAGCCACCACTTCCCCAGGATCAATAGTAAAATTAACATGATCTAAAGCTGGAGTAGTCGCACCAGGGTAAGTGTAAGTCAGGTTTTTAGCTGTCAGCTTTCCTGTTACTTTTTCGGTACTGATACGTATAGAATCTGCGGCATCTTGAATTTTCGGAATAACACTGAGAATAGATTCCAGGCGATCTATACTTACTTCACCTCGTTGATAAGTAGTGATTGTGAAACCTAACAAAGCTGTTGGGAAAACCAGACGCTCTACATAAATCAATAGCGCCAGAAAATCACCTACAGCCAGAGTTCCAGAAGATATCCGCATTGTTCCCAAGCAGATGATAATTAGAGAACTGAGATTAGCTAGACCACCAATCAGAGGAAACAGAGTATTTCGGCTTTGTGCCAATTTGAGATTAGCTGCCAATAGCTGCTGATTTTTCTGGTTAAAAGCTTGACGTTCATTTTCTTCTTGAGCGTAGATTTTAATTAAAGAAATACCACTAATATCTTCTTGGATCAGCTCACTCATATCCGAGAGTTTTTCCTGCACTGCGGATTGTTGTTGGCGCAAGCGATCGCTAAACAAATGTACTAGCAGGAACATAAACGGGTAGACTGCCAGGGAAGCTAATGTCAGATCCACACTAATCGACAGCATCACTGGTAGCGTCAGAGCATAAGCAAACAGAGTATTTGCCAAACTCAACACCGCAAAACCCAACAACCTCCTGATATTTTCTACATCACTAGTAGCACGACTAATTAAATCACCAGGAGTGTTATTGGCAAAATAAGCCGGCTCCAATTTCAGTAAATGTTCAAAAATCCGCTGTTTCAGTGCAAATTCCACCTGCCGCCCTACACCAAATATCCAGATCCGGGAGGCCATACGCATCAGCAACATTGCTGAACTCAACAAAATAATTGTAGTTACATAATGTATTACTTGATCCAAACTAAAGGTGGTCGAAAGTTTGTCCACCCCAGAGCGAATCAGCAAAGGGATGTAAACACCCAAACCATTCACAAACAATAAAGCAATAATGCCTAATGTCGTCTCTCGCCAATAGGGACGCAAATAAGTACCGAGTTTCTCAAGCCGTCGAGATTGTGCCATTCCAGCAATTTTGCTACTTTATCATCCTGGACTAACTGACTGTGGTTTTCTGGTTTTGTCGTAATTACCGCAGCCAGTCTTAACATACTCTAATCGATGACTAAGATGTATAGCCATGATTAACTGGGTACATGAAGACGCATAAATAAAAATATTTTTTGCGTGTTTACATCTTTGTATTCCCTTGACTTTGTACCTCTATTTTTTAAGTTAGCAAGTCAGACTGACTATTAAATCAGGCCAGCTACCAAAAGATAGTAGAGCGGCCTGTTTATAATCAGGTTTTCTACCTTATCAAGAGCGCCCGCGCAAGAAAACGTAAATCTGATTGAGATAACTTTCCCAAACTTGGGTTGTCAGTTGCAGAGTTTCTGCATTAGGTACAAAATCTTCTACTCTTAACCCTCTTGTACTGATGGCTTGAGGATTTTGGAGTAGATAGGATGGTATTTTCATATTTAGACTGTTGAAGTCCATGTTTGTGCGACTCATATCTCCCAGAGGTAGGATGCTATCCCCGCTGATATCTGAGATGTTCAAACTTGTTGGACTCAAAGCTACTAAAGTTGCAGATGGAGGCAACCCAGCCGCTATTGGAGATCTGACTAAAAAGTAAGCAATAGCTGGTGTACTTGACAATAGCAAAATCGTCAGCGCCCAGCCCAATAATAACCCACCAGGTTTTTCTATCCCTCCTCCTTTGATCTTTTGGGCAGCAATAATCAACATTAAAACCGCCGCTCCTAGAGGCTTAAGTGGAAAAGATATAAACCGCCATAAAGAAGCCACAGCTGGTTCCCCAGGATTAAGAAATGCCAAAGCTAAAACGACTAATACAGTCCCTAAAGCTAATCTGCCAACAAAGTTTACTGTTGGATAAAATCTTTGGAATAAAGAAAAGGCAAAAACACCAATTAGTAGCCACAACAATACCCGGCTTAGTAATTGAAACATAGATTAACTCTCTAATTTTCTGGTGTGGCAAGCCTAAAGGATGGGGTGAGTGGACTTATTTTATCGTCAAACTGTAATTTCACCATGAGCCGACTTATAAAATACTTCATCCCTCATACCTCACACCTACAGACTACCGTCGTAGTGATTTTAGTTCAATTTTTTGACACTGCGTCTATATATTAGGATTTTCCAGAAGAGTAACAATAGCATCAGTAAACTAAATTAATTGAGTAGTAGTTGTCAAATCGTGATAAGGGAAAAACTATGTCGCCGGAAAAACCTACCATTTTGGTAACTGGGGGAGCGGGTTATATTGGTTCTCATGCAGTGCTGGCTTTAGTTAAAGCTGGTTATCAGGTGATCATCCTTGATAATCTCGTGTATGGGCATCGTGATTTAGTGGAAAAAGTTTTACAAGTAGAACTTATAGAAGGTGATATTGAAGATCGTCCTCTGTTAGATCATCTCTTTAAAACCCGCGACATAGCAGCAGTTATGCACTTTTCAGCTTATACATATGTGGGCGAATCAGTAACTAATCCTGCCAAATACTATCGCAATAACGTTGTCGGGACTTTGACTCTGTTAGAGGCGATGCTGGCAGCTTCGATTAAGAAATTTGTCTTTTCCTCCACTTGCGCCACATACGGTATACCGAAATTTATCCCACTCACAGAAGAGCATCCCCAAAATCCCATTAATCCCTATGGAACTACCAAATTGATGGTAGAGCAGATTCTTGCTGATTTTGATGTGGCTCATGCTTTTAAATCAGTGCGTTTCCGCTACTTTAATGCTGCTGGTGCTGATCCTAATGGCTTGTTAGGTGAGGATCATAATCCAGAATCTCATTTGATTCCTTTGGTATTGATGACAGCGTTAGGCCAGCGAGAATCAATCTCGATTTTTGGTACTGATTATTCTACTTCTGATGGCACTGCTATTCGGGATTATATTCACGTCAGTGATTTAGCAGATGCTCATATTTTAGGTTTGGAATATTTACTCCAAGGTGGTGAAAGTGAAGTTTTCAATTTGGGTAATGGTAATGGCTTCTCGGTTCGAGAAGTGATTGCCGCTGCTGAGGATGTTACCGGAATGATTATACCTGTTCAAGAGTGCGATCGCCGTTCAGGAGATTCTCCAGTTCTCATCGGCACAAGTGAGAAAGCTAAAAATATCCTAGGCTGGAAACCTCAATACCCAGGTATTAAAGATATTGTCGCCCATGCCTGGCAATGGCATCAAAAAAGGCATAAGTAGCCATCATGAACTGTGTACACCAGAACACATGAAAAAAAACTTCTTATTCCCCTCCACGAAACAGCGGGGAGGGGTTAGGGGTGGGGTCTTATTTTCAAGTCAGGTGACAGGGTGCAGGGTGCAGGTGAGACGCGGGGATGGGGAGATGGGGAGACGCGGAGATGGGGAGATGGGGTGACGCGGGGACACGGAGAAAATTAAGAATTCCCTGTTCTCTGTTTACGAATTACTCTTTCCTCAGTGCTTGCACTAAGAAAAATACGATACCTATAGATAGCAGTATAATTGCTATGACAATTATAGGTTGTATGAATCCTATCGCCCCACCTTGCTGTTGATTAGTAATATTTTGTCCAGATTGTGGTGTCTCTACAGCCTTACCTGCTGCTACGGTGATTTGAAACTTTAAATCAAAAGGTCGAAAACTCCCTTCTGTAGCAGGTTTACCAGTCAGTTCAAGTTCATAAGCCCCTGGTTTAGGAAAAATAATTTCCGCTCCTGGTATGCCTTGATAGCGTTCAGCCTGGACAGCTTTCAAGACAGGCTCAAGTAGTGCAGGTTCTCCCGGTGTATAAGGTTCGGCATAAACAGCCAACTGACAATTACAGTCTTTGAGCGGTACTACCTTACCACCTTTGCGGGTAAGAGCAAACCAAGCTTGAGACGGTTCACCGGCACGGGGGTTATCATTAGGTTCAATGTGGAGAGTACCACCAACATCGGCTGCAATTTGCACCTTATGAGCAGAAGCGGTGGAAACTGATGTTAATAATAGAACTAATAGAAATACTGGTAAAACATAATTTGTCTTTCTCCGGCTGGGTGTAGTTGAAATACTGAGTTTACCGCGACTTGTTGGGAGGAACATACAACTTTTCTATACTTAATTTTGACCAAAAACAGCGCCAACGGACTAATAACACCCCGATAGTGATGATTCCCAGTAATACAGTCGCTAATGTATTTTCCCAAGTCAATAAAGAACCTAGATAATGAGAACCAATTAAAACTGCATGAATGGTACTCAATAGTAAAGCTGGAACGCTTAAAAGATGAATTTGCCGCCAATACTTACCTAAATACTTCTGAATTTGATCAAAACTTGTAAGAGCAGCAGGAGTCATTAACATTAATGCCACAGCACCTGCAATCATTCCCCATTGAAATTGCCAAGGCAAAAACTCGAAAGCGGCAAAATTCCATTGGAGCGAGTGTTCTATCATGTGGGTTATATGCACCCCAGACAGAATAAAAGCAGCTACTCCTAAAGCACGACGGTAGCGCAGAGGTGATGCCCAGCAGCTACTAATCGGACGAGCAATTAGCGCCAGAATTAGGCAAATCAAGGCGGCGTGTCCGCTGTAGTCTACCATTGTGTCACCAGTCCGCAACAGGGTAATTGCGCCAATGATCAGTGTCACCCAACCACCCAAGCGAAACAACTGACTCCGCCGATCTTTACTCATTAAGGAAGTGGAAACACCTACTCCCAACATTGTGGGTAAAGTTCCCAAACCAAAAGCTAACATAGTGATTGCACCATGCCATAAATTACCTGTAGCTGCGGCTTTAATTTGAGCAGCGTATAAAAAACCGCAAGGCATTAAACCCCAAGTCATCCCTAATAGTCCTGGTGTCCACCATTTACTGTGTAAGGAGAGCTTCACCATACTTGCACTAAGTCGGTTGTGTAAACTACCTTTTAAGAGAGGGTGCAATAAAGGAATACGTGGTAATAAGTCTGGCTTGAGTTGTCCTAAACCAAACCAGATCAGCATTATACCTGTAATAATTGCTATCCAGCGACGGAAATCGCTACCAATCCCAGCTAATTGCCCACTTTCGACTAATACCGAACCTAGTGCGCCAATCCCAGCGCCAACCAGTGCATAACTCAACATTCGCCCTAAGTTTAGCAGGGTATGAAATTTTAATTGCTGTTGCCAATCTTGAGTTTCTTCTTGATGGGAAAGGGAAAATGCCACTGCTAAAGGTCCACACATCCCGAAGCAATGTCCAAAACTCCCCAGGAATCCCAGGATTGTCATCAGCAATAAATCCAACATAAATAAAATCCTGAGTAATGAGTTCTGAGGCAGAAATCAGAACTTTTCTAGACGGTAAATTTACGTTAAATTGGTAATTCTGTCAAAAGACAACCTGTAAAACTTGATGTTTGGGTAATGTCAAACAAGTTACTTAATTAATTACGCAAGTGTCACACCAAAAATCTATTGTAGGGTGCGTCAGACTGGATAAATCTAGTAAATAAACAGATTTTTGATATCCTCCTTCTTACCAATGTGCCAGTTGCATAAGTCCTGTTAATTTTGACAACTCCACCAGCAAGTTAATTAACCTTGGGTTTAGGAAATGTCAAAGTCCAGTTTTTTGGATTATTCAGTTGAGGATACAAACCTTGGAAAATCATTTTTATAGCAATGCGACTTCTAATATAGAACCTAATTAAATGGGTTCCTGGTTGAGCAATAACATCATCATAACTTTGACTATAGCCAAAAGGAGGAGAACAGTATGTGCGGTTCTTTGGAACTGTTAACATAAAAAACGGAGTATTTTTATATTCATCAGGAACCATAAATATCCCATATATATTATGTTCACCATGCCAAGGTTTAACAATAACCTCAGTTGCTTGGACTTGAAATTTATTGTTTTTTAATTTCAACACATCTACAAGACTGCAATTAGAATCATTTACAGGCCACCAGATCAGAATAATGACGATAGAAAGCAGCAGCAGGAAACCATAAGTGAAGGAGCGACGCATACAGTCCAGATAATTTTGTGGGAATGAGGTTCAAATTAGACGACAATTTAGGCAATTTTTATGGCTATTAACACGGATTTTAAATAAGTTTCGTCAATAAGGTAGGATTATTTGCTGTAACTTTTAATTATTAATTATAGTAGTCAAAGACACTAAAAACAGGTACAATTTCTGAAGTTAAGGTGCAGTTTTAAAGATGTTCACAGGAAAAAGCTGGAAAAATCTGAAGATAGTTGCAGGTGTACTCAGTACTATCACAATCACGCAATTATTGGGAGCAAACACTTCTGCACAAGCTGCGGATACGTTGGTGGTTCGGTATGGTGCTTTAGAAGAATCGGCTTCTTTTGCAGATTTAAAAAAAGCTGCCGAAACTGGAGAATTACCCGATAGTTTAGGAACTTACACCAAAAGATTAAACGAACAACAACGCAGTTTCCTAGTGCGCGGATTAAGAATTAGAGTACCCGTGAATGTCGTCACTATCAATAGGTTACTCAATACCCAACTTGGGAACACTATTCTTAATGACATCTCTAAGGCTATAATCCGCGATGATCAAGCTGGAGTTCAAGCACTCAGATCAGGTTTAATTTTAGGTGCTAGTTCGTCCCAAGGTCTATCTGTACTCAATTTTATTGCTGCTTATCCCAGTAAACGCCTAGAAATTAGTGTACCGCAAGCGTTGACAGTGGCACAGAGTTTGAATATGGCTTTTTGGCGGACTCAGCAGTTGATGCTGGCCATAACTCCCCGAATTGACCCCACAAAAGTACAAGTTTCTGACTCTGTTGATCCTACACAGCCAGGAAGCGCCGAAGTACAAGTCCTCAACTTAAATCTGAATGATGAAAAGCGCCAACGTAATATTCCCGTAGATGTTTACTGGTCAAATTCTGCAAATACCGAAAAACCTGTAATTGTCTTTTCTCATGGTTTTGGTACAAATCGTACAGATTTGCGTTATTTAGCTGAACATCTGGCTTCTCATGGTTATGTAGTCGCAGCTTTAGAACATTCTGGTAGTAATCTGACAAGCAAGAATTTAGCAGTCAAAAATAAAACTCCATTGCTTAAACCTCAAGAATTTGTAGATAGACCAAAAGATATTAGCTTTGTTTTAGATGAATTAGAAAAGCTAAATCAAATGGCTGATAACCCATTAAAAGGGAAACTAGCAACTAATAAAACTATGGTTGTTGGTTATTCTTTTGGTGGGACTACAGCTTTAACATTGGCTGGGGGTGAATTACAAATTGACAGTCTTAAAAAAAGCTGTGAGAAAAATCTAGCTAAATTGAATTTGCTGCAAGATTTCTTGTGTGTAGCTAAAGAATTACCAGAAAATAGCTATCAATTACGAGATGACAGAATCAAACAGATAGTAGCCCTTAATCCTGCTACTTCTTTGGTGTTTGGTGAAACAGGTTTAACAAAGGTGCAAGTACCAACTTTAGTATTAACAAGTTCAGCCGATGATGTCACTCCACCTTTAACTGAACAAATTATCAGTTTTGCGAAAGTTCCCTCTCCTAAATGGTTGGTTGGTGCAGTTGGTGGTACTCATCTGAGTGTGATGGATGCTAGTTTGATTAATCATAATCAGGGAAAAACCAATTCATCTTTTTCTAGTCGGGAAGTAGTGGGTGAAAAATCCGCAGATATTCGCAAATATGTTAAAGCTATTACTTTAGCAATGGCTGCACAGTTAACTCCAGAAGCAAACAAGTATGCAGTTTTCTTGACTCCAGATTATGCTCTAATTTCCTCAACTTCACTGTTTCCATTTCGGCTAGTGAAGGAACTTCCTCCCAATGTGTTGGGGTTGACGAAAGGATTAGGTGAATAATAAATAAACAAAAAAGGCTTGGAAGGGAAACCAAGCCCAGACTTCACTCAGGGTAAAATATACTATCTACTTTACAGTTTTTAAGTAATTCAAGCATCCTCCTTAAGACTGACATTCTCAAATTTAGTAAACAGGTTTCTGGTAAAAATCAATTATTGATTCTGAGGGCTACTTAGAAATTTTACAAAAGTCTCAGCCATTATTAGTAATAAATTATTAAACGCAGATAAACGCAGATAAACGCAGATGTAAGTGAGCTAATCTTATTATAAATGAGATTCATTCATCTATACTCAAAATGGTTTAATCCTTTGATTATGTAGGCGTTTAGCACTGCTAAACCCTTACAAATCTAGTGTTTTTGTCATCTTATCGATTCTTGCATGTGATGATTTGGTTAAAAATTAAATGGTGATTTTCAGACACAATTGACGAAAATCGTCGCCCCGCACTTCAAAATTAGGATATTGGTCAAAACTCGCACAAGCAGGAGATAATAACACGACAGATGCTTGATGTTGTTTGGCTAATGCTGCTGATTTGGAAACTGCGTTTGCCATTGTTTCCACAATTTCATAATTATGATATCCTAGTTCTTGGAGACGTTGCGCGAATGCAGGTGCAGCATTACCAATAAGTAAGACAGCAGCGGCTTTAGTTTGAATTGTTGCTAACCAACCTGTATCATCTCCGGGTTTAGCTTCACCACCTGCAATGAGTATGGCTGGACTTTTCACAGATGCTAAACCGACTTCAGCCGCATCATAGTTAGTGGCTTTGCTATCATTAATAAAGTCAATTCCTTCCCAGGTGCAGATATGTTCTAAACGATGGGGAACACCGGGAAATTCTCGAATTGCATGAGATATTGCTTCAATATCAATATTTGCTAATCTGGCGGCTGCTACTGACATGAGGAGATTTTGTTGGTTATGTTCTCCTACCATTCGCAAAGCAGATACTTCTACAATTTGTTTGGGTGCTGATGTGGAGTTTAACTTTTCTATTACCCAACCATCTTCAATATAAAAGCCTTTTTCACCAATGAGGAAATTTTTACCTTTGACAGTTGTCCAATAAGCATCTTGCCATTGTTGATTTAAACCTATTTTACTCAAATAGGCATCATCTCCATTGAATATTTTTAGTTGAGAATTATTTAATAGCTTGGCTTTGATATTGTAGTAATTTTCTAAAGTTTTGTGACGCGCAAGATGATCTGGTGTGAAAGTTGTCCAAATTCCAATGCGGGGAGACAGGGTGACGGAAGATTCGATTTGATAACTGCTAAGTTCACCAATTATCCAATCTAGGCGATTTTGGATTTTAGATTTTGGATTTTGGATTGTGTTTTCTTCGTCGCCTTCAATTCCCATCTGGGTTAAAGCGACTTCACAAGCAGCATAGCCGATGTTACCACAGGCTGGGGCGTTGAATCCTGCGGCTTGAAAAATGGCAGCAGTTAGGGCTGTGGTGGTGGTTTTACCGTTTGTACCGGTAATTCCTACCCAGGGAATATTTTGTAAATGTCGCCAAGCGAGTTCCATTTCGCCAATAGTTTCAATTCCTAGCGATCGCGCTTTGGCTAAGATAGGAATATCCCAAGGTACTCCAGGGCTGACAACTATTAATTCGGGTAAGTGATTAGTGTCGAGGTTTGGGGAATGTCCTAAGTTGACGGTAATTTTTTCAGCTGCTAGTTCTTGTTGTTGTTTAAGAAGGGTTGGGGAGGTGTTCGTATCGCTGATTTCTACCTCCCAGCCTTCCTGTTTCAACAATCTTGCCGCAGCAACCCCGGACTTTCCCAATCCAATAATGCAAGCTTCTGGCATAGACTGACTGTGTAGCATCCCTGGTTAAGCTACTTTATGTTAACCCGAATTGGTAAAAATTACACCAGTTTTTGTTGCTTTATGCTACAGATTTTTCACAATCGCCCCAAAATCAGCTAAAACACGAGCATGATTTCGCAATAATCCCAGCAAATTTAACCGATTTCGCTTGATGTTTGAATCTGAGTCCATGACTAAAACGCTATCTTCACCATCAAAGAAGGTACTGACGGTGGGCGCGATTTTTTCCAGTGCGGCTATTAACAGTTGATAATTGCGGGTTTTTTGGGCTGCTTGAGTTTGTGGAACTAATTCTACTAGGGCGTTATAGAATGCAGATTCAGAAGACTTTTGGAAGAGTTCTGGTTTCACAAGGGATTGTGGTTCTAGCTGTTGAAAGTCTAAATCACCTTGTGCTGCGAGACGGGTAGAACGGTTAACGGTTTCGTAGATTTTATCTAATGTACCGTCTTTGCGGATTTGTTGTAAATAGAGAGAGCGATCGCGTACATCTAATAAATCCTGTAAAGCACGTTCTGTGTATTCTGGGTCATTTTCTCCCAATACCGCATTTACCAAGTCATAATCAATCTGTCTTTCTTCTTGTAATAAGGTGCGGATACGTTGCAGGAAAAATTCTTGCAAGTTGGAAATTAAGGATTTTGCATCTTTGTTAAAAGTGGTAGCAAAATTTGTGGCTATTTGCTCAATTAGAACCACTAAATTAATTTGCAAATTTGCAAACCAAGTAATTTTAACTATCGAATTAGCCGCACGACGTAAAGCAAAAGGATCAGATGAACCGGTGGGAATTAAACCTAAACCAAAGATACTCACTAAAGTATCTAATTTATCGGCTAGACTGACAACTTGGCCTGTAATAGTTGCGGGTAAAATATCACCTGCACCTGTAGGTAAATAATGCTCAAAAATCGCTTTTGCGACTTCGCTATTTTCCCCACTAGCTAAGGCGTATTTTTCTCCCATAATTCCTTGTAATTCGGGGAATTCATACACCATTTGCGTGACTAAATCTGCTTTACATAATAATGCGGCTTTGTGAATATTCTCGCTTGTTGGTGCATCTAATTGTAATTGGTTGCTGATTTGTCCAGCAATATTCACTATTCTATCTACCTTCGCACGGACAGAACCTAACTCTTCTTGGAAAGTGACTTTTTCTAATTGGGGTAAATAGCTTTCTAACGGTTTAGCTAAATCAGCTTCATAGAAAAATCTGCCATCTGCTAAACGCGCCCGAATTACTCTTTCATTTCCGACAGCAATGATATCTGATTTTGCTGGATCACCGTTAGAAATTGTGATAAAATTTGGCAACAATTCATTATTATCGTCATTTTTGAAGATGGGAAAATAACGTTGGTGCGTAACCATGACTTCTGTAATTACTTCAGTTGGTAATTGCAAAAATTCTGGTTCAAATTTACCGATAACTGCGGAAGGATATTCAACAAGATTGATGATTTCTGCTAATAAATCTGGGTAAAGAACTGTATGTCCACCTGCTGTTTGGGCTGCGGCTTGGACTTTTTCGGTGATGACTTTTTCTCGTTCTTCAGGAATGACAGTCACAAAAGCCGAACGGAGAGTATTTACATATTCTGTTGCGTGGGAAATGCTGACAGGTTCGGGATGTAAAACGCGATGTGCTTGAGAAATGCTATCGCTCTTCACAGTCTTTTCGCCATTCTTTAATTCTAACGGCAAAACATCCCCATCTAACAAAGCTACCAACCAACGAATGGGGCGAGAAAATCTTTCATCTCCGCTTCCCCAACGCATTAACCGCTTTCCTTCCAAATTCCAAACCCACTGGGGAACCAATTCTGTTAAAATTTCCGCAACTGGACGGCCAACTGTCTTTTTCTGAACAAAGACAAAATCCCCTTTTTCCGTGGGACGAATTTCTAAAGCTGTGATTTCCACACCTTGTTTTTTAGCAAAACCTATTGCTGCTGGTGTGGGTTTACCATCTTTAAAAGCTGCTTGTGCGGGTGGTCCCTTAATTTCTTCTTCCTTGTCTGGTTGTTGAGACGGTAAACCGGTGATTAAAACCGCTAACCTTCGAGGAGTTCCATAAACCTCAACCGCTTCTGGAGTCAGACTATTTGCTTCCAGACTTTGGGGAATGCGCGATCGCCATTGTATGATGGCATTACGCAGAAAACTTGCAGGTAGTTCTTCTGTACCAACTTCTAATAAAAATGCAGGCATAAGTCACTTAATTTCGTCAGTCAATTCCACCAGTTTACCTTGTCATTAGGCTGAAGTATGGAATGTAAGAATCAAGATTTTTAGCTAAAGATGCTGGGAACTTTACTTTTAAACGCAGAGGTTCGCTGAGGTAAACGCAAAGGTACGCAGAGTCTTTGTTCAAGTTTTCGCTCTCTGATTTATGCAATACTGTAAAGTTCAGATATTAGCCGTTTTTAGGATAAATTTTACATCTTTCTATCTATCAAATCCTGATTCAGACATTATCTTTTTAATAACCTTAAACCACTTAAAGTCACTAATACCGTTGAACCTTCATGGCCGATAACGCCCATAGGGAGGTTAATATTCCCGAAAAAGTTACCAATTAAGAGTAAAACAATAAAACCCAAAGCTACAGTGATATTTTGTTTGATTATAGATTGCGATCGCTTACCCAATTTCATCGCCACCGCAATCTTTTCTAAATTATCCGCCATCAATACTATATCTGCGGTTTCCAAGGCCACATCACTACCAGCTACACCCATTGCAATACCGACAGAAGCTTGGGCTAAAGCAGGTGCATCATTTATACCATCCCCTACCATAGCCACAGTCTGATAATGTTTCTGGAGACTACGAATTACATCTAGTTTATCTTCTGGCAAAAGCTCTGCATACACTCGATCAATTCCCACCAACTTAGCCACAGTTTGGGCGGTTCTGTGATTATCCCCAGTTAACATGACAATTTCTTCAATTCCCAACTTCCGCAATTGGTGAATAGTTGCAGTTGCTTCTTCTCGAACTTCATCTGCGATCGCAATTATACCCAAACAATTGGTAATTCCTGATTGAGAATTTTCCTGGGCTACCCAAACCACAGTTTTACCCTCATCTTCCCAACCTTGCGCCGTTTGTTGCAAAGCTGCGGGTAAATTAGTCACATACTTATGAATAAAAGCCCTATTCCCGACAATGATCTTTTGTTCATCTACAATACCAATAATACCCTGTCCTGGTATAGCTTGTGCTTCAATTGCCCGTTGGCATTTTAACTCAGCCGCAGCTTGAATAATTGCCTTAGCAATGGGATGTTCAGAAGCCGATTCTACAGATGCTGCTGCTGTTAATACATCGTTGTGAGTAAATTCCTCAGATGCGATTACCTGAGAGACTTTTACCAGTCCTGTAGTTAGAGTACCAGTTTTATCAAATGCGATCGCTCTAACTTTCCCAATCATCTCCAATTGAGAGCCATTTTTAAACAAAATTCCCCTTCTTGCACCATTAGCAATTCCAGATAGTAAAGTAGGCATTATCGCTGCCATTAAAGCACAAGGAGAAGCTACCACCAAAAAAGTTAACGCCCGATAAATCGTAGTTTCCCAATCCCAACCCCAAATAAACGGCGGTAAAATTGCTAATAATATTCCCGCAATCACAATTAACCGCGCATAGCCCCGTTCAAATTTTTCAATAAACTCTTGAGAAGGTGGTGCTTCTGTTTGCGCTTGTTCAACTAACTTAATTACCCGTTGAATTAAACTACTTTCCGCAGGTTTGTGTACTTGCAACTTTAACGCCCCATAACCGTTGAGACTACCTGCAAAAACTTCCTCTCCCACCGTTTTTTCTACAGGTAAAGATTCCCCCGTAATCGCCGCTTGATTTAAAGTACTGTAACCAGATAAAATCAACCCGTCAGTAGGAATTATTTCCCCCGGTTTCACAACTATTTCATCTCCCACCCGTAACTCAGAGATAGAAACCATTTCTTCACTTCCTTGACGCAGAACCCGCGCTGTATCTGCTGTCAAACTCATCAAACTGCGGATACTGCGTTCTGTGCGACGCATAGCGTAACCTTCCAAAGCGCCACTAATAGCAAAAATGAGAATTAAAATCGCGCCATCAATAATTAGATGATATTCCCGTTTCCATAATCCCAAACTAGCAGCCCCTAGCGCCGCCACTATCATCAGCAAATCTACGTCTAGTTCTTTTTCTTTAAAAAGAGTAGTTAGCCCCTCACGAGCGCTTTCATAGCCACCAATGACATAAGCAGCCGGTAGCAGCAGCAACGCCAAACCCAACCAGTTGAGATGTAAAGCAAACCAGCCGAGAAATAGCAGGAAACCACAAAGCATTGCGGCAACTGCGTCAGCGTGTTCTGTAGTGAATTGTTGAAACCGTTGGGAATAAAGCATGAGAGTGGTATTGAGATTACTACTCTCACCCTAAACCTTGACATTAATGTTAATGTCAAGTCACACTAAAAATCTGTACGCGAACAGCAAACCCTACTTATTAGTATTAAGTCTCTTGAATATACTTTGGAATTATGAATACAGCTTGCTTAACTATCAAAGAGTTTACTGAAGCGGTAGGTGGTGGAATTACACCGCGCATGGTGAGACATTATCATCAATTAGGGTTATTACCCCAAGCTGTGCGATCGCTTAGTAATTATCGCCTATACAGCCAACAAGATGTGATCCGATTACAAAGAATTGTTACACTCAAACAGCAAGGTTTTCAACTCAACCACATTCGACACATTTTGGAAGTTGAACCAGAAGCAGAAACAAATCAGAATTTAATCGGGCGACTACAACAACAATATCAGGCAATAATACAACAAATTTCTCAATTGCGACAAACTGCCTCGGCTTTAGAAAGTTTGTTGGGGAGAGATGAACATTGTCAAATCATACAAACCGAAGTTCTATCCCAAATTAAGTTACTGGAAAGTGACACCCAAGCGGGTTTAGGTGGACTGGAACAACTTTGGAGTCAGTTAGACGCTGAAGTTCACAACCATTCAGAAGTATTCCCCGAATCCTTACAACGCTTATTACCTGATTTATCCAATCGTTCGGAAATTGAACAACATCTGATTTCCCAATTGGTTTTAGCTTGCGGTGATGTGAGTTTAGTATCTTTCTTGCGGTTGAGTCGGGAAGCCATAGCAGCCAGTCGTAAAGCCCTAAAATCTGGTTGTGAGATTATTGTCGATCTTCCCACTGTTGCCGCTGCCTTAGATCAAACTCGATTAGCTCATTTGGGATGTCTAGTCACAACTTTAATCGATAATTCTCATATTACCACTGTCACAGAAGCAGAACAAGCATTTTGGCAGCATCAACAATGGCGAGAAACATTGCTGCAACTAAATACGGGGGCTATACTGGTTGTTGGTTATGCTCCCTCAGTATTGCTGGAGATATGTACAGCCCTTAAAAACCAAAAAATTCAGCCTGCATTAGTGATAGGAATGCCGATTGGCTTTAGTCATGCACCCGCAGCCAAGCGACAACTTATGGAACAAAACATCCCTTTTATCACTATTGAAGGAAATTTAGGTGGTGGATTATTAGCTACTACTGTTCTGAATGCCTTGGTAGAGTCGCTGATTGATAAACCCGATTGTCATTGTTACCTCAAGGAAACTCTCGTATAAATTATAGCCAAGAAGCTTTTTGTTTTTACCAGATCAACAAAACGTAGTATGAATTAACTTTGAGTAAATTCGGTGACTAGGGATAAACATAACTAAAGATGTATAATTAGCGCGTCTCCTCTATACAAAAACATCTTGGGAAGTAGCCCGCTTTACTATATTCTTATACCTGGATAAGGGGCATATGTCGCAACAAGAAAAAAAACAGAGTGTAATTGTTAGTTTGGCTTTATCACTAGCCTTAGCTACCATTCCCTGGGCAGTAAACTTCTTAATTTCCAAACCTGTATTGGCAGAATCTACAAATGATGTGGCCGCTTTCTCACTGCCGCAAACAGTGGAGAATGGAACTACAGTGCGGATTGATGGTTCCAACACCTTGTTGATGATTAACCAAAACCTCAAAGATGACTTTGAAAAAAAGTTCTCTGGAACAAAAGTAGAAGTGAGTGTTAATGGAACTGATGCTGCACTACAAGCTTTGCTAGATGGCAAAATAGACATAGCAGCGATCGCTCGTAAATTAACACCAGCAGAACAAGCCCAAGGTTTAGAACAAGTCAATTTACACCGAGAAAAGATTGCCATTGTAGTTGGTGCAAACAATCCTTTTAAAGGTGGTTTAACTAGTGAACAATTCGCCAAGATTTTTCGGGGAGAAATCACAGACTGGTCAGAACTAGGAGGATCTGCTGGTAAAATTCGGTTTATCGATCATCCAGCAACTAGCGATACTCGGAATTCTTTTCGCAACTACCCAGCCTTTAAATCTCAGGAATTTGCCACAGGTGCTAATGCCATTCAAGTAACTGATGATAATATTGCCCAAATTATCAAAGGATTAGGCACAGACGGCATCAGCTATGTTATGGATAATCAGGTATCAGTGTTGCCTGATGTGCGAAAACTAAAAGTACAGGAAATCTCCCCAGACAATCCTAAATATCCCTTTTCCCAGTCTTTAGTTTACGTTTATAAGCAAAATCCCAGCCCTGGAGTGGCTAGTTTTCTCGGTTTTACAACTGCAACCCCCGGAAAAAAAGCGATAGAAGCAGCTAGAAATTCTGAAGCATCTGCGATCGCCGCCCGTGCATTACAAAGCTTTAGTACAGAAACTACCACAAGTTCTACACCAGCTGCTACACCCATAGCTACTGCTTCATCCAATGAGAATCCATCAGAGACTTCATCTACCAACCTTAAGTCAGGTAACGAGCAGCAGTTAGTCACTCCTTGGGACAATAATCCTATTGGACAAAGGAATATAGTACTTTGGATAGCTTTATCTTTGTTACCAATTGTTGGCTTAGGTGGTTTTTTAACTTGGTGGGTACGGGGAAAACAACAATCAATCAGTGAAAACACAACTGGCTTGGAAGTTGATACTTCTCAGGAATCGGTTTTAGAAACAACACCTGATGAATTTAGCTTTCTTCCCTCTGCTAACGACACTAATCTTACTAACGGAACATCTCACCACAATCAAAATACGACATCAACCGTATCTAATACAGAAGAAGATTTCATTTTCGCTGATACTGACAACTTAGGATCTGGTGTAACAGCCATAGCTGTTAAAGAAAAAAACACCGCAGTAGAAAATAAAAATCAGGTAGAAATTTATAATCAGACAATTGCTCTTGATTGTGGTGAAGTTGTCTGGGACACAGAAGCACCAGTAGCTGTTGTTAAGACTCCCTATCCTCAAGTTCCAAATATTTTAGAACCGCCATTCGATGTAGAACTGCCAATAGAGGATCTCACCAGTTCTCTCTTAGAATTGCTAGATGAGACAGTAGAAAACTCTAATCAACATTCCACAACTTCGCTTTCAGAATTACTAGATGAGACAGTAGAAAACTCCAATCAACACTCTACAACTCTGCTTTCAGAATTACTAGATGAGACAGTAGAAAACTCCAATCAACACTCTACAACTCTGCTTTCAGAATTACTAGATGAGACAGTAGAAAACTCCAATCAACACTCTACAACTCTGCTTTCAGAATTACTAGATGAGACAGTAGAAAACTCCAATCAACACTCTACAACTTCGCTTTCAGAATTACTAAATGCGGCAGCAGAGGACACTAATCCATATTCTACAACTTCGCTATTAGAAGTACTTGGTGTGTTAGCAAACTCAGCTAATGATGAGTCTAATACTTCACTGTTAGATTTGCTTGGTGTTCTCACAACATCTACAGATGGAGAGTCCAACACTTCACTATTAAAATTACTGACTGTACCCACATCAACATCTCCTCAAGATTCCACAGCTTCGCTTTCAGAATTATTGGGTTTGTCACCAGAATCATTAGATGTAGAACTACCAATAGCGGAGATAAAACATTCACTACCTGACTTATCAAATGAATTAGAAGAGTTATTCAATACCTCAGATGAAGAAACTGAAGTTAAGGCTAACTTGACAGAAGAAATTACCAATTTGTCAGATGTGATCGGTGATGGTAGTATTATCTTCACACCCCGCACTCCCAAATGGGCTTATGTTTCTTGGTATGTTTCTGAGTTTCAGAAACAAGCACTGCAGAATAAAGGCGGCCATTTCTTAGCAGTGCGACTATATGATGTCACTGATATTGACCTCAGTTACCAAATTCCCCAGTTAGTTCAACAGTATGAATGTGACGAAGCAACACATGATCGTTATGTGGCTATTCCCCAAGGAAATCGTGACTACATGACTGAAATAGGTTATGTTACTTATGCTGATACCTGGTTATGTATAGCTCGTTCTGGTATTGTTCGTGTATTCAGTCGTTCTAGTGCAGATTTTTGGCTGGTTACGGATACTGAGCTAGTTATTCAAGGAGCAACAGAACCTGGTGCAACTATTACCATCAATGGTAAAAGCCTTAGACTCCAATCTGATGGCACTTTCCATTTTCGTGTTCCCTTTTCAGATAACTTACTCAACTATCTGATCACAGCAACCTCTGCTAACGGAGGACAAAGTCAAACTATCTCTAAGAAGTTCTCTCAGGAAATTTCAGAGAGTTAGGATTTAGAAACTAGGAGTGACTGAATAATTACTAATCCGTAATTCGTAATTCTTAATAATGCCTCCAGCTGGCTACTACCAACGTAATTAAAGATTACAAGCCCCTGGCTTTAAATATGGGCTGATAATTACGAATTACTTTGACTCTTTTCTGCATTAATCACTCCTACTCCTGGGAATTTTTAACTCATCCTCATACTCAAATCCAACCACCTCGATTGGGTAATTGGCGCACTACTAGAAATATAGTCAATCCCAGTTTCTGCTACACCGTGAATAGTCGCCAAAGTAACATTTCCCGAAGCTTCAATCTTGACATCACTATCCTGCTTACGAATCAACTGCACTGCCTCACGCATCATTTCCAAAGGCATATTATCCAACATGATAATATTAGCTTTATGCTGTAACGCTTCTTCTACCTGTGCCAAACTTTCTGTTTCCACCTCAATTGTTAGAGGATAAGGAATCTGGGAACGAACACGGGTTATAGCTTGTCCAATTCCACCAGCAGCTACAATGTGATTATCCTTAATCATTACCGCATCATCTAAACCCATCCGGTGATTAATCGCACCACCTATAGCCGTAGCGTACTTTTCTAGGATTCTTAATCCCGGTGTGGTTTTGCGTGTATCCACCAACTGAGTAGGTAAATCTGCTATTTTCTCTACATATATATTAGTCAAAGTTGCAATGCCACTTAACCGCATCGCTAAGTTCAGCGCCACCCGTTCCCCCATCAACAGAGCATCCAAGGAACCGTTAATTTCTGCCACCACCTGTCCCGGTTCACACTTTGCACCTTCATTTGTTATGGAGACAAAGTTAACTTTCTCATTCAAAAGCTGAAACACCCTCGCTGCAACTGGTAAACCAGCAATTATCCCTGGCGCTTTCGCTACCCATTTAGCTTGTCCGGGTGTTGCACTGTGCGATAAAAGAGATTGAGTAGTGCGATCGCCTCTACCAATATCTTCCAACAACCAACTTTGCAACAATTTATCTAGCACCAAAAAAGGTGGTAGTACAGCCACGACGTGTTTCTCCATATTCTATAGATATCTATCGTCAAAAATTGAATATGCTTTATCCAAAAATACCCGTATAGACCTTTTACATAACCCCTATGAATTTTTGTTCACTCCTATATCCAATACTTTATCTGAGGAATTGCAAAGTAATTCTATCTGCAATTACTGCCAAATTATTATGAATAAATCCAAATTGCTTGAATTATAGGGAAGAGTTATGACCCGGATCATAAAAATTGGCATCCCAGTCTATAAGTCCAGCACAATTTCTTCTCTGTAGGAAGTTTATATCGTAAAAAGCTTACCCCGTAAAGCTTTGAAGGGAATTTAAAAAAGAGCGAAGAAAAAAGTTTGTCAAAGTAGTTGACAAGAAGAAAGAGGTTAGATATATTGAATAAGTGCCGGAGAGAGAAGCCGAACGAAAGCGACGCTCGAAGGAGACCGAACCTTGAAAATATTATAGTTTGAAAGACAGTATAAAACAAGTACTCTGCGTCAGTAAAGAAAATAACCTGACCGAGGTTGAAAAAGACGGTCAAAAGAGCTAAAGAAAACGAACCAAAACGGAGAGTTTGATCCTGGCTCAGGATGAACGCTGGCGGTATGCTTAACACATGCAAGTCGAACGGAATCCTTAGGGATTTAGTGGCGGACGGGTGAGTAACGCGTGAGAATCTGGCTTCAGGTCTGGGACAACCACTGGAAACGGTGGCTAATACCGGATGTGCCGAGAGGTAAAAGGCTTGCTGCCTGAAGATGAGCTTGCGTCTGATTAGCTAGTTGGTAGTGTAATGGACTACCAAGGCGACGATCAGTAGCTGGTCTGAGAGGATGATCAGCCACACTGGGACTGAGACACGGCCCAGACTCCTACGGGAGGCAGCAGTGGGGAATTTTCCGCAATGGGCGAAAGCCTGACGGAGCAATACCGCGTGAGGGAGGAAGGCTCTTGGGTTGTAAACCTCTTTTCTCAGGGAAGA